>NZ_JAFLRJ010000254.1 GCF_017315755.1 Streptomyces beijiangensis
GGGAAATATCAAGCCCGTCCGGCGATTGAGGACAAAAGGGGGCCCGGGGGCAACGCCCCCGGTTTCGGGAAGGGGCGGGGTGGGGGACAAGCCAAAGGCCCCGGCCACGCACCACGACCAGCGCGCGCGCACCCGGGGCCCCAGCCAGACCCGGACCAACCTCAGTCCTCGCTACCCGCATCCGGCAGCTTGCCCTGGATCAGATCCATGACCGAGGAGTCGGTCAGTGTCGTGACGTCGCCCATTTCGCGGTTCTCCGCGACATCCCGCAGCAGCCGCCGCATGATCTTGCCGGACCGCGTCTTGGGCAGTTCCGCGACCGGCAGCACCCGCTTGGGCTTGGCGATCGGCCCGAGGACCGTACCGACGTGGTTACGGAGCTCCGCGACCAGCCCGTCCGATTCCGAGGCCGTGCCGCGCAGGATCACGAAGGCCACGATCGCCTGGCCCGTCGTCTCGTCGGCCGCACCGACGACCGCCGCCTCGGCGACCGCCGGGTGGGAGACCAGCGCGGACTCGACCTCGGTCGTCGAGATGTTGTGGCCGGAGACGAGCATGACGTCGTCGACGCGGCCGAGCAGCCAGATGTCGCCGTCGTCGTCCTTCTTGGCACCGTCACCGGCGAAGTACTTGCCCTCGAAGCGCGCCCAGTAGGTGTCGATGAACCGCTGGTCATCGCGCCAGATCGTCCGCAGCATCGACGGCCACGGCTCGGTCAGCACCAGATAACCGCCCCCGCCGTCCGGGACCTCACGCGCCTCGTCGTCGACGACGGTGGCCGCGATGCCCGGCAGTGCGCGCTGCGCGGAGCCCGGCTTGGTCGCGGTGACGCCGGGCAGCGGCGCGATCATCATCGCGCCGGTCTCGGTCTGCCACCAGGTGTCCACGATCGGGCACTTGCCGGCACCGATGTGCTCCCGGTACCACATCCACGCCTCGGGGTTGATCGGCTCGCCGACCGACCCGAGGACCCGCAGCGAGGACAGGTCGAACTTGGCGGGGATGTCGTCCCCCCACTTCATGAACGTCCGGATCAGGGTCGGCGCCGTGTAGAGGATCGTCACCCCGTATTTCTGGACGATCTCGAAGACGCGCCCCTGGTGCGGGGTGTCCGGGGTGCCCTCGTAGATGACCTGGGTGGCGCCGTTGGCGAGCGGCCCGTAGACGATGTACGAGTGCCCGGTGACCCAGCCGATGTCGGCGGTGCACCAGTAGACGTCACTCGAAGGCTTGAGGTCGAAGACCGCGTGGTGGGTGTAGGCGGCCTGGGTGAGGTAGCCGCCGGAGGTGTGCAGGATGCCCTTGGGCTTACCCGTCGTACCGGACGTGTAGAGGATGAACAGCGGCTGCTCGGCCTCGAAGGCCTCGGGGGTGTGCTCGGCGGACTGGCGGGCGACGATGTCGTGCCACCAGACGTCGCGGCCCTCATTCCATACGACGTCCTGGCCCGTGCGCCGTACGACGAGAACGTTTTCGACCTGCGGGCACTTGGTGACGGCCTCGTCGATCGCGGGCTTCAGTGCCGAGGGCTTGCCGCGCCGGTAGCCGCCGTCGGAGGTGATGACGAGCTTGGCGTCGGCGTCCTGGATGCGGGAGGCGACGGCGTCGGCCGAGAACCCGCCGAAGACGACCGAGTGGGCGGCTCCGATCCGGGCGCAGGCGAGCATCGCGACGACCGCTTCGGGGATCATCGGCAGATAGACGGCGACCCGGTCGCCCTTGCTGACGCCCAGCTCGGTGAGGGCGTTCGCGGCGCGCGACACCTCGTCCTTGAGCTCGGCGTAGGTGATGGCGCGGCTGTCGCCGGGCTCGCCCTCGAAGTGGATGGCGACGCGGTCGCCGTTGCCTGCCTCGACATGGCGGTCGACGCAGTTGTACGCCACATTGAGCTTGCCGTCCGCGAACCACTTGGCGAACGGCGGGTTCGACCAGTCCAGCGTCTCGGTCGGCTCGGTCGCCCAGCTCAGGCGCCGGGCCTGCTCGGCCCAGAAGCCCAGCCGGTCGGCCTCGGCCTGCTCGTACGCCTCCGCGGTGACGTTGGCGTTCGCGGCCAGCTCGGCGGGCGGCGCGAAGCGACGCTCCTCCTTGAGCAGGTTGGCCAAGCTCTCGTTGCTCACGACATCGCCCTTTCCAGAAAACCTTCGTGTCCCAGGCCATACCTCATCAGCCCGTGACGTCCCCTGACAAGAGCTCACGGCAAGAAATTGGTTTAGACCTATGCGGGAGCAACCTGCGCGAAGATCCCCTCCACCTCGTGATCGTGGGCATCGGTGAGCAGATAGGCCTGGGCCTCGCCCACGTGGAAGTACATGCCGTGCAGCTGCAGCGTGCCCTCGGCCAGCCGCTTCGCCACTGCTTCATGGGCCCGCAGATGCTCCAGTTGCTGCACCACATTGGTGATGCAGAGCTGTTCCACCGCGTCGGTGGGCAGCCGGCCGGAGATCCGCGCCCAGGAGTAGTGCCGGCTCCTCATCCGCTCCAGGCTGGGCAGCCCGTGCCGCAGCCAGCGGCGCAGCGGTGTCATGGGGGCGTCGGGGCTCGCGTTGAGCAGTGCCTGCATCGCACCGCACCCCGAGTGCCCGCAGACGGTGATCGACTCGACCCGCAGTACGTCCACCGCGTACTCGATGGCGGCCGCGACCGAGTCGTCCGAGGCCTCCTCGCCGGGCATCGGCACCAGATTCCCCACGTTCCGTACGGTGAAGAGATCACCGGGGCCGCTGGACGTGATCATGCTGGTGACCAGGCGGGAGTCGGAGCAGGTGAGGAAGAGCTGGGTGGGGCGCTGGCCCTCGCGGGCGAGGCGTGCCAGTTCCTCCCGTACCAGCGGCGCCGTGTTGCGCTGGAACGAGCTCACCCCACTGGCCAGTTGACGGCTTCGGTGCCGCTGCTCGGGGCGGTGGTCGTCGCAGTGGTGGTTGCGCCACGGTGTCCACGGCCGGCAGCAGGTGTGCGCGCCGGTCGCGGGCTCGGCGATCCGGCCCCCTGCACGCCCCGTGACCTCGACCCGGCCGCCCTGGGCGGTGTGCGACTCCTGCCAGTGCTGCAGCGTCTCGTACGCGGCATGATCCATGAACGATCCGTCCAACTCCACGACCACATGGGCCCCCTGTGGAATGTGCGCGAGCGTACGGCTCAGTTGTGGCACGGCGAGGAACGTCAACTGCCCGCGTGCCCGCACCCGGTGGAGCCCGCTCTCCTCTTCCGTGCAGATGATCCGTGTCCTGGCCAGCCGGTGCAGGGCGACGCCGACGGCCACCGCGATCCCGAGCACCACACCCTGCAGTACGCCGAGGAGCACGACCCCGCAGACCGTGGCCGCGTACACCAGGAACTCGCGGTGCTTATGGACGTTGCGGATGTGCGCGAAGTTGACCATCTGGATGCCGACCATCATCACGAGCGCCGCGAGCGCTGCGAGCGGGATCCACTCCAGGACCGTGACCAGCAGGCCTGCGGCCAGCAGTACCCACACTCCGTGCAGCACGGTCGAGGCGCGGCCCGTGGCGCCTGCCCTGACGTTCGCCGTGCCGCGGACGGCGCCGCCAGACACCGGCAGCCCGCCGATCAGCCCGGACACCGCGTTGGCGATGCCCTGCCCGCGCAGCTCCCGGTCGAGGTCGGCACGCTTTCCCGTGGTGCCGGGCCGGTCCGCGCCCATCTTGTCCACGGCCACGGCGGAGAGCAGCGACTCCAGGCTGGCCACCAGCATCACCGTGAAGACGGCCGTGATCAGCCCGAGGACCGGCCCCTGCGGCATCTCGGGCAGCGCGTGCGAGCTCCAGGACGGCAGGTCCACGCGGGCGATGCCGGGTGCCGCGAGGGCGGCCACGGCGGTGGCCAGGACGACCGAGGCGAGCGCGGCGGGGATTTTCCGCAGCGCTCTGCCCGTACGGCCGGGAAGGCGAGGCCAGCCCACCAGTACGGCGATGGTGAGGGCCCCGATGAGTGGTGCGGCGGGGCCGACGCGGGCGAACTGCCCCGGCAGGGCGAGTGCGTTGTCCAGGGCCGAGCTCTGCGGCATTCCGCCGAGGACGATGTGCAACTGGGCCAGTGCGATGGCGACGCCGATGCCGGCGAGGGTGCCGTGGACGATCGCGGGGGAGACGGCCAGGGCGCCGCGCGCGGTGCGGAGCGAGCCCAGGACGATCTGGAGCAGGCCCGCGCAGACGGTGATGGCGCAGGTGGTGCGCCATCCGTACACCTGGATCAACCCGGCTGTCACCACGGTCAGTCCGGCGGAAGGGCCACTGACCTGGAGGGCGGATCCGCCGAGCAGTCCGGCGACGATCCCGCCGACGGCGGCGGCGACGAGGCCTGCTTCCAGCGGGGCGTTGATGGCGACCGCGAGTCCCAGCGACATGGGGACGGCGATCAGGAAGACGGTGATCGAGGCGGAGAGGTCGGCCCCGGCGATACGGAGCCCGAAGCGCGGCCGGCGGCCGCCCCCGCCGGGGGGCGGGGAGTGGGGGCGATGGGAGCGCTTGGGGCTCCGCAGACGAGGGCGGTGGCGAGTGCGAGTGGGGGCGCAGGCAGACATGGTTACCCGTCTCCTCCGGGGCGGCGCGGTCGCGGACAAGTGGTGACGCGGCCGTGGGTCACGGCGTGCAGCGGCGGGATTTATCAACTCTCGGTAAACGAATCGTAATGCAGAGTAAAGATCGGGGCTGGGTAATACGGACAAATAGCGCAATGGTTCACCCGATTCAGTGACTGTGTCGCCGCGCGACGGTCAAGCCGAGGGGCAAAGGTGGGCGCATGATGGCCACCACCCGAAAAATCGCACTCTGGTCGGTTTCCACAGCGCTGCTCGCCGGCGCCGCAGGCTGTTCGGGAGCGGAGCAAGCCGCCCCCGGGGAGAAGAAGGGCGCGGCCGCTGCCCAGCCGCACAAGGCCCCGGCCGCGGCTCCGGTCCGCCTGATCGGCGACGGCTCCACGGCGTACACCGGAGCCCAGCCTCACCTGACGCGTCCCGAGCGGCTGAAACCCGGGCAGCAGCCCCCACAGTTCGTGGTGTTCTCCTGGGACGGAGCGGGTGAGGACAGCCAGAAGCTCTTCTCGCACTTCCGCAAGGTCGCCAAGGAGAGCAACGCGACGATGACGTACTTCCTCAGCGGCGTGTACATGTTGCCGACCGAGAAGCGGGACCTCTACTCCCCGCCGCGCCACTCCCAGGGCCGCTCCGACATCGGCTTCAACGACATCAAGTCGATCCGGAACACCGCTGAGCAGGTCCGCGGGGCCTGGCAGGAGGGCAACGAGATCGGCACCCACTTCAACGGCCACTTCTGTGGTCCTGACGGCGGGGTCGGCACCTGGTCCGTACCGGAGTGGCAGAGCGAGATCCGCCAGGCCAAGTCCTTTGTGAAGACCTGGAAGTCGACGACTGGCCTGCGCCACGAGAAGCCGCTGCCCTTCGACTACGAGCAGGAGCTCGTCGGCGGTCGCACCCCGTGTCTGGAGGGGCAGCAGAACATGATGCGGGCCGCCCGGACGATGGGCTTCCGCTACGACTCCAGCGGTGTCGGCACCCAGGTCTGGCCGCAGCAGCGCGAAGGCATGTGGGACATCCCGATGCAGACGGTGCCCGTGCCGGGCCGGGCCTTCGAGACGCTCTCGATGGACTACAACTTCATGTTCAACCAGTCGGGGACGGTGCACGGCGACCCGTCGAAGCACGCCTACTGGGGCAACCAGATGCGCGACGGCCTCGAGCAGGCGTTCAACCGTGCGTACACCGGCAACCGTGCCCCGCTGATCATCGGCAACCACTTCGAGTCCTGGAACGGCGGCACGTACATGCGCGCCGTCGAGGAAGTGATCCGCACGGTCTGCACGAAGAAGGACGTGCACTGCGTGTCCTTCAAGCAGCTGGTGAACTGGCTGGACAAGCAGGACCCGGCGACGGTCGAGAAGCTCAGGAAGCTCGAGGTGGCGCAGAAGCCCAAGGCGGGCTGGGCAACCTACCTGGCCGCCCAGCCGCAGCATGCGGACGTCAGGACGCCGCAGCACCACTGAACTCGGCCGCCTGCTCGCTGAGTACGAAAGCGGGGTCGACCTGGGCAGCCAGGTCGGCACCCGTTTTTTCGTTGCCCCAGCTCTCCGCGTTCTTCAGGTGGAAGTGCACCATCTGACGCGTGTAGCGCTCCCAGTCGCGGAACTCGTACGAATCCTCGGCCGCGTCCTGCAGAGCCTGCAGGGCCAGCCGGTTGTCCGCCTCCAGGAGCTCGAAGCGGGGCGGGCGGCCCTTCTCCATCGCGCGGACCCAGTCCGAGTGCCCGACGGTGACCAGCAGGTCGTCACCGACCTCGGCGCGCAGGAAGTCCCGGTCGTCCTGGTCGCGCACCTTGTTGCCGACGACCTTGAGCGCGATCCCGAAGTCCCGTGCGTACTCCTTGTACTGGCGGTAGACCGACACTCCCTTGCGAGTCGGCTCCGCCACCAGGAAGGTCATGTCGAAGCGGGTGAACATCCCCGACGCGAAGGAGTCGGAGCCCGCCGTCATGTCGACGACCACGAACTCCTCGGGCCCGTCGACCAGATGGTTGAGGCAGAGCTCGACCGCGCCGACCTTGGAGTGGTAGCAGGCCACGCCCAGGTCGGACTCGGTGAAGGGGCCCGTCGCCATCAGCTGGATCTCGCCGTCGTCGAGCTGCACGGGGCGTGCGCAGGCGTCGTACACCGGATTGCTCCCGGTGATCCGCAGCAGGCGCGAGCCCTCGCCCGGCGGCGTCGTTTTGATCATCGTGTCGGCGGAGGCGATCCGGGGATTGGAGCCGCGGAGGTAGTCCTTGATGAGGGGGAGGTGCGCGCCCATCGCAGGGAGTGCGGCGGCCTCCTCCTCGCCCAGGCCGAGGGCCGCGCCCAGGTGCTGGTTGATGTCGGCGTCGATGGCGACGACAGGGGCTTCGTTGGCGGTGAGGTGGCGGATGAAGAGCGAGGACAGCGTGGTCTTGCCGCTGCCGCCCTTCCCCACGAAAGCGATCTTCATGTTCACGAAGGGTAGTCGCACGACTGCGGTGAGTGGGTGCTCCACGTGAAGAAGACCACTCCAAGGTGGGGCGGGCGACGGGGGCGCGTAGCCTCCCTACTTATGAGTACGCCTTCATCCGATTCGTCCGATCCCCTTGCCGCACTGGGCTCGCTGCCGGGTGCCGGCGATGCCGTGGCCTCCGTACGCAAGGCCGTGGACCAGATCTACGGGCACCGCATCATGCGGCGCCGCAGCAACGAGATCACGGCGGAGGCGGCGCTGCGCGGCTCGCGCGGTTCGGCCGCTCTGGCGGGGGCGGACTGGGCGCTCGAAGAGGTACGGCGGCGTACCGACTTCAGCGGCGAGGCCGAAGCCCGGACGATCGGGGCCGCACTGCGGCTGACCGCCGAGGCGGGCCAGCTGCTCTCCATCTGGCGGCAGTCGCCGCTGCGCGTCCTTGCCCGGCTGCATCTGGTGGCGGCGGGCGGCGTGACGCCGGAGGACACCGTGGGCCGGCCGCGTCTCGCCGGCGAACCGGTGGACGAGCCGCTGGTCGAGCTCCCCGTGCCGGGTGCCGACGAGGTCGCGGGGAGGCTGGAGGGGCTCTCGGAACTGATCATCGCGGGGAGTTCGGCGCCGGCGCTGGTCACGGCCGCGGTCGTGCACGGTGAACTGCTCGCGCTGCGCCCCTTCGGTTCGTACAACGGACTGGTCGCGCGTGCCGCCGAGCGGATCGTGCTGATCGGCAGCGGGCTCGACCCGAAGTCGATCTGCCCGGCGGAGGCCGGTCATGCGGAGCTGGGGCGGGCGGCCTATGTCGCGGCGCTGGGCGGCTACACGTCGGGGACGCCCGAAGGCATGGCCGCCTGGATCACGCACTGCGGGCGCTCGGTGACTCTCGGGGCGCGGGAATCGACAGCCGTCTGTGAGGCACTGCAGCGGGGCGCCGCCTGACAGGTACGGGCCGGAAAAGGGTTGCGGCGGTACCGATTCGGTACCGCCGCTGGCATGTCTGCCGAGTTACCAAGCGTCCTCGAAATATGCCCATCAGGTCGGGGTCTTATGCCCGTTACCTGGTGCGGCTGGCCCGTAATCGACGGGTCGACGTCGCGTGGGTGCTCAACTTCCATGCTCGGTCCGTGGGGCCTTACTGCGTGTTCAGGTGATCCTCTCGGATGTCCTTGGTCTCGCGGGCCGTTGAATCCTTTGTACTCCTGATGCCGGGGAAGCGGAACCCCTGGCTGCACTTCTTTACTTTTGGGTTCAAATACGGGCAAATGCATCGCGCCGTCGGCTGGCCCTGTTCACGTACCAGACAAGGCCCGCGGTCGCCGCCGCCGCGCCCACCGCGGCCGCCGCCACCAGGGCGGGCCGGGGCGGGATCCTGAAGCCGGGCAGCCGCTGCTTCAGCCTGACCGGGCGGCTGAAGGCGAGTACCGGCCAGTCGCGGGCCGTCGCCTCGCGGCGCAGCGCGCGGTCGGGGTTGACCGCGTACGGATGGCCGACCGATTCGAGCATCGGGACGTCGGTGGCCGAGTCGCTGTACGCGTAACAGCGCGCCAGGTCGTAGCCCTCGGATGCGGCCAGCTCCTTGACCGCTTCCGCCTTGGTGGGCCCATAGGCGTAGTACTCCACCTCGCCGGTGAAGCAGCCGTCCTCGCCGACGACCATCCGGGTCGCCACCACGCGGTCGGCGCCGAGAAGCTCGCCGATCGGCTCGACGACCTCCGCGCCCGAGGTCGAGACGATCACCACGTCGCGGCCGGCGGCGTGGTGCTCCTCGATCAGGGAGGCGGCCTCGTCGTAGATGATCGGGTCGATCAGATCGTGGAGTGTCTCGGCGACGATCTCCTTGACCTGCTGGACATTCCAGCCTTTGCAGAGCGCGGAGAGGTACTCGCGCATCCGCTCCATCTGGTCGTGGTCGGCGCCGCCCGCGAGGAACACGAACTGTGCGTACGCGGTACGCAGCACGGCCCTTCGGTTGATCAGTCCGCCTTGGTAGAAGGACTTGCTGAAGGTCAGCGTCGACGATTTGGCGATGACCGTCTTGTCGAGGTCAAAGAAGGCTGCGGTCCGCGGAGAGGAGTGGTTTTCCACGAGGCCGAGCATAGGCGCCCACCATTCGGCGTACTCTGTGGCGCGTGGGTTTGCCTGAGAAGGCCTTCGGGTACACCATGGAAGTCACGGATCGTTCGCGACCGTGCTACCCCGGTTTGGCTCCTCCCCCCCCGAGCCGAACCGTGGGGACGACCCCAGCTCTCCCCCCCGGCTGGGGTCGTCGCATGTCCGGACGTATTTTCGGCTCCGGTCTCTTCTTCGCCACTCTCCGGTCTCCTTCGCGGCCCGCTGCGCCGTCGACTTCCTCTGACCATGAAGACTCGTGACGGTGTGTAGTGGTTGCGCTGCGCTCCGGAAGTCGCTGGAAAGAGTGGCGGACATATTCACAAACGCTGGGTTGTCCACAGTTTTTCAGCAAGATCCACTCAATTTCCCGGATCCCTGCACGGTGATTTCGAGCCCGAACTTCGCGGCTCGAATCAATCGCAGTGAGAGGGGGCGGAGATCGTGGCTGGATCCATCACGCCTGATCGTCTGTCGGCCGCAGGGAAGAGCAGAGGCGGACCGCTGATCGTCACCGAGGATGCGGAACTCCTCGACGATCTGCTGAGGCTGTGCGCCGCGGCCGGAGCGGAACCGGAAGTTCATCACGGGGTGCCCGACCGCAAGGGCGGCTGGGAGTGTGCGCCGCTGATTCTGGTGGGCGGTGATGCGGCATCCCGGGTGCGTGGGGCCGCCCGCAGGCCCGGCGTGTATCTCGTGGGGAAGGACCAGGACGATTCCGACGTCTGGCGCCGTGCCGTGGAGATCGGCGCCGACCATGTGCTGATGCTGCCCGACGCGGAGGGCTGGCTCGTCGAGCGGATCGCCGATGTTGCCGAAGGGGTCGGGAAGCAGGCGCTGACCGTCGGAGTGATCGGCGGGCGGGGCGGGGCAGGCGCCTCGACGCTCGCCTGCGCGCTGGCGGTGACCGCTGCCCGCAGTGGACAGCGGACGATGCTGATCGACGGGGATCCGCTCGGCGGCGGTCTGGACGTACTCCTCGGCGGCGAGCAGGCGAAAGGGCGGCGCTGGCCGGATTTCGCCCGGTCCAAGGGACGGGTCGGCGGGGCCGCGCTCGAGGAGTCGCTGCCGCTGCTGCACGCGCTGCGGGTGCTCAGCTGGGACCGCAAGGACGCGGTGACGATCGCACCGGATGCCATGCGCACGGTCCTGGCAGCCGCACGCAGGGGCGGCGGGGTGGTCGTGGTGGATCTGCCGAGGCGGGTCGACGAGAGCGTGGCGGAGGCGCTGGCACAGCTCGATCTGGGGCTGCTCGTGGTGCCCGGGGAACTGAGGGCCGTCGCGGCGGCGGGACGGGTGGCCTCGATGGTGTCCATGGTGCTCACCGACCTGCGGGCGGTGGTGCGCGGGCCCTGTGCGGCGGGGCTCGACGAGGAGTGGGTCGCCCGGGCGCTGGCGCTGCCCCTCGCCGGTGAGCTTCCCGTGGAGGAAGGGCTGTTGGAGGCGCAGGCCGGCGGTGCGCCACCGGGGAGCAGAGCGCGGGGGCCGCTGGCCCGCTTCTGCACCGCGTTCTGGGAGCAGGCGCTGGCCGGGGGTGGGGTGGCATGAGTGCGGGACTTCTGGAGGCGGTGCGGCAGCGGCTGGCGGAGAGCGGGGCCGAACCGACACCGGCCAGGGTGGCGGCGGCGCTGCGGGAACAGGGGCGGCTGCTGGGGGACGCCGAAGTGCTGGGTGCGGCCGATGAGTTGCGGTCGGAGCTGGTGGGGACGGGGCCGCTTCAGGCGCTGCTCGCCGATCCCCGCGTAACGGACGTGCTGGTGGCCGGGCCCGACCGGGTGTGGGTCGACCGGGGCGGTGGGCTCGAGTTGACGGAGGTGGTCTTCGCGGATGCGGGCGCCGTGCGGCGCC
>NZ_JAFLRJ010000255.1 GCF_017315755.1 Streptomyces beijiangensis
TATCTGTGGGTCAAGCGGCCCCGGCAGTCCCCGTCCGACTCCCCGGGCCGCTTGACCCACAGATACGCGTCCACCAGCGGATCTCCCGTCGACGTCGACGGCGGATCCCCCAGCGCCCGCCCCGGCGGATTGCACCAGTTCTCCGCCGGATCGCCGCCCGTGTAGGGCCCGTTCCCGTTCCGGCTCGTGTCGATCACGAAGTGCTTGCCGCCCACCTTCGCCGACAGCTGCTTCCCGAACTCCGTACTGGCCGCCGTCGTCTGGAAGTTGGACACATTGACGGCGAACCCGTCCGCCTCCGCGAGCCCCGCCCGCTCCAGCGGCTGGAAGAGCGCTTCGGGCTTCTGCCACCCCGCGTTCCCCGCGTCCAGATAGACCTTGACCCCGGGCTGCCGCTTCAGCCGTTCGACGGCCTTCTTCAGCAGGTCGTACCGCTCCTCGTGGAGCTCCTGCGGTGTGCACTCGTTGACCATGTGCAGCACCGCGTCCGGCTCCAGGACCACCGTGGCCCCCCGGTCCCCGATCCCCTGCGCCACCTCGTCCACCCAGGCGCGGTACGCGTTCCCGTCGGAGGCGCCGCCCGCCGAGTGCTGGCCGCAGTCGCGGTGCGGGATGTTGTAGAGCACGAGCAGCGCCGTCCGGTCGGCCTTCTTCGCGGCCTCCGTGAAGCCCTGCGCCTCCGCCTGCGGGTTGTCCGGGCCGATCCACTCCCCCGTCGGCTGCGAGGCGATCTTCCGGATCAGGCCGGCGTTGTCCGTGTCGCCGCTCTTCACGTACGCGGAGACCTGCTCGGCCGCGTTCCCGCCCGGGTCGACCCAGAACGGGTCGTCCCCCTTCGGCTGCTGCGAGATCCCGGACTGCTTCGGCCCGTCCTTCGAGGAATCACCGTCGGACGACGAGCAGCCCGCGAGAAGCAGCACCGCTCCCACAGCCCCCGCGGCGGCCATTCGCCTATAACTGCCGTACATCCACTCCCCCTTGGGTGCACTTCCGGCGCAAGCCGTCCCCACCACTGTGACACAACCGCCCGACCGCCAGCGGAGCCCGGCTTTTTCGTCTATGACCTGTTACGGGAGCCGAATCGACACGCACAGCGACAGATTCACGACATGGCGTCAAATTCACTCTAGGCCAAGCCAGTTGAACGCCATACAGTGTCTGAGGCGGCCCCGGCCCCCGGCCCGCCAAATATGCCACTGGTCTTCCTTGCACCTCCCGCGCCGACTCCGGACTTCTCCCGCAGTCCGTGCGTCCGCGGTCGAGGACCAGCCCGGCCGGCGACTCCCGGGGGGAGCAGTACGTCGGCCGGGCTGCGTTTAAAGCCCGCCGCCCGCAGCTCTACGAGGCCTCCGAGGCCTTCGGCACGTCCGTGAGGTACGCGGAGACCACCACGTTCGCCGAGTACGTCCCGGCCGCCCGGTCATAGGTCCCGCCACAGGTGATCAGCCGCAGCTCCGCCCGCCCGCGCTTCCGTGCCCCGTACACCTTCTCCGGGTCGAAGTGCTCGCGCTGTACGACCTGCACATCGTCGATGGTGAACTCGGTGACCGTGCCGTCGATCCCTGTCACCCTGACCTTCTCGCCGGGCCTGGCCGCGCTCAGCCCGTAGAAGACGGCCCGCTTGTCCCTGGTGTCGACATGGCCGACCAGCAGGGCGGGCCCGGTCGCGCCCGGCCGGGTGCCCGCGTCGTACCAGCCGACCGTGCCCGGCGCCGCGAAGGGCGGCGGGTCGACCGCGCCGTTGACGTCGAGGCCGCGGGCCATGACCGGCGCGGTGATCCCGACGGAGGGGATGTCCACCCGCTCCGGCTTCGCGCCCCGCAGGGGCTCATGGGCGGGCGGCAGCGGTACGTCCAGCGGCCTGCCCACCGCCGCCACGTCCCCGGTGGTCGGAGCGGAGGCCCCGCTGCCCGAGCCGTCGCCGATGTCCTTGCCCCAGAGCCACAGCCCGAGGAGCAGGACTGCCCAGGCGACACCGGTCAGCAGCCTGCCCGTACCCGACGGACGGGAGTCGGCCGACATGTCACGCGCTGCCCTGCCGGCGGCGGCGCACACTGCGCCCCGCGACCGCCACGGCCGCGACACCGGCGAGTACGAGCCCGATCACCGCGTGCCGTGTGCCGGGGCCCTCCTCGTGGGCGCCCTGGGCCGCGAGCAGGGCCGCGCCGCCGCCGCCCGCGTGCACGGGGGCCACGGGCGTGGCGCTGGAGCGGACCACGGTGATGATGCCGCTGGCCGTGCCCGCACTGTCCTGGCACTTGACCGTGATCGGGAACTCCTTGGCCGAGGCGTCGGAGCGGACCTTCATCTCGGCGAAGAGCCCGCCGTCCGCGGCCGGCGCGAACTGCGCCTCCGAGACGAAGGCGTCCGAGGTGCCGACGGCCTTCTCGCCGCTGCAGACGCTCACCCTGAGGTCCGCCACCCCGCCGGGGGCGATGACGGACGGGGTGACCGTGACGGAACCGGTGGACTCGGAGTCCCCGGTGGCGGCGCCGGCTGCGGTCACGGGCAGCAGCGCCGCGGCGGCTATCGCTGCGGCACAGAACGTGACACGGAATATACGCATAGTGAACCTCCTGGTACTTCGAAGGCTCACGTGCTATCGCCCCGCCCGCATCCCCACTAGGCCGTTCGAGCGAGGCCGGGCCCTCAGATCAGGTCCACCAGGTCCGCGATCGAGTCGGCGACGTGGGTCGGCCGGAAGGGGTAGCGGTCGATGTCCGCCTTCCCCGTCAGCCCGGTCAGGACCAGGAAAGTCTCCATCCCGGCCTCAAGACCCGCCAGCACGTCGGTGTCCATGCGGTCGCCGATCATCGCGCTGGACTCGGAGTGCGCGCCGATGGTGTTCAGGCCGGTCCGCATCATCAGCGGGTTCGGCTTGCCCACGAAGTACGGGTCCTTGCCCGTGGCCTTCGTGATCAGCGCGGCGACCGAGCCCGTGGCGGGCAGCGGGCCCTCGGCGGAGGGGCCGGTCTCGTCGGGGTTGGTGCAGATGAAGCGGGCGCCGCCGTTGATCAGCCGTACGGCCTTGGTCATGGCCTCGAAGGAGTATGTCCGCGTCTCGCCGAGGATCACGAAGTCGGGCTCGTGGTCGGTGAGGATGTATCCGGCGTCGTGCAGGGCCGTGGTCAGACCGGCCTCGCCGATGACGTACGCGGTTCCGCCCGGGTTCTGCGCCTCGACGAACTTCGCGGTGGCGAGCGCGGAGGTCCAGATGTTCTCGACGGGGACGTCCAGGCCCATGCGGTTCAGGCGGGCGTGCAGGTCACGGGCGGTGTAGATCGAGTTGTTGGTGAGTACGAGGAAGGGCTTGCCGGAGTCCCGCAACCGCTTGATGAAGGCGTCGGCGCCGGGGATGGGCGTGCCCTCGTGGATGAGGACACCGTCCATGTCGGTGAGCCAGGATTCGATCGGCTTGCGGTCTGCCATGGGGTGGGACTCCTGCCGTACGCGGTGATCAGGTGCTGGGAACGCCGGTCGCACCGCTCTGTGCCCCCCGACGCCCCCAGCCTAATCACGATGCGGTGATCTTGACCCCGTCGATCACCCAGTACCAGTTGTTGCCGCCGGTGTACCGGAAGCGGACCTGGGCGGTGGAGACACCGGCCGGGACCTGCAAAGTGATGCTCTCGGTCCGCGAAGAGGCGTCGGCGGTGTACGTCTTCACGCTGACCGGCGTCCCGCCGCCGTACGAGACGAGCACCTCGCCCTTCTGCGGGGCCTCCTGGCGGTAGTAGGTCGTGTACGCGAGGGTGGCCGCGCGCCCGCCGGTGACCGGGAAGGCGGGGCTGACGAGGGTCGAGTCGAAGGACCCGGTGAAGGTCTTGTCGGACCATTCGTCGCCGTCGGCGACCGCGAAGACATTGCGGGACCGGATATTGGACTCGCGCTGCTGGTCGCGCTCGGCCTTGGTCCAGAACTCGTCGGTCGTGAAGGACCAGCCGCGCCACTCGGTGACACCGCCGGTGCCCATCGCGGAGTTGTCGACGGACCAGCCGGCCGGCGGGGTGTGGGTGAAGCCGATGACGCCCGCACCTATGCCGCTCTCGTCGACCGGGGTCTGCAGCTGGGGGCGCAGTGCGTCGAAGGCGTCGGGCGAGGGCTGCTGGAGGGGGCGGCCGTCGAGGCCCCAGGCGGGGTCGATGGCGATGCCGAGGTGCGCGAGGGCGGAGGCGGCGACGTCGGGCATCTTGATGTCGTAACGCGTCGAACCGGCGCTGATCCCGGCCCCGTTGGCGATGAGGAAGGTCTGGCGCTCCTGCCAGCTGGAGCCGCCGTGGCCACCCGGGTCGGTGTGGCCGTGGTCGGCGGTGACGAGGATGAGCCAGTCCTCGTTTCCGTACGAGGCACGGGACTTGATCGCGGCGACGAACCGGCCGACCGACCCGTCCACGGCGTGGATCGCGTCCAGGTACTGCTGGCTGGCGGCGCCGTGCTCGTGCCCCGCTTCGTCGACGCCGTCGAGCTGGACGAAGTGCGCGTCGGTGGAGCCGGAGGCGAGCTGGGCGACCAGGCGCGAGGTGGTCCCGGTGTCGTACTCGGCGCTCGGGGTGTTGACGCGGGTGTCGACCTTCGCGGAGAAGACGGTGGTGGTGATCGGGTTCCAGGAGGCGATCGCGTACGTACCGAGGCCGGGCTTGGCGGTCTCCACGCGGGTGAGGAAGTCCGGGTATTGGGTGAAGTTGCTGCCGGTGAAGTTGTTGTCCTTCACCTTGTGCTTGTCCGGCCAGACCCCGGTGATGATCGTCGACCAGCCGGGCCCGGAGAGGGTGGGGGCGAGGGGGTTGGCGTACAGCGGGCTGGCGGCGGTGAGACCGCCCGCCATCAGGGCGTCGAGGTTCGGTGCGTCGGCGTCCTTGACTCGCTTGAGCAGGGTGCCGTCCAGGCCGATGACCAGGACCTTGGGGGTCTTGGCCGCGGCACGGGCGACGGAGGCGAGGGGGCCTGCGGCCACGGCGATGGCGGCGGCGCCGACGAGCAGGGAGCGGCGGGACAGACGGGCAGACACGGTGTCCTCCGGGTGGGGACTGGGGGGCGGCCCCAACATCCCTGTCGGGACAGGGATGTTGGGGCACTGGGACTAGACCCGTTATCTTTCCGCTACAGATCGCCGGACGCCAGATACGCGGCGGTGAACGCTGGATTAGCTGTGCGTGGCGGACTTCCACCCGTCGACGTACGAGGTGAGGTTCTTCGAGATGTCGGCCCAGTCGGGCTGGAAGACCTCGACGCCGCTCATCAGCTGGGTGAGTGCGGTCGCGTTGGCGTCGGTGGCCTTCACGTCCGTACGGGAGGTGAAGCCGCCGCCTATGGAGCTGACCTGCTTCTGGGCCTCGGCGGTGAGCATGAAGTCGAGGAGCTTCTTGCCGTTGGCGGTGTGCGGGGCCTTGCTGACGAGCCCGGCGGCGTACGGGAGCGCGAAGGTGGTGGGCTTGCCGCCCGCCTTCGCCGGGAACCAGATGCCGAGGTTCGGCATGGTCTTGGCCTGCGCGTAGTTCATCTGTACGTCACCGTTGGCGACCAGGATCTCGCCCTTGTCGACCTTGGGGGCGAGCTTGCCGGTGGAGGCGGAGGGGCCGACGTTGTTGGACTGGAGCTTGCCCAGGTAGGTGAGGGCCGCGTCCTTGGAACCGAAGTCGTGCATCGCCTTGATGAGGACGGCGGTGCCGTCGCCCGCGACGCCCGGGGTCGAGTACTGGAGCTTGTTCTTGTACGTGGAGCCGGTCAGCTCGTCCCAGGTCGTCGGGGCGGTCTTCAGCTCCTTCTTGTTGTAGATGAAGCCGAAGTAGTTGTTGACGACGGAGGTCCACTTGCCGTCGGCGGCCTTGTCGCCGTCGGCCACCTTGTCGGAGCCCGCGGGCTTGTAGGCCTGGAGGAGGCCCTTCTCGTCCGCCTGCTGGATGAAGGGCGGAAGCGTGACGATGACATCGGCCTGGGTGTTGGACTTCTCGCGGACGGCGCGCTGCACCATCTCGCCGGAGCCGCCCTCGACGTACTTGACCTTGATGCCGGTCTTCGCGGTGAAGTCCTTGAACACCTGGTCGTACCAGCCGTCGTTGTTCTCGCCCTTGAGCCCGTCGGCGCTGTAGACGGTGACTTCCTTGGCGTCGGACGCATCCGCCGAGCCGCCGCAGGCGGTCAGGGAGCCGGCGAGGACGAGGGAGCCCGCGAGGGCGGCGATCGGCCTGATGTGGTTGCTGCGCATGGCGTGTCGTATCTCCTGAAGTTGATGAAGCCGGCTGGTGCCGGTCAGCGGAAGGAAGCGCGGGTGCGGATCCGGGAGACGGTGAAGAGCACGAGGAGCGTCGCCCCCATGAGGACCACCGCGACGGCCGCACCGGTGAAGAGTGATCCGCGGTCGGTCGCCGCGAAGATCTGGACCGGAAGCGGTGTCCAGTCCGGGGGGTAGAGCATCATCGTGGCGCTCAACTCGCCCATGGACAGAGCGAAGCAGAGCCCGGCGGCTGCCGTCAGGGACGGCAGGAGAAGCGGGAGCTTCACGCGCCGCAGGACGTACGAGGGCCTGGCCCCGAGGGAGGCTGCGGCCTGTTCGTACACCGGATCCAGACGAAGGATGGCGGCCGAAACCGACTGGTAGGCGAACGCCGTGACAAGAATGGTGTGCGCGAGGATGACGATGGTGGAGGTGCCGTTGAGGATGACGGGCGGCTTGCTGAACGCCACGAGCACCGACAACCCGACGACGACGGACGGCACGGCGACGGGCAGCATGAACAGCCCGTCGAGCACGCGTCGTCCGCGCTTCTTGAGCGCGGCGGCGGCGAGGGCGGCCCAGGTCCCGACGGTGAGCGCGAGGACGCTGGCGCTGAGGGCGGTGACGAGGCTGGTGGTCAGCGCCTGGAGGGAGTCCCCCCGTACGGCCGACGCGTAGTGCTCGCCGGTGAACCCGGAGGGGAACGCCCCGGACCAGTGCCCCGCGAACGAGGCGGCCAGGATGACGAGGAGGGGCAGGGCGAAGAGGGGCACGAAGAGGAGACCGAAGACTCCCCAGGTCGTCCACTTGCCCGTACGGCTATGCACCAACACGGCGGCTCACCACCCGGTAGATCGAGTAAAGGCCGACGGAGAGCGCCACGTTGACGACGGCGACGACGCAGGCGGCGGGATAGTCGGACTCGAGGATCGCCTTGGAGTAGACGAGCATCGGCAGCGTGGTCACGCCCTTGGCCCCGGTGAACAGGACGATCCCGAACTCGTTGAGGCACATGACGAGGACGAGGCTGCCTCCGGCGGCGAGGGCGGGCAGCGCCTCGGGCAGGATGACGCGCCGTACGATCCGCACGGGCCCGGCCCCCAGCGAGGACGCCACTTCCAGCTGCGCGGTGTCGAGCTGCGAGAAGGCGGCGAGGAGGGGCCGCATCACGAAGGGGGTGAAGAAGGTGATCTCCGCGAGGAGCACCCCCCAGGGCGTGGTCAGGAACTGGAAGGGCCCGCTCGCGGCGCCGGTGGCGCCGGTCCAGAGCCCGTTGGCCATGCCGACGGTGCCGTAGATGAACAGCAGCGCGAGCGTGATCAGGAAGGACGGGAAGGAGAGGAAGACGTCGATGAACTTGGCGACGGCCTTCCCGCCGGGAAAGGGCACGAAGGCGATGACGAGCGCCAGGAAGAACCCGAGCACGAGGCAGCCGACGGTGGCCCCGACGGCGAGCCAGACGGTGGTCCCGAGGGCTTCACGAAAGGCGTCGGAGGCGAAGACGGTGCGATAGGGGGAGAGGGAAGTGCCGCCGCTGTCGGGGGTGAAGGACTGCTGCACGACGAGGGCGAGCGGATAGAGAAACACGAGCGCAAGGACGAGTACGGGCGGCAGAGCCCAGACCCACCGGGGCACCGAGAGCGCACGGGCGGGGCTGTCGGCGTCGACGCGATGGTGGGCGGAACCCGCCCCGCCAAGAGCGGATTGGCCAACCCTGGTCTGAATCCCACTTCCGACGCCGGCGAAGCCGGTCGCGGCCGGACCTGCGCCACTGCTTGCAGCCGCCGACGGCGAGTCACCCCCCACCAGAGAACCCGCACCTTCCCCACCGCCCGCACGGGTGGTGGGGAAGGGTATCCCCCGGCCGGAGGCCGGACCCGGTCCACCCGACTCGCCCCCGACCGCACCGGTCAGAGCCGAACCCGGTGAACCACCCGCACCCGCCGACGGCGAGTCACCCCCCACAGGAGAACCCGCACCGGGCGCAGACCCCACGGACGAAGCCTCAGGCATCGGAGACCCCCGCTCCCATCGGCAGCAACACCGCATCCTCCGCAGCAAAGTGCAACGTCACCGCGTCGCCCAGCGCCGGCGTCTCCCGCAGCTCCCGGACATCCGCCTTCACCCGGTGACCCTCGACGTCCACGAACAGCCGGTGCGTCGATCCCCGCCACTGCACCTCCGCCACCTTCCCCCGCAGCGCGTTCGGCCCCTCACCCAGCCCCACCAGGTGCGGCCGTACGCACAGAGTCGCCGAAGCCCCGGCCCCCGCGTCCCCCGTGGCCACGGTCAGTTCGGCGTCGCCGAAGGCGACAGACGACGCCCCCTCGCCCACCACCACCGGCAGCAGATTCGCATTGCCCACGAACGAAGCCGTGAACTCGGTCCGCGGCTTCCGGTAGAGCTCCTGCGGCGTCCCGCAGTCCTGGAGCCGCGCCTTGTCCATCACCGCGATCCGGTCCGCCAGAGTCAGCGCCTCGATCTGGTCATGGGTGACGTACAGAATCGAAACGTCCGGCAACTCCCGGTGCAGCCGGGCCAGTTCAGCCAGCATCCCCGACCGCAACTGCGCGTCCAGCGCCGACAACGGCTCGTCCAGCAACAAGACACCCGGCCGAATGGCCAGCGCCCGCGCAATCGCGACGCGCTGCTGCTGCCCGCCCGAGAGTTCCCGCGGATACCGGCCCGCGTAGGCCCCCATCCCGGTCATCTCCAGCGCCTCGGCCACCCGCCCCGCGATCTCACCCTTGGCGACCTTCTGGGCCTTCAGCCCGAAAGCCACATTGTCGGCGACCTTCATGTGCGGGAAGAGCGCGTACTGCTGGACGACCATCCCGATCCCCCGCCGGTGCGGCGGCAGCGCGGTGACGTCACGCCCCCCGATCAGCACCCGCCCCGACACCGGCTGGACGAATCCCGCGACGGCCCGCAGCGCCGTGGTCTTCCCGGACCCCGAGGGCCCGAGCAGCGCCATGACCTCCCCGGGCTCCACCACCAGATCCAGCGAGTCGAGAACAACGTTCTTCCCGTACGCGACCGAGACCGAATCGAACCGGATCCCGCTGCTCATGAGGACCGCTCCAACTCGCCCAACAGCCCGTCCAGTTCAGCCACAGAACCAAGAACATGACTCGCCCCGTGCTCGACCAGCTGCGCCTTGTCGTGGGCCCCGGTGAGCACCCCCGCCACGACCC
>NZ_JAFLRJ010000256.1 GCF_017315755.1 Streptomyces beijiangensis
CGGCTCCCGGCCGGGAGCCGCGCCCGCTGGGTCTTCCGCGGAGTCCTCGTCGTTCCCGTCGTCTTCGACGTGCTGGCCATGCTCGACCCGTCCCCGTACGACCCGCCCTTCCAGGACTACGGCCACCCGCTGCCCACCCTGCCCGCCGCGTACGCCTGGACCGGCCTGATCCCGCTCGCCCTGATGATGGCGCTGCTCGTCCTCTCCGTCCTGGTGATGCGCGGCCGCTACCGGGCGGCGCGGACCGTCGAGCGCGCGCAGGTGAAGTGGTTCGCGCTCGGGGCCCTCGCGCTGCCGGGGACGCTGCTCTGCTGCTGGGCGGACTACCTCCTCTGGGGCGAGGTCGGGGTGCTGATCTGGGCGGGTCTCATTGCGCTGTACGCCGGCGTGCCCGCGCTCACCGCGCTTGCCCTCCTGCGCCACGACCTCTACGACGTGGACCGCGCCGCCAGCGCGGTGGCCACCTGGGGCGTGGTCACCGCGGGCCTCCTCGCCGTCTACTCGGCGGTGTCCTTCGCGGGCGGGTTCGCCGTCGGGCGGGGCAGCGCGGTGACGGCGGCCGCGCTCACCGCGCTGGTCGCGGCCGCCCTCGTACCGGTGAAGAACCGGGTGCGGCGCCGGGTGGACCGGCGGCTCTTTCCCGTACGGCAGGCGGCGCTCGCCGCGCTGGACACGCTGGAGCGCGAGGTCCACGAGGGGAGGGCGCGGCCCGAGCAGCTGGAGTCGGTACTGCGCGACGCGCTGCGCGAGCCGGGGCTGCGGGTGGGGTATCTGCTGCCGGGGTCGGACGAATTCCGGGACGCGGACGGGGAGTTGGTGACCGGATCGGCCCCGGTGCGGCTCGGCGGGCGCACGATCGGGATCGTCGCGGGGGCGGACTGCCCGCGCGAGGTGGCCGCCGCCTGTGTGCTGCTCGTGGAGACCGTACGGCTGCGTCTGGAGGTCGGGCGGGCGCTCGGCGAGGTCGAGGCAAGCCGCGCCCGGATGCTGCGCGCCGGATACCGCGAACGGGCCCGGCTGGAACGGGACTTGCACGACGGCGCCCAGCAGCGGCTCGTCACCCTCGGGATGGCGCTGCGGCTCGCCCAGCGGCACCTCGACGACGGAAGCGTCGACATGGACGGGCTCCTCGACCAGGCCGTCGCCGAACTGGGCACAGCGGTCGCCGAGTTGCGGGAGCTGGCCCACGGCCTGCGCCCCTCCTCCCTGGACGACGGGCTCGGCCCGGCCCTCGAAGCGCTCTCCGCCCGCGCGCCCATCGCCCTCGACTGGCGCCTGGTCCGCCCCGAGCTGCCCGACGAGGTCGCGACGACCGCGTACTACGTCGCCAGCGAGGCCGTCACCAACGCCGTCAAGCACGCGGGCGCCGGGCGGATCGGGCTGCGCGTGCAGGAGGAGGGCGAGTCGATCCGTATCGCCGTCGAGGACGACGGCTGCGGCGGCGCGGGCGTCCGGCCGGGGTCAGGACTCGCGGGCCTCGCCGACCGGGTCGCCGCACTCGGCGGGATCCTAACCGTCTCAAGTCCGGCCGGGGCGGGGACGGTTGTGGAGGCGGTGCTGCCGTGCGCATCGTGATCGGCGAGGACTCCGCCCTCTTCAGGGAGGGCCTGGCCCGGCTGCTCGCGGACGCCGGGCACGAGATCGTCGGCCGGGCCGCGGACGCCCCCGCGCTGGTCGCCGCGGTCTCCGAGACCCGTCCCGACCTGGCCGTCATCGACATCCGGATGCCCCCGGACCTCACGGACGACGGGGCACGTGCGGCGCGCCGGGTACGGGAGGAGTTCCCCGGCCTGGGCATCGTGCTGCTCTCCCAGCACATCGAGACGCGCAACGCGGTGGAGCTGGTCGCCCAGGGCGGCTTCGGCTACCTCCTCAAGGACCGGGTCTTCGACGTGGACGACTTCCTGGAGGCGCTGCGCAGGGTCGCCGCGGGCGGCTCGGCGCTCGACCCCGAGGTGGTGGCGCGGATGCTCGGGGCGCGCCGCGATCCGCTCGCCACACTGACCGCGCGCGAGTCGGAGGTGCTGTCCCTGATGGCGGAGGGCCGGACGAACCTGGGGATCGCGCGGCGGCTGTGGCTGACCGAGCGGACGGTGGAGACCCATGTGGGTTCCATCCTGGGCAAGTTGGGGCTGGCGACGGGGGAGGAGCACAACCGGCGGGTGCTTGCGGTCCTGGCGTATCTGACCTCCTCCTGAAGCCTTCAGCTCTCGCATTGTTCTAGTAGTATGCGAATAATGGAGGTTGAAATGAAGCATGCACGAACCCGCCTGCCCGCAGTGGTCGCACTGCCGTTCCTGCTCGCTCTCGTCCTCGACCTGGTCTTCTACGCCGCGTTGCGGGACCGCCTGCCCACCCGCCTGGCCACCCATTTCACCGGCACGGGAACGGCCGACGGCCACACCGGCCAGACCGCCTTCGTCCTCGCGGTCTCGGCGGCCCTGGTCCTCCTCGGCGCTCTCTGGGCGGCTGCCACGCTCCGTCCCGGCCGGCCCGCCGGAGGCGCCAGGACCCTGGCCGGCAGCGCCTGGGGCACGGCCGCGTTCCTCGGATTCCTGACGGCCGCCACGCTCCGGGCCAACCTGCGCACCCTCGCACGCCTGCCGCTGTGGCAGCTGGCGGAAGCCGCCGGGGTCGCTGCGGTCGCGGCGGGGATCGGGCTCCTGCTCGTACGGTACGTACCGAAGCCGGACCCCGAGCCGTCAACTGGGCTTCCCCGAGCGCGCGTTGAACTGGCTGACGGGGAAGTCGCGGGCTGGGCGCGACGCGTCGACTCCTGGTGGGTGCTCGCCGGTGCGGCGACGCTGCTCGCCGCCGGGGTCGTGGTCTGGGCCGTGCTGGGCCGGGTGTTCGCGGTCCCGGCGCTCGCCATCGGGTTCCTCACGCTGCTCTTCGCCCGGCCGTACGTCACTGTGGACCGCAGGGGGGTCGCCGTCACCACCGGATGGCTGCCCTGGCCGCGTATCCGGGTGCCGCTCTCCCGTATCGGGGGAGCGTCCCACCGGAACGTCGACGCCCTGATGGACTTCGGTGGTTGGGGTCACCGCGTGCGGCCCGGGGCCACCGGGATCATCCTCCGCTCCGGCGACGCGCTCGTGGTGCGGCGCACCGGCGGCCGTGAGTTCGTGGTGACCGTCGACGGGGCGGCCGAGGCCGCCGCCCTCCTCAACACCCTGGCCGAGCGGGACCGCGGGCAGGCGAGCCGCTGATGCTCTTCCGCGTCGACCCCACCTCCGCCGCGCCCCTCGGTGACCAGATCGCCGCGTGCGTACGCGGGGCGCTCGCCGAAGGGACCCTGGACGCGGGCGAACGGCTTCCGGCCGCCCGCGTCCTGGCCGACTCCCTCGGCGTCAACGTCCACACGGTCCTCCGCGGCTACCAACAGCTCCGCGAGGAGGGCCTGATCGAACTGCGCCGGGGACGGGGCGCGGTCGTCGTGGACGGGGCCTCGCCGCCGGGCCGGGCGCGCCTGCTGGAGCGCGTACGCGAACTGGCGGACGAGGCGCGCAAGTTGGGCCTGAGCGAGGACGAGGTCGTGTCGCTGGTGCGGGCGGCATTCTGACGCCCCACCCGCGCCGGGCTAGCGCCCCCGCCGCGTGGACCCGCCCCGCGACCGCTCCGCCGCGAGCACCCCGCAGGAGACGCCCTTCTGCCCCATCCGTACGCACGTGAAATCGCGGCGCGCGAACAGTTCGCCCAGCACCCGGTCCACCTCGGCCTGGTGACCTTCGGGCCGGCCCGGCTGCGGGTAGAGGTCGTCGATCACGTACGTACCGTGCGGCTTGACCAGCTTCAGGGCGCCGTCGAGGTGCGTGAACTTGCCCGGCCAGGTGTCGGCGAAGACGAGATCGAAGGGGTCACCCCGGTACGCGTCCAGCCAGGCCCCGCCGTCCGCGGCGACGAAGCTCACCCGCGGATCGTCGCCCAGATGCTTGCGGGCGACGGCCTGCACGGTCTCGTCGAGCTCGACGCTGACCAGCTCCACCCCCTCCGCGGCCATCCCGGACAGCAGCCAGGCCGAGCCCGCGCCCACCCCGGTGCCGAGTTCGAGGATCCGGCCGCCGGGCGGGACCGCCGCGGCGAGGGTGGCGAGGAAGGCACCGGTCCGGTCGTCGCAGGACATGAGGAAACCGGCGTCCGATGCCGCGGTGCGCAGGGCGGCGATGACCGCGGGTCCCTCGGGTAGGGGCGCGTTGTCGAAGTCGTACATCATGATGCCCTTCCGTCCCGTCGTGAGTGGCCTCAGTAGGTCTGAGCTCGGTCAAGTGCCCGTCGGGATCACGAATCTAGCCGCTCACCGCCCCTGGGCGGGGGCGGTTTCCGGGGAGCCAGGAGGAAGACGCGGGCGCTCGCTCACAGACCGAGCGCGCCCTCCGGCTCCAGGTGCCCAGGTGCGCTGTGCCAGTAGTCGCGGGTCTCCACGGCGAGCCCGTCTTCTTCCCTGAATCGTACGAGCACGCACCCGGCGAGAGTGGTCGGCTGCCCGTCCTCCTCGCCCAGCACCAGGAATTCGGCGACCGCGACACCGCTGTCCGTCACCAGGGGCTCCCCGAAGCGGACGTCGACGGCGTGCTCGCCCGCGAACGACCACCGGATGTACGCGGCGATCTCGGCACGCCCGCGGTGCGGGGCCCGGAAGGGCATGGACCGGTGGACGCAGTCCTCGGCGTAGAGCTCCGCGATGGTGTCGGCATCACCCGCCTTCCACCCCGACTCCCATACGCGCACGAACCGTTGAGCCGCATCCCTCACGTCCATGACCGCACCCCTCTCGCTCCGACGACCAGGCACAGGGCGGCCCCCACCGCGTACCAGAACAGGTCCGGTGCGTTGAAGGTCGACCCGAGGAGCGGCTGCAGGGCGGCCGGGATCCCCACGATCTGCAACAGTTCGACGGCCCAGCTGAATCCCAGCGCGACGGCCGCGGCGACGGCGGTCCGAAGCCTCGGCGCCACCACGACGACCACGGCGCACACCAGCGCCGTGTAGAGGGCGTCTCCCGCGTACTTCGCGAAGTCCCCGCCGCCCCAGGCCCGCACACCGAGACCGGCCGCGACAGTCACCGCCGCGCCGGCCATCGCCCACCACCGTCTGCTCATTCCCGGCACCTTACGCACTGGGCGGATTCCGCTGACAGCGTGCCCGCCACCCGAAGGCCCCCTGCCGGGGCAGGGTTGCAGCCATGAAGCTACTGATCCTGGGCGGTACGGAATTCGTCGGCAGGGCGATCGCGGAGGACGCCCTCGCCCGTGGCTGGGAGGTCACGGTCTTCCACCGCGGCAAGAAGCCCTCCCCGCCGGGCACCACCACCCTGCACGGCGACCGCACGGCCCCCGACGGCCTGGCGGCGCTGGCGGACGGCTCATGGGACCTGGTGGTGGACACCTGGTCGGCGGCGCCCGCGGTCGTACGCGAATCCGCCCGCCTCCTCGCGTCGAGGACCGCCCACTACACGTACATCTCCAGCCGCTCCGTCTACACCTACCCGACCCCCGCACAACTCGACGAGACCGGCGCCGTGGTCGATTCGGCCCCCGGCCTGACGGGCGAGGTCCCCTACGCGGAGGCCAAGCGCGGCGGCGAACTGGCGGTCGTCGAGTCCTTCGGCGACCGTGCGCTGCTGGCCAGGGCGGGCCTGATCATCGGCCCGTACGAGAACATCGGCCGCCTCCCGTGGTGGCTGAACCGCATCGCCCGCGGCGGCCCGGTCCTGGCCCCGGGACCGCGCGACCTCCCGCTCCAGTACATCGACGCCCGTGACCTGGCGGCCTGGACCCTGGACGCGGCGGAGGCGGGGCTCTCGGGTGCGTACAACGTGATCAGCGCGCCGGGCCACACCACGATGGGCGGACTCCTGGACGCCTGCGTCGCGGCCACCGGTTCCTCGGCGGAGCTGCGCTGGACCGACCCCGAGCCGATCCTCGAAGCGGGCATCGAGCCGTGGACGCAGCTCCCGATCTGGATCCCGCAGGGCGAGCTGCACGAGATGATCCACCAGGGGAACGTCTCCAAGGTGCTTGCGGCGGGCCTGCGTTGCCGGCCGGTGGAGGAGACGGTCGCGGACACCTGGACCTGGCTCCGCTCGCGCGGCGGCGAGGCCCCGCAGCGCCCGGACCGGCCTACGGTGGGTCTGGACCCGGAGGTGGAGGCGAAGGTGCTGGAGGGCTGAGCTGTCAGCGGCGGGCGGAGCACGGCAGGCCCGGCTAGCGTGATCCCATGACCGCCCTCCTGCACCTCACCGAGCGCGCCCTGTGGGACGCCGCCCTCGCCTCCGGTTCGTACGAGATGTCCACCCGCGGCCGCACCCTCCAGGAGGAGGGCTTCATCCACACCTCGCTGCGCCACCAGGTCGTCGCCGTTGCCGGGTTCCTCTACGGGGACTGGGCCGGGCCCGGTGACCTCGTGCTGCTGACCATCGACAGCGAGCGCCTCACCGCGCCCGTACGGTACGAACCCCCGGCCCCCGGCGCCGAGGACTTCCCCCACATCTACGGGCCCGTGCCCGTCGACGCCGTCGTCAAGGTCCAGCCCTGGGACGGCGGTTACGTCCTCGACTGGTCGGACACCGCCCCCCTCAATCCGCCCCTCACCTCCGAGCGCGAGGGCGACCACCTCCTCGTCACCACCCGCGACAAGACCGACTTCTGGCGGACGACGTCGTACGGTTTTGTACGCGACGACGGCCATGCCCTCCTCACCGGCCTGCCCGCCGGATCCGCGGTCGAGGTCACTTTCGAGTCCGGCAGCTTCACCGACCTCTACGACCAGGCCGGGATCATGGTCCGCGTCGACGAGAGCAACTGGATCAAGGCGGGCATCGAAGTCACCGACTCCGTACCGCACTTGGGCGCTGTCGTCACCCGCGACCGCTCCGACTGGTCCATGGCCCCCGTCCCCGACTGGTCGGGGACGGGGGCCATGGA
>NZ_JAFLRJ010000257.1 GCF_017315755.1 Streptomyces beijiangensis
CTCTCGCGGCTTTTCCGCCAGTTGTCCACAGCCTGGTTCGCATCATTGACGAATCACCCCAACTTGAGCCATCTTGTCCCAAGGGGCTCAGGGGGGAGCTGTTATGGCGCTCGGAGTTGTCGATACGGGTGACCGGGCAGCGGGGATCGAGCAGTCGATGCGCCGCCGTCTCGGCCGGGAATGTCTCTATGTGCCGTCATGCCGCATCGGGCTCTACCTGGCGTTACGCCAGTGGTGCAGACCCGGGGCGCGGGTGCTCATGTCGCCCGTCAACGACGACGTCATCTTCTTCGTGGTGCTGGCCGCCGGCCTCAGACCGGTCCAGGCGCCGCTCAACGCGCGCGACGGCTCCATCGACCTGGACGCCGTGCCCGACGAGCTCTGGTCCTCGCTCGGTGGCGTACTGACCACCAATCTGTACGGGAACCCTGATCCGGCGCCCCAACTGCGGGCCCGCTGCGACAAGTTGGATATCCCGCTCATCGAGGACGCGGCCCACGCGATCGGCTCCTCCGTCGGAGGGCGCCCGGTCGGCTCGTTCGGCGAGGCGTCCGTCTTCTCGCTCTCCAAGCATGCGCACGCCAAGGCGGGCGGCATCCTCGCCGTCGCCGACCCGGCGCTGCGGGGCGAGTTGGAGCGGGCCAGGGACGAGCTGCTCGCTCCGCGGCGGCTGACCGCCGAGGCGGCGTACACGGTCCGTCCATACGCCGAAGCCGTCGTACGAGGCCTGCGGCTCACCACAGCCGCCCACGCCACCATGCGGCTCCTCGGGATGCAGGAGCGGGAGTCCATCCGGATGCCGCTGCGCCCCGACGCGCTGAAACAGGCCGTCGCGACCGCACCCTCGCTGACCGACTTCGATCCCTGGGTACGGGTCGACATGCACGACTACCGCCTGGTCTCGGGGCGGGCGCGGCTCGGCCGGATCGCCCGGCTGACGGAGCGCATCGACGCGAAGCTCGCCGCCCATCTCGCCGGTACGGAACGGCTGTTGGCGACGCGCTGGGCGCAGCCGGGACCCGGACCCGTGCAGCCGCTGTTCCGGGTGCCGCTCCTGGTCGCCGACCGGGACGCGGCCATCGCGGAGCTGGCCGGGCACCGCATCACGGTCGGTTATCTCTACGATCCACCGCTCGACGAGTACGCGGGCGCGGACTTCACCGACGTGTCCCCCGCACCCGACCGGGCCCGCTGGTTCGCCCAGCACGCGCTGCCCGTCGACCCGTTGCGGGCCGCGAAGGTCATCGCCGTACTGACCGCCATGGGCGCCGAACCGGCCAGAGGTCCGGACGGTGTCTGACACCACCCGGACCAGGGAGGAGTCCGGAACCGAGGCCGAGCCGCCCGCGCCGGCCACCTCCGCGGCGCCCAGCGGCGACTCGATGTTCCGCAACGCCTACGCGCTGATGCTCTCCACCGGGGTCTCCGCCGCCCTCGGCCTCGGCTTCTGGCTGGTCGCCGCGCGGTACTACACCGAGGCGGCCGTCGGTCAGGGCTCCGCCGCCATCGCCGCGATGCGGCTGCTCGCCTCGATCACCGCGACAACGATGATCGGAGCGGTCGTCCGTTACGTACCGAGGGCGGGCCGGTCCACGGGCATGCTGGTGCGGCGTGCGTACGCGGGAAGTTCGGTGGTCGTCTGCGTCGGCTGCGGGATCTTCTTCCTCACACTGGACATGTGGGGCCCCTCGTACGCCCCGCTCGGCACGCTCACCGCCGGGCTGATCTTCACCGGGTCGTGCATCGCCTGGGCGATCCTCACGCTCCAGGACGGCGTGCTCACCGGGCTCCGCAAGGCCATCTGGGTGCCCGTCGGCAACGCGGTCTTCTCCATCGGCAAGCTGCTGCTGCTCGCCGTCTTCGCCACCGCCATGCCGGTCCTGGGCATCTTCGTCTCCTGGGCGGCGGCGATCGGGATCTCGGTACTGCCGCTCGGCTGGCTGATCTTCCGCAAACTCATCCCGCGGCAGGAGACGGCCGAGGCCGACCGCGAACCGCCCGCGCTGCGCGAGATCGGCCGCTTCCTGGCGGGCGACTCGGTCGGGGCGCTCTTCTCGCTCGCGATGATCAACCTGGTGCCCGTGGTCGTCGCGGTCCGCTTCGAGGCCGCGCAGAACGGCTACTTCTACATCGCGTACACCGTCGGCGGCACGATGGAGTACATGGCCATCAACATGGCCTCGTCGCTCACCGCGCACGCCTCGCACAGCCCGGGCCGGCTGGCGGAGGGGGTGCGGGGCGCCCTGCGGCGCATGGCGTACCTCCTCATCCCGGTCGTCATCTTCCTGATCGTCTTCGCCCCGCAGATCCTCCATCCCTTCGGCGCCCACTACGCGACGCACGGCACCACCGTCCTGCGGCTGCTCGCGGCCGCCGCACTCCCCCGCGTGATCGTCGAGCTGTACATCGGCGTCCTGCGCGTCCAGGGCCGCACGGGCGCACTCGCCCTCGTCCAGGGCACCATGTGCACGCTGGTCCTTGGCTCGACGGTCGTGCTGCTCGGCAGGGTCGGCATCAACGGCGCCGGCTGGGCGGTCCTGACCTCCATGACGGCGATGTCCCTGGCCTGCGCCGTCGGACTGCGCAGGGCGCTCGCGAACGGCGCGCCCATCGCCCGTACCGCACGCGGAAGGGACGCCACATCCCCTGCGTACGGCACCCGTTGGGCGCGCGACAAGGTCGAGGGGCGGTCCGCGGAGTTCGGTACGCAGTGGGCGAAGGACACGCTCGTCCTGCGGGGCGTCCACGACACGGCGACCCCGGCGCTGGGCATACCGGTCTTCGTCCCCGACGAGCCGGGCACCCCGACCGCCGCGGCGCCCCCTGTCCCCGAGGAAACCACCGAGTCGCTGCTCACCGACTCCCTCTGGCTCCTTCTCGGCCTGGCCGCCGGCCTCTTCTGGGTGCCGCTCTCCCGCGCCACCGACCTGCACGACAAACACCTCACAGGACCGCAGCTCATCGACGCCCTGCCGCCGGTGACGCTCACGGCCGCGGTGCTGCTGATCGTGGTCCACAGCGCGGCGGTGTCCCTGTACCGGGCCCGTCCCGCCCTGATCGTCTCCAGCCTGCTGGTGACGATGGCCGCGCTGCACACGGCTCCACTCTTGGTGGGCATCGGGCCGCATCCGGCCGCCGAGCACTGGCACGGGGCGCCGGCGTCCTTCTTCGCGGAGGCCGCGGGCATGGACAGTCCGGCAGGAGTGCTGCGGGTCATGCCCGTGGCGCTGCAACTGCTCTGCCTGGGCCTGGTCGCGGTCCTGATGCGGTCGCTGGGCGCGCACTGGCGGATCACCGCGAGCGCGGTATGGGTGCTGACGGTTGCGGGCTGGGCGGCACAGGGAGTCTTCGCCGTGGCGGGGATACCCGTATTCCTGGCGCTGTTCGCGGTGACGGGGGCGGTGCTGGCCATGCAGCGCTATCGCGGTGGCACGGGCTGGTTGAAGTAGCCGTCCTTGCCCGCCTGTTTGTAACCCGCGAGCCCCTCACCCGAGTTGACCGTCAGATCGCAGGCCTTGCCCGGCACCGACCTGTTCCACATCACCAGCGCCTTCGCGTCGGGGAGGGTACGGACCGTGGAGGGGATCTGGGCGTACCAGTCGCGCTGGCGGGTGGGGTCGGCAGGATCGGGGACCGTGGCGAACTCCGCGAACATGATGGGCTTGGAGGAGGAGATCTCCGACTTCAGCCAGTCATAGGTGGGGCGCTGGCTGCGGTCGAAGTTCTTCCAGTCCGTGGTGTTGTGGCAGGCGAAGTAGTTGTACTGGTCCATGCCCAGCCAGTCGACGTAGTCGTCACCCGGGTACAGGGACTTGATGGTCTTGTCGTTGCCCTGCCCCAGGTAACCGGAGACCGTCCAGACCCAGACGACGTTCGTCACGCCGAGCTGCTTGAAGCGGTCATGGATGTGGCGGTACGCCGCGACATACTCGGCCGGCGTCCCCGCGCCCTCCTTGATGCGGGCGTCGACCTCCTGATCGAAGGAGAAGAAGACGCGCTTCCCGTACGCCTTGATGCGCTCGGCGCCCTTGTCGATGATCGAGGCGTCGTACTTGCCCGCCGCCACGTCCTTCCAGCCGAGCTGGTCCTCCGTGTAGTTGGCGTGATGCGGTTCGCGCCAGACCGTGGACTCCCAGGCCAGCATGAGGAGCCGGTCCTTGCCCAGCTCCTGCTCGTCCGGGGTGAGCAGCTGGCCGTCCAGCTCTTTGCCGGACATGTCGTGGTACGTGTAGAGGAGATCGAGCTTGCGGCCGATCTTCGACTCGAAGCCGTGCACCGCGTCCTTGAGCGAGCCGTCGGCCGCGTACGGGACGTAGGCACCCCACCAGGCGCCGCAGGCCGGGACCAGTTTCGCCGACGGGGCGCAGCGGCCCGTCGGCACCTGGCCGGAGGCCGCGTTCTTCGGCAGCCCCTTCGCGCTGGGAACGGTGTGCTTGCCGTCACCGTTGGCGTCCGGCTGGGCGAGCCAGACGCCCAGGCCCGCGAGAAGAGCCGCCACCCCTAACAGCATCAGAGCGGAGTACGCGCGCGGGCGGCGGCTCCGTAAGAGCGCGTGGCGACCCGTCATCGGCGCTTCACAGGCTTGCGGCTGCGTTCGATCGCGCCGCGCGTGGCCGCGGGCAGCGGCAGTCCGGGGAGGAGCGCGGCGACCGTCGTGAACGCCGCCAGGGAGACGAGGAAAGACGTGCCCGAGAAGCCCTTCACCAGGAAGAGACAGGTGGCGACCAGCGCCGCCAGGGAGAGGCTGACGGGTGCGGTCAGCGCCAGGGCCTCCAGTCTGGCCGCCGGTCGCAGCTGGCCGGCCTGTGGGAAGAGCAGGGCGAATCCGGGGCCGAAGAGGACGAAGAGCAGGACCGGGATCCAGCGTGCGGGCGAGGCCGCGGGCGCCGCCGTCGCGGCGAGGGCCAGCCAGCCGGAGACGGCCATGGCCGCGCGCGCCTGAGTCGTGGTGAAGGTCATGGCAGTCCGACTCCCGTGGTCATGCGTGGTATTCGAGGACTACGCCGTACTCGTTGCGGTCGATCACTTGGTACTTGGGCGAGGCTTCGAGCTTGCTGCGCAGTTCCGCGAAGCCGCCCGCGGGCAGCAGTCCCTCGGCCGCCGTGAAGGTCTCCTGCGTACGGGTCAGGATGACGATCGCCGTCGTGCCCTTGGAGATCTGCCTGCCCAGGTACCCCGCCGGGTCCTTGAGCATCTTGATGTTCTCGGGCTCCTCCTGCTCCACGAAGAACCAGTGCTCCAGCTCGTCGTAGCGATCCAGCGCCATCGGGAAGGAGCCGGTCGCGGAGAGGATCAGCGCATCCTTCGGGGCGTTGCCGATGGCCTTGGTGACCATCGCCGTCTCGGCGGGCGGCGTGTAGTAGCTCTGCTCCTTGCCGTAGTACGACGGGAAGAAGCCCGCGACCAGCGCGACCAGCGCGAGCGGGAGCGCCACCGCGGTGATGCGGCGGTACGCGACCCGGTGCTTTCCGGTGTTGGCCGCCGCGGGGACGAGGGCCGCCGCCGCGAAGAACGCGGCGCCAGGGAGCCCGAACAAGTAGACGCGGAAGAGCATTTCGCCGCCGTAGTCGTTGACGGCGAACATCGGCACGGGGGCCGCGGAGACCAGGAGCAGCGGCAGCGCGCTCCTGACCAGGCGGCGGCGGAGCAGCAGCGCCGCCCCCGCGAGTACGACGACGGCCAGCACCATGATGACGTTGGCCTCGCCCTGCAGCACCGGGCCCGCGCCGGTGAGCTTGCCCGCGTACCCCGGGCGCGAGTTGTTCAGGAGGTTGCCCGCCGACTCCTTCAGCGACTCCACCGTCTCCACGAAGAGCGGGCGGCCCATCGTGAGGTCCCAGATCAGCATGATGATGCCGGTGACGACGAGCAGACCCCAGTTGCGGTACCGCTTGGTGAGGTTGAGCGCGATCAGGGCCACACAGAGCATCACCGGGGTGAGCTGGTGCGAGAAGTTGATGGCGGCGATCAGCGGGGCGATGATCGCCACGCAGACAGCGCGCTGGCGGACCGTGGTCGGGGGCGGAACGGCTGCTGCCGCCGGGTCGAGATTGTGGCGCGAGCGCAGGGTCCCGGCCGATCCCGGACGGACGAAGTGGCGGAGCACCACGGCCAGGATGGCGAGATAGAGGATGTACGACATGCCCTGGGGCGAGAAGTAGTCCTGGCCGACCCAGTTGGCCAGCTCGAAGATCCACACCGCGGCCCAGACGAGACGCCAGTCCTCGGTGAAGGTGCGGTAGATCAGGACGAGCACCGGGATGACGAGGATGCCGTAGACGACCGACGCCCAGTTGAGGTACGAGGCCGTGGAGCTGACGCCGAAGGCTTTCACCAGGCCCGCGTTGAGCGTGAAGAAACCGGGCCACTGGTCGTACGCGGACATGTTCCCGGACAGCGCCTCGTGCGGGTGGAGCTCGCCGAGGCGCAGCATGTGGTTGACGACCGCGTCGTGCTTGGAGGCCCAGGGGTAGCGCACCGCGTCGTAGAGGATCGCGGTCGGCGCCTTGATCGCCACGAGCAGCGCGATGCAGTAGACCGCCGGCCACCAGGGTGCCGTCCCGGCGCGGCGCAGGCTGATGACGAAGCCCGCGGTGAGCGGGACGAAGGAGAAGTAGAAGAGCGGCGAGAACTTGTCGAGCAGACCGTAGGTGCCCATGTGCCGGAAGTCGGTCATCGGCAGCGAGACCGTCCACAGGACTGCTGCCAGGACCAACAGACCGCAGGTGAGCCACTGCTGGGGTTCCAGCTCGGCGATACGGCGCGACAGCGGAACCCTGGGATCGCCCTCCTGTCTCGCTCGGGCGTCCTCTGGTTCCGACGTCCCGGAGGGCGGTACCTCGGCGCTCCCCGTGACCGGTGTGGGCATGCGTTGCTGCACCGTGCGACTCCCCCCACAGATGTGGTCGCGGCCGTCACGCCGCTGTCCCCTTCGGCGAATTATAGGAACAACCTTCGCCTTTGTCCGCCTCTCCAACCCCCTTGTTGCACAAGGGATTTCACTGGTTTACGGCGGTGGTCGACCCGGCCGGGCTACCCGGCGAACACGGGGCCGCGCAGCGCCGCCCGGCCCCGCCGGTAGAGCCGCCAGCCCACCGTGGGCAGCGAGTCGGGGTAGGGCGCGACGCGTGCGCCGCCGCCGGCCATCCACGCCTCGATGTCCTTCACCGTGTGCGTACGGCGCAGGATGAGACGGGCGATGCGGTACGTCTCGTCGGTCTCCGAGCTGAGCGCGTGGCGTACCGCGACCGCGCTGTCGTAACCGGCCCGGGCGGCGGCCCGGCGGACGGCGCGGCTGTTGTAGCCGTGCGGGTAGGCGAGGTGGTCGACCCGGTGTCCCAGTACCTCTTCCAACGCGCTCTTGGAGTCGGAGAGTTCCCGGATCAGCTCGGCGGATGTGAGCGTGTCGAGCTGAGGGTGGGAGACGGTGTGGCCGCCCACTTCCATGCCGTACTGCTCCAGGAGCGGCGCCTGGGTGATGTCCATCATGGGCGCGGGCGGCAGCAGGCTGCGGCCGCCCGCGGTGATGGCGCCGGTGGTGAGGTAGGCGGTCGCCGGGATGTCACGGCCCGCGAGCGCCTCGGCGGTCGTGCCGGGGAGGTCGGCGAAGCCGTCGTCGAAGGTGACGGCGACGGGGCGGGGCGGCAGCGCCCCGCGTCCGGCGAGATGGTCCGCGAGCGCGCCGATACGGACCGGGGTGCGGCCGCTGTCCAGGATCGCGTCGAGCTGGGCTGCCAGCTGCCGCGGTGTGACCGTGAATTCGGCGATCCAGTCCGGCGGGTCGTCCATCACTGCGTGGTAGAGGAGGACGGGTATGCGCTCGGCGCGGCTCACCGGCCCTCCTGCCAGGGCAGCTGGTTGCCGCGGACGGCGCGGCGGGCCCGGAGGTAGCCGATCGGTCCGTACAGCATCCCCCTTCGCTCCAGCCGGGAGAGGCTGCGCGGCCACGGATAGTCGTGGGTGCCGTGCTCGCCGGGTACAGAACCGGGGCCGGAACCGGGGCCGGATTCGCCTGTGGTGTCCGTCCTGGACGCTGTGATGGACAGTGCGTGCGCGAGGCCGCGCGGCAGGCGCGCGATGAGGGCGGGGAGCAGGCCTGGGCGGCGGACGATGATCGCGGTGAGGTACGCGGTGAGGCCGGCCCCGTAGCCGTACGCCTGGTTCTCCAGGTCCTTCCAGGTCTCCCTGTGGTGGTGCCAGACCAGCGCCTGCGGGGTGTAGCGCAGCCGGTGGCCCGCGACCACGATGCGGGCGAAGGCGTAGAGGTCGTCGCCGCCCTTGGCGAGGGTGCCGACCCCCGTACCCGGGTCGAATCCGCCGACCGCGCGCAGTGGTGCCGCACGGAAGGCCATGTTCGCGCCGGAGCCGAACTCCCCCGCGGTGAACGGGAAGAGCGGTTCGTCGGCGGGCGGTGCCGCCGGGTCGAAGAGGCGCGGAACGAAGCCCTTGGCGAAGCCGCCATGGCTCTCCAGGAGGATCTGCGCGGGCGTGTTGAGCAGCGCGGGCAGGATCAGTCCGGTGACACAGGCCAGGCGGTGGTCGGCGGCGAAGGGCGCGGTGAGCGCGGTGAGCCAGTGCGGGTCGGCGATCACGTCGTCGTCGGTGAAAGCGAGCACCTCGCCCTCGGCGGCGGCGACACCCCTGTTGTGCGCGGAGGCGAGACCGGGGACCGGCTCGTGCACGTAACGGACGCCCTTGGGCGCGTAGTTCTCCACGACGAGGTCACGCGTGGCGGTGGTGACGGGCGCATTGTCGACGACGACGATCTCGAAGTCCGGATGGTCCTGGACGAGGAGCGAGTCGAGCGCGCGGGACAGCTGGTCGGCGCGTTCGCGGGAGGCGACGATGACCGACGCCCTGGGCAGTCCACCCGGTTTGACGGGCGGGGCCGGACCGTCCTGCGCGAACGGCGCCAGCTGTCTGCGGGCCGCAGCGGCGAGCGCCCCGGCCGTGTCCTCCCCCGGCGCGACGTGGGCCAGGACGGCACCGACAGGGGTGCCCCGGAGCCGTACGAGTGCGTAGATGTCACCGGTCGTCAGGGGCGCCCCGCCGGGCGCGGGCCGCAGCGAGAGCACCTCCCCTTCGAGTCCGGCGAGGTCGAGCTCGGCCACTCTGATCGCATGGAGCTGGTGCGGTACGTGCGGCATACGACTCCCCCGTCTCTGCCTGCTGCTGGCCTGCGGTCTCACCCCTGCGCTATTTGCCACGGAGCCGCCCCGCCTTCTCCAGGGAGCCCTGGGCGAATGCGGCGAGCTTCGGCCGGTTGCGTACGAAGCTGTGCGCACGCCGGGCCGGCTCCCGCCCGACCCAGTGGAGCGCCGCTCCCGCGCCCGGTCGCAGAGACGCCCCTTCGTGCACAGGCAGTTCCCCGGTCTTCAGCGAGTCCTTGTACTCGGCGGCGCCGCGCCCCATATCGAGCATCCCGATGCCCGCCGCCGCAGCCCCCTCGGCCATCCGCAGATGGAGAACGAGACCGGGCGAGTACTTGGCGAACTCCGGTTCGTACGACGGGAACCAGCAGGCGAGCACCGTGCGCGAACGCAGCCCGAAGTGCGCGGCGACGGGCCTGTCCTCGGCGTACAGCACCGAGAGGATCCCCGAGCAGCCCGGTGTCCGCAGATGCGCCAGGTACTGGACGAGATTGCTGATCCACTCCTTGGCGAAGCGGTCGCCGCGTCCTGTCCTGCGGTACTGCGCCGACTTCCACTCCATCAGCTGCCGCAGCGCGGCCGGGTCGCGCTCGTCGAAGACGAACCGCAGCCCGCCGAGCCGGCGCCCCATACGGCGCTCCTTGGCGAGTGTGGTCTTGAGGAACTTGGGCGACCGGGTGCGCAGGGCGCTCTCGTACGTCTCGTAACCGTGCCCGATATCAATGACGTACGAGGAATACGTCTCGGCGGCATCGGGGACGAACAGCCCCTGCTGGGCCTCCAGGTTGTCGAACTCCCAGCAGGAGATCCCGCAGGCCTTCATCAACTCATCCGCCGTGAGCGTGATCCCGGGCCTCAGCACGGCCCCCTGGCTGTCGGACACCCCGAATCCGATAGCCCTTCCGCGCCCCAGCGACCTCTTTTCGTACGGGAAGAACCCTGCGGCCTCCCCGTCCTCCCGCAGCACCGCAACCCGCGCCCCGGACCGCTCGCGGCCCACGGCGAGGGTGAACTCGGGCTCCATGAAAGGGTTTGCGGGCGCACCCGATTTGGCTCGTAATTCCCGCCAGCTCTCGATCTCTCCGGCGTTCAGCTCTCCCGGCCTGACGACACGGATCCGTACAGCGCTCAACTCGACCCCCCGGTCTCCCCCTGAGCTCCCCTGGAAGGGACGGTACCGGTCGCTTTCGCCGCACGGTAGGCACTATCACTGTTCTTGTGGCTGATTTGTGAAACTAGTGACAACTACGACACAGAAGCACATCCTTCGAGGGCGTGGTCCGGGGGCCGGTGGAGGAGCGCGGCCCCGTGACGGGAGGGGCGATTAGGGTGCGTACTCGAACAGAGGAGCGCGCACCATGAGCCTGACGGTACGGACGATCAGCACCGAGGAGCACCTCGGCCACCTCGCCCTGTACCCCGCCGCCGGTCCGCTGCAGACGCCGGCCTGGGGCCGGGTCAAGCAGGGGTGGGAGGCGGAGAGTGTCGGGTGGTTCGACGCCGCGGGTGTGCAGCGGGATGCGGCGCTGGTGCTCTACCGGCAGGCGCCGGGGACGCGGCGGTCGCTGGCGTACGTGCCCGAGGGGCCCGCGGTGGACTGGTTCCTGCCGCATCTCGTGGAGGGGCGGCTGCGGCCTCTGCTGGCGCACGCACGGGCCCGTGGGGCCTTCGCGGTACGGATGGGTCCCCCGGTGGCCGCCTCCCAGTGGGAGGCGGCCACCGGGGGACCCATCC
>NZ_JAFLRJ010000258.1 GCF_017315755.1 Streptomyces beijiangensis
CGCGTCGGGGTGCGCGGTGGAGGGGGCCTTCCCCGGGGCGGAGGCGGCCGGCGTATGCGTCTCCCCCGGACCGGAGCCCGACCCGGACGTGCATCCGGCGATCAGAGCACCGCCCAGCACACTGCCGAGAACCAGCCCCGCGACCTTCTTGCGCACGCTCGAACCTCTTGTCCGGTCTTGCCGACGTCTGCGACCTGCGCCAAGCAAGATGCAGAAATGGGCGGCCGGGTTCACTCATGCAGGCAGGGGCCCTCCGCGGGCGCGCGTCACGGGGCTCCGCCCCGGACCCCTCGGCTTCGCTCGAGCAGGGGGACCCCCTCGACGGGCTTGATTTTTCCGCTGTGCGCTTGCTTGTGCCTGTGCGTGCAAGCGCACATGGGCAAAATCAGCCCGTCCGGCGATTGAGGACAAGCGGCCGAAGGTCGCTTACCGGGGGTCCGGGGCGGAGCCCCTGGCCCTCCTGAGCAGCAGGGCCTTCTCCGCCGCGTTGCGTGTCAGGGTGGCCGCCCGCTCGAACTCCGCCCGCGCCTCGGCCGTACGCCCCACCCGCTCCAGCAGGTCCCCGCGCACACTCGGCAGCAGGTGGTATCCGGCCAGCGCCGGCTCCTCGGCCAGTACGTCCACGATCGCGAGCCCCGCCTCAGGCCCGTCCGCCATCGACACCGCCACGGCCCGGTTGAGCTCCACCACCGGTGAGGGCGGCAGCATCGCGTACAGGGCCGCGATCCGCGCCCAGTCCGTCTCCGCCCAGCTCCCCGCCCGTGCGTGGCAGACGGCGATGGCGGCCTGGACCGCGTAGGGCCCGGTCGCCCCGCCCAGCTCCCCCGCCTTCAGCAGCGCGGCGAACCCGCGCCGCACCAGCAGCTGGTTCCACCGCCCCCGGTTCTGGTCGGCGAGCAGCACCGGCTGTCCTTCGGGCCCTGTCCGCGCGCCCATCCGCGAGGCCTGGATCTCCAGGAGGGCGACCAGGCCGAGGACTTCACTCTCCTTGGGCATCAGCCCGGCCAGCACCCGCGCGAGGCGCACCGCGTCCTCGCAGAGCGCGGGCCGTGTCCAGTCGTCCCCTGTGGTCGCCGAGTACCCCTCGTTGAAGATCAGGTAGATGACTTCGAGGACCGAGGCGAGGCGCTGCTCGCGGTCCTTCCCGTACGGGACCTCGAAGGGGACCCCGGCGGTCGCCAGCTTCCGCTTGGCCCGCACGATCCGCTGCGCGACCGTCGGCTCGGCGACCAGATAGGCGCGGGCGATCTCGTCCGTGGTCAGCCCGCCGAGCAGTCGCAGGGTGAGCGCGATGCGCGCCTCGGCGGAGAGGACGGGGTGGCAGGCGGTGAAGATCAGCCGCAGCAGGTCGTCGTCGATGTCGCCGGGCCCCGCGGGTTCGTCCGGCGGCGGGGCCGTCTCCTCCAGCGTCCGCCCGACCTCGGCGAGCTTGCGGGCGTACGTCTCCCGTCTGCGTACGAGATCGATCGCCCGGTGCTTGGCCGTGGCCATGAGCCAGGCGCCCGGATTGTCCGGTACGCCTGCCTCGGGCCACTGCTCCAGCGCGGCGACCAGCGCGTCCTGTGCGATCTCCTCGGCGATGCCCACGTCCCGCACGATCCGGGTGACACCGGCGATGATCCGCGCCGACTCGATCCTGAATACGGCCTCGACCGCGTTTCCTGCCGTCACGGCCACCCATCAGAGCAGCCGTACAGCAGCCCGGCAACTGCTACTCGTCGCCTACTCGTCGCCGGGACCGAAGACCTGGCGCACCTCACAGGTGATGTCCCACTCGGGCTCGTGCACCTGGACGAACCGCTTGGTCCACTCGACGGCCTCGTCGATGTCCTTGGTCTGCAGCATCGCGTACCCGCCGACGACCTCCTTGGCCTCGGCGAAGGGACCGTCGAGCACGGTCGCCTTCCCGCCGTTCCAACGCACCCTGCGGCCGGTGTCGATCGGCCCGAGGCCGCCGGTGTCGAGCATGACGCCCGCCTTGGTCATCTCCTCCATGAGCACCCCCATCCGTTCCATCAGCTCGGCGCTGGGCTCGGCGGGAGAGTTGCTCTCGTCCACACGGATGATCGAAAGAAAGCGCGGCATGACAGTCTCCTCAAGCATGGTCGGCGGGGTGTTTCCCCGTCCTCTCACTAGTGCGTCGAATGACGCACGCCGAAATCGACACACCCCGCGAAGAATTCTTTCGGCCCAGCGGATTCAGCGGATTCAGCGCAGGGAGGCCCAGAGCTCGCTCGCCTCGGGCTCGTCGGCGACCACCCTGTTGCGGTCGGAGGGTGCTTGCAGGACCGGCATCATCACGGTCGTGAGCGCGCCGGGCTCGATCTGCCGCAGCCCCTGGGCCAGATCGGTCAGCTCACCGAGCGAGTCGAGGCCCGTGTCGGTCGTCAGGCTCCCGGTGACCGCGTCGGCCACCTTGTAGAGCTTCAGCGGATCGGTGAGCAGGTCCCCCGCCGACATCTCCGTGAGCATCGCCTTCACCAGCTGCTGCTGGAGCACTATCCGCCCCAGGTCGCTGCCGTCTCCGAGGGCATGGCGCGTACGGGCGAAGGCGAGCGCCTGCTTCCCGTCGAGCCGGTGGGTGCCGGCCGCCAGCCGCAGATGGCTGTCCTTGTCGTCGATGTCCTGCGTGGTGGTCACCGTGACCCCGCCCAGGGCGTCGATCAGCTCCGCGAACCCGGCGAAGTCGATCTCCATGTAGTGGTCCATCCGTACGCCGGTCATCTTCTCGACCGTCTTCACGGCGCAGACCGGACCGCCCACGGAGTAGGCGCTGTTGAACATGGCGTTGTACGCCACCGACGTGCTGCCCCCGGAGGGGGTCGGGCAGGACGGCCGGGTGACCAGGGTGTCGCGCGGTATGGACACGACGGTGGCCGCGGTGTGGTCGGCGTTGATGTGGACGACCATCGCCGTGTCGGAGCGGGCGCCGCCGCTCTCCCCGCCGCCGAGTGCCTGGTTCTTCTTGCCTGTACGCGAATCCGAGCCCAGCACGAGGATGTTCATCGTGCCGCTCGGGACGGCCGGCAGGGACGCCGACGCGGAGGCGGACGGGGTTGCCGAGGCGCGCTGCGGGCGGTCGGTGCCCAGCGCGCTGTTGATGTCGACGCCCTTGATGTTCCGGTCGAAGTGCCAGTACGCCCATCCCGCCCCGGCAGCGCCCACCACGAGGGTGGCGCCGAGGACGATGCCCATGGCTCTGAGCACGCGTGTGCGGCGTCGCCGCTGACCTGGCTGTTCGTCCGTCATGCGGAGGAACATACGTCCGAATCGACCCACCCCCTACGGGTAGCCGTTAATTCCAGGGAAAAACTCATATTCCGCCGAGAGCGGTCAGAGCGCTTCGAAGCGCCAGCGGTGCACGGCCCGGGCGATCAACTCGGCTCCCGGCTCCGGGAGTTCCGGCAGTTCCGCGTCGTACCCGGCATCCCACCAGGTGATCACGAGCACCCGGTCCTGGGGCGCCCGGAAGAACTCCTGCCGTACCGGCTCGGGCGAGCTGTGCTTGCCTTCAAGGGCCTGCGCACGCGCCCAGTCGAGGAGTTCCGCCCCCCGGCCATCGACCGCCCGCGCCTCCCACATCAACGCGACGCTCATGAGTACAGGTTGTCCTTGCTGACCTCGTGCACATGGTCGTGATCGTGTACGTGATCGTGCGTGTGCCCGGGCACGTGCGGCTCCGTCACCGGCAGCGACGAGTCCGCCGAAAGCTCCCAGTCCGACGCCGGCCGGTTGCGCGCCACCATCTCCGCGCCGAGCGCGGCCACCATCGCCCCGTTGTCGGTGCACAGTCCGGGCCGCGGCACCCGCAGCCGGATCCCCGCCTTCTCGCACCGCTCGGCGGCGAGCGCGCGCAGCCGGGTGTTGGCGGCGACACCGCCGCCGATCATCAGGTGGTCGACGCCCTCGTCGAGGCAGGCCCGTACGGCCTTCCGCGTCAGCACATCGACAACGGCCTCCTGGAAGGACGCCGCCACGTCCCGTACCGGCACCTCCTCGCCCGCCGCCCGCTTGGCCTCGATCCAGCGCGCGACGGAGGTCTTCAGACCGGAGAAGGAGAAGTCGTACGCGGGGTCCTTGGACCCCGTCAGTCCGCGCGGGAACGCGATCGCCTTCGGGTCGCCCTCCTTGGCGAGCCGGTCGATGACCGGGCCGCCGGGGAAGCCGAGCTGCAGCACCCGCGCGATCTTGTCGAAGGCCTCGCCCGCGGCGTCGTCGATGGTCGCGCCCAGCGGCCGTACGTCCGACGTGATGTCGGGGGCCAGCAGCAGCGAGGAGTGCCCGCCGCTCACCAGCAGCGCCATCGTCGGCTCGGGCAGCGGCCCGTGCTCCAACTGGTCGACGCAGATGTGGGAGGCCAGGTGGTTGACCCCGTACAGCGGCTTGTTCAGCGCGTACGCGTACGCCTTCGCCGCCGAGACGCCCACCAGGAGCGCCCCCGCGAGACCCGGCCCGGCCGTCACCGCGATGCCGTCCAGGTCGCTGCCCTTGACGCCCGCCTCCTTCAGCGCGCGCTCGATCGTGGGGACCATCGCCTCCAGATGAGCACGCGAGGCGATCTCGGGCACGACGCCGCCGAAGCGCGCGTGCGTGTCCACGCTCGACGCGATGGCGTCCGCGAGCAGGGTCGTGCCACGGACGATGCCGACGCCCGTCTCGTCGCAGGAGGTCTCGATACCGAGTACCAGAGGTTCGTCAGCCATCAGTTCAGTTCTCTGTTCTCTGTTCCTTGGACCACGAGACGCATCACGAGCGCGTCCACGTTCCCCGGCTGGTAGTAGCCGCGCCGAAATCCGATGGGCTCGAAGCCGAAGCGTTCGTACAGCTTCTGCGCCCGGGTGTTGTCCACGCGCACTTCGAGGAGGATCTCCTCGCACTCGAAGGCGGTGGCGTGCCTGAGCAGATCGGTCAGCAGCTCGGAGCCGAGCCCGGTGCCCCAGGCCTCCTTGCTGACGGCGATCGTCTGTACGTCACCGAGCCCGCCGGCCGCGGCGAGCCCCGCGTACCCGACGACCTTCTCGCCGTCCTCCGCGACCACATAGCGCCGGGTCGCGCCAGGACCGCGCGCATGGGCGAGCTCGGACCAGAACATCCCGGTGGACCAGGCGTCGTCGGGGAAGAGGGCGCGCTCAAGCTCAAAAACGCCCTCTATGTCCCACCAGCGCATCTCGCGCAGTACCGCGGTCATTTGGGGGTGACCACCTTGTAGTTCTTGGGCACCTGGGCGTCGGGCCTGCGCAGATAGAGCGGCGTTACGGGCAGGAAGTCGGCCCCGGCCGCGAGCCGTTCCGCGGCAAGACCGGCCAGCGCGCCCGCCGACACGTGCTCAGGGCCGCGGCCGTCGGGGAAGGCCTCCGGGTACAGCACGGCGCCCGCGCCCACGACCGGCAGTTCGGTGGCGACATCGGCGGGCCGGTCGACGGCGGGCTCGCTCACCCGCGTACGGGGGTCGCTGTAGCGCGCCCAGTAGACCTCCTTGCGCCGCGCGTCCGTGGCGACGACGAAGGGCCCTTCGATCCCGGAGGCGTACGCGAGCCCGTCCAACGTGCACAGCCCGTGCACCGGCACCCCGAGCACGGAGCCGAAGGTGGCGGCGGTCACCAGCCCCACGCGCAGCCCGGTGTAGGGGCCTGGCCCGACCCCGACGACGATCCCCGTCACGGCGTCGAGTTTCACCCCGGCCTCGGAGAGGACCCGGTCGACGGCGGGCAGCAGCAGTTCCCCGTGGCGTCGCGCGTCCACCTGAGAGGACTCGGCCACGACGGACGTACCGTCGTGGAGGGCGGCGGTGACGGCGGGCGTGGCGGTATCAACGGCGAGCAGAAGCACGCGAACAGCCTACGGCCACGACGACGGAGGCACGGCGCCGAGCCCGGCCCGCCCCCGGCTGCTACCGTCGGCGACGACCAGCGCAAAATCGTACGTACGGCAGAGGAGCACCCCAGGTGGCCAGGACCAGCTCGGGAATCGTGGCCGGGCTCACGGCGGCGGCCCTCACCGTGGTCGCCTTCCTCGCCTACCAGGCCTCGGCGAACGCCCCCGACAGCCTGGCAGCACCCGCCGGGACCGTCTCGCCGTCGACCTCGCCGTCGGGTACGTCGAAGAAGCCGAGCACCCCGGCGGCCCTCACGTTGCCGGCCGACTCGGGCAGCGGGATGCGGGTCGTGTACGCGCTGGGCGCCAAGCACGTATGGCTGGTGAGCAGCGCGGGCAAGCTGAGCCGCAGCTTCGATGTCACACCGAGCACGGTCAACCCGCCGGCAGGCTCGTACAGGGTCTACTCGCGCGCGGGGTCCGTCACCGGCTCCGACGGGGTCCAGATCGAGCATGTCGTCCGTTTCACGTCCGTCGACGACGTGACGATCGGCTTCAGCGCGGCGGTGGACGGCTCGATGCCGAGCCCGGACCCGAGCCGCAAGACGGGCGGGGTCCGGATGAAGCCGGCGGACGGGGACGTGATGTGGCCGTTCGCGACGATCGGCACGAAGGTCATCGTCGTCCCGTAGCGCCGGGGTGACCCGTACGGATTACGCGGCGTCGCGCCGCTCTTCCGCGTTCTCCTGATCCCGGTCCTGCTCCTGCTCCTCCTCCTGCGGCGGCGTGGACACCGCGGCGGCGGCCGCGCAGGAGGCCAGCAGATCGCGCATCGACACGGCGGACGGCGACTGGGGTACGACTCCCGACATCTCCATGACTGCCTCCCGGACCGAGCGTAGTTAGGCAGACCTAACCAAGGCCCGCGATCCCATGGGACCATGCCCGACCTGGCCTGTGCAACACCTTGCCGACGCGCTGTCGGAATCTGTACGTCCTCAGCCGGCCAGAGCGGCCAGCCCCGTCCGCGCCCACCGCTCCCCGGTCCCGGTCACCGTGACCACGCGGCGCTCGTCGTCCGTATCGCCCACAGCCCGGTCGATGACGACCCGCAGCCGGTCGTCCGACAGCTCCTCGACCTTGCCGTCGCCCCACTCCACCACCACGACGGAGTCGGACAGCGCGACATCGAGATCGAGATCCTCCATGTCATCGAGCCCGCCGCCCAGCCGGTACGCGTCCACGTGCACCAGCGCGGGCCCGTCGCCCAACGGCGGATGGACCCGGGCGATGACAAAGGTGGGCGAGGTCACGGCACCGCGCACCCCGAGCCCTTCCCCGAGCCCGCGCGTCAGGGTCGTTTTCCCCGCCCCGAGCTCCCCGGTGAGCATGACGAGATCCCCGGGCCGGGCGACGGCGGCGAGCCGCAGCCCCAACTCCCGCATCTCTTCGGGCGAGTTGATATCAAGACGAACGACGACCTCGGCGGCCTGGGGGTGCGCTGCTTCCATGGACCACAACGTTACCC
>NZ_JAFLRJ010000259.1 GCF_017315755.1 Streptomyces beijiangensis
CGGGGGCGGAGCCCCCGGAGCGGGGATTCAGCTCCGCTTCAGGCCCAGGACCTCCGACGCCGCGAACGTCTCGCCCGACGGCCGCCCCTCGTAGTACGGAGACAGCACGCCGTCCAGCTCCTCGTACGTGAACGCGTCCTTCGCCGTGTCGAACTTCGCCGCCACCTTCGGGCGGTCCACGATCGCCACCATCCCCCCGTGCACCACCAGCAGTTGGCCGTTGACCTTCGCCGCCGCCGGCGACGCCAAGTAGCCCACCAGTGGCGACACATGCTCGGGCGCCAGCGCGTCCAGCTCGCCCGCCCCCGGCTCCGCGAAGCCGGCGAAGACGTCCTCCGTCATACGGGTCCTGGCCCGGGGGCAGATCGCGTTCGCCGTGACCCCGTACTTGCCAAGGGCGAGAGCCGTCGACGTCGTCAGGCCCACGATCCCGCCCTTCGCCGCCGCATAGTTCGGCTGGCCCGCCGAGCCCGCCAGGAACGCCTCCGACGAGGTGTTGACGATCCGTCCGTAGACCGGACCCCCCGCCGCCTTGGACCGCTCGCGCCAGTGCACCGAGGCGAAGTGGGTGGTGTTGAAGTGCCCCTTGAGGTGGACCCGGATCACCGAGTCCCACTCCGCCTCGCTCATGGAGAAGATCATCCGGTCGCGCAGGATGCCCGCGTTGTTGACCAGGATGTCGAGCTTTCCGTACGTACCGACCGTCAACTCCACCAGCGCACGCGCCTGTTCGTGGTCGGCGACGTCACCGAGATGGGCGACCGCCTGTCCGCCCGCCGCCCGTATCTCCGCGGCGACCTCCTCCGCGGGGGCGGCCGAGGCCTCCCCCGAGCCGTCGCGTCCCGGCTGGCCGAAGTCGTTGACGACGACGGACGCGCCGAGCCGCGCGAGTTCGAGCGCTTCGGCGCGGCCGAGACCGCGCCCCGCACCCGTGACGATCGCGGACAGGCCCTCAAGTGGCAGTGACATACGTGGAATTCCCCTCAGGTCGGGTCAGATCTCGATGCAGGTGCGCAGCGCCTCGCCCGTACGCATCTGGGCGAGGGCGTCGTTGATCCCGGCGAGCGGCACCCGGTGGGTGATCATGGATTCGAGGTCGATGCGGCCCGCGCGCCACAGGGCGATGGCCCGCTCGTACGAACGGAGCACGTCCCCTCCGCCGTACATCGAGGGCAGAATCCGCTTCTCGTCGAAGAACAGCTCGAACATGTTGAGCTGGAGGAAGTCGTCCATGGCGCCCGCGCCGACCACGCACATCGTGCCGCCGCGCCGGGTCGTCTCGTACGCCGTGCGCGCGGTCGCGGACTTGCCGACGACCTCGAAGACGTAGTCGAAGCCCTCGCCCGCGGTGATCCGCTGCTTGGCGTCGGCGAGTTCGTCCGGGGCGACCGCCTCCGTCGCACCGAAGCGCAGGGCTGCCTCGCGGCGCGATGCGACCGGGTCCACGGCGACGATCTGGGCCGCGCCCTTGAGCCGGGCGCCCTGGATCGCGGAGATGCCGACGCCGCCGCAGCCGATGACGGCGACCGACGAACCGGCCTGTACGTCCGCCGTGTTGATGGCCGCGCCAAGCCCCGTCGTCACACCGCAGCCGATGAGGGCCGCGATCTCGAACGGCACGTCGTCGGGGATCGGCACCGCGCACCCGGCGTCGACGACGACCTCCTCGGTGAAGGTGCCGGTTCCGGCGAAGCCGAAGACATCGCCTCCGGGGCGCTTGAAGTTGGGGGTGCCCGCGTTCATGAATCCGGCCAGGCACAGTTCGGTCTGGCCGCGCTTGCAGGCCGGACAGACCCCGCAGGCGGGCAGCCAGCAGATCAGCACCCGGTCCCCCTGCTTGAGGCCGCTCACGCCGTCGCCGACGTCGAGGATCTCGCCCGCGCCCTCGTGGCCGGGGATGAAGGGGGCGGGCTGGGGCAGTACGCCGTTCATCGCGGAGACGTCGGAGTGGCACAGCCCGGTGGCCCGGACCCTGATCTTCACCTTGCCGGGGCCGAAGCCCACCGCCTCGACGTCGTCGAGGACTTCGAGCTTGTCCTGGCCTATCTCGTGCAGTACTGCTGCGCGCATGGTGCCAATCCCTTCGGCGGGTGCGGTGGGCGGGACCGGGGCGTGCCCCGTGCGTCCCGTCCTGGGCGGACGCGCCCTGCCCGTGCGCGGCAGGGACAGGGCGCTGGGTGCGGGCCGGTGCTTGCGGCCCCTTACGCGTGTTCGCTCAGCAGCCGACGATCGTGTCGGCGAGGACCTGCGACTCGTCGCGCTCGACGGCGGCGACCGTCACCTGGATGCGGCCCGGCGACTCCCACATCCGGATGCGCAGGGTCTCGCCGGGGAAGACGACACCGGCGAAGCGTGTGCTGTACGAGGTGACGCGGGCGACGTCGCCGCCCAGGACCGTGTCGACGACGGCCTTGAGCGTCATTCCGTACGAGCAGAGGCCGTGCAGGATCGGCCGGTCGAAGCCCGCCAGCTTGGCGAACTCGGGGTCGGCGTGCAGCGGGTTCCAGTCGCCGCTGAGGCGGTAGAGCAGCGCCTGGTCCTCGCGGACCGGGCGTTCCACGGTCCGGTCGGGGTCGCGTGCGGGGAGGTCGAGGCGGGCGGAGGGGCCGCGTTCGCCGCCGAAGCCGCCTTCGCCGCGTACGAAGATCTGCGAGTCGCTGGTCCAGAGGGGGCCCTGCTCGTCGGCGACCTCCGAGCGCAGCACGATGACGGCCGCCTTGCCCTTGTCGTACACCGCCTGGACCCTGGAGGTGGAGCGGGCGCTGCCCTTCACCGGGATCGGGCGGTGGAGCTCGACGCGCTGGCCGCCGTGCAGGACGTGGGCGAGGTCGACGTCCACACCTGGCGCGGACAGGCCGCCCGCCAGGGCCATGCCGGCACCCGCGACGGTGGCGAAGCTGGGCAGGACGTGCAGCCTGGACTCAAGGGTGTAGCGCAGTTCGTCGGGGTCGGTGGCGGGCAGTCCTGCGCCGACGCCGAGGTGGTAGAGCTGGACGTCCTTGTGGCCCCAGCTGATCTCGCTCGACCGGGGTTCGGCGGCGACGGCCTTCGCTGCATCAATCGGCATGTACTCAAGGCTCCTTGACGTGCTCGTGCAGTGCTACGGCTGGAAGACCTCGGTGCGACCGTCCGCACCGTCGACCGCACCGAGGTCGCATACGGATCGGCCTCCCACGCCCGTTCTAGAACGCGTTCTAGCCGATGGGCCCTATGTATAACGCACCCCCCGGGAGTTGTGAAGACTCCTGACGCTACGTCAGATCGAACTTCACCGGCCAGGACATTTGTCCCGCCGGACTCCGTACAAGCGCATCTGCCGGAGGGTGGGACCGGCTCCGTACGGTGATCCCATACGGTTCCGCCGGGACCGCAGCAACGGGAGAGACCATGCCGAAGTGGCCAAGGCGAAGGAAGAAGCTCAGCAAGGAAGAACAGCGTCCGGGCCCGCCCAACGGCTACGCCCTGCTGCCGTGGCTGCTGCTGGGCCTGGGCAGCTTCTCGAACCTGATCAACGGCGAGACCCCGAACCCCTGGATCGGCGGCATCGGCCTCCTCGCCTTCAACTCCCTCTACATCTCCGTCGCCATCCGCGCCTTCGTCAAGGAGAAGCGGACCAGCCGCACCACGCTGTACCTGCTGGGCGCGATGACGGTCCTCACCTACGGCCTCGCGATCGGTTACGGCGGCGTCTGGCTGCTGTACTTCCCCCTGCTCTCCCTCGCGGTGGGCACCACCCTGCGCGAAAAGCAGCTCGGCGTGACGCTGGTGGTCCTGGCCGGCTCGGCGGGATGGCTCGCGGGCGTCGAGGGGGACAGTCCCTGGGACCCGTGGACCGTCGGGTACGCCACCTTCATCTCCGGGGCGGTGACCGCTGCGCTCCTGGCGCTCTCCGAGACGGTCATCGAACTGCGCTCCACCCGCCAGGAGTTGGCGCGCACCGCCGTCGAGAAGGAGCGCCTGCGCTTCTCCCGCGACCTGCACGACCTCCTCGGCCACACCCTCTCGGTGATCGTCGTGAAGTCCGAGGCAGCCCGCCGGCTCGCCCCGCGCGACCTGGACGCGGCGCTCGCCCAGGTCGCCGACATCGAGTCCGTCGGCCGCCAGGCGCTGACCGAGATCCGCGAGGCCGTCACCGGCTACCGCGACGCCAGCCTCGCCCAGGAGCTGGAGCGGGCCGAGTCGGTGCTGCTCGCCGCGGGCATCGATCCTGTCGTACGGCAGTCGGGCCCGCCCCTGGAGCCGCAGACGGCGGCCCTGCTCAGCTGGGTCGTACGCGAGGCCGCCACCAACGCCATCCGGCACTCCAAGGCGAGCCGCTGCGAGATCAGCGTGGAGGGCACCTCCGAACACGTGCGTCTGATGATCACCGACGACGGCCGCGGCGTAGGCTCGGACGCACCGGGCAGCGGGCTGAAGGGCCTCACCGAACGGCTCGCGGCGGCAGGCGGATCGCTGACGGCGGGACCCGCCCCCCGCAAGGGGTTCCGGCTGGTGGCCGTACTCCCCGTGGAACCCGTGGCCCCCGCGAACACCGCAGCAGAGACAGGGACAGAGACAGAGATGGAGCCCCGCGCATGATCCGAGTACTTCTCGCCGAGGACCAGGGCATGATGCGCGGCGCCCTCGCACTGCTGCTCGGCCTTGAGGAGGACATCGAGGTCGTCGCACAGGTGGACAGGGGCGACAAGATCGTCGACGCGGCGCTCAACTCCAGCCCCGACGTGGCGCTCCTGGACATCGAACTCCCCGGCCGCACCGGCCTGGACGCCGCCGCCGACCTGCGCACCGAGATGCCCAACTGCCGGGTCCTGATCCTCACCACCTTCGGCCGCCCCGGATATCTGCGGCGCGCGATGGAGGCGGGGGCCGCCGGGTTCCTGGTCAAGGACGGCCCGGTGGAGGAGCTGGCCGAGGCGATCCGCCGGGTCCTGGCGGGCGAGACGGTCATCGACCCGGCGCTGGCTGCGGCCGCGCTCAGCGCGGGCCCCAGCCCGCTGACCGCGCGCGAGGCCGGCGTACTGAACGCCTCGGTGGACGGTGCGACGGTCGCCGACATCGCGGGCACGCTGCATCTGTCGGAGTCGACCGTACGGAACTATCTGTCGTCGGCGATCGGCAAGACGGGCACCCGCAACCGCATGGAGGCGGTGCGGGCGGCCCGTCAGCAGGGCTGGCTCTAGGCCTTCGTACGGAACCGGGAACGGTACCGGGACTCGGCCCCGGACCGGGGCATCCAGAGGAGCAGCAAGAGCACTCCGCCCAGCAGGATGAACCCGCCCCAGCGGAACGCGAGCGCGTATCCGGCGGTCAGGGCCTCGGCGCCAGTGCTCGTGCCCGTACGGGACGCGGCGACCGTCGAGAGCACGGAGAGGCCGAGCGCACCGCCCAGCGTCCGTGAGGTGTTGACCAGCCCGGAGACGAGTCCGGCGTCCCCCGGGTCGGCGCCCGAGGTGGCGAGCGAGGCGAGCGGGGTCATGGCGAGGCCCGCGCCCGCCATCATCACCATGCCGGGGAGCATGATCGAGGTGACGTAACCGCCGTGTGCGGTCATGTTCGACTGCCAGCCGAAGCCGGCGGCGGTGATCAGCACACCGATGACGGCGACGTTCCTCGCGCCGATGACCGGCATGATGCGGGGCGCGAACTTCGATCCCGCGACGACGCTCAGCGAGCTGGGGATGAGGGCGAGTCCGGCGCCGAGCGGGGTGTAGCCGAGGACGTTCTGTGCGTACAGCGTCATGAAGTACCACATGCCGAAACTGCCCATGCCGCAGACGAACATCGCGGCGTTGGCAGCGGCGACGGAGCGCACTCGGAAGAGCTTCAGCGGCATCAGAGGCGTCTTGGTGCGCGCCTCGACGAGGAGGAACAGGGCGAGCAGGGCCAGTCCGGCGGCGAGCGGGACGAGGGTCGCGGCGGCGGTCCAGCCCTCGGCCTCGATCTGCACGATGCCGTACGCGAGGATCGCGGCGCCCGCCGTCACCAGTACGGCGCCCGGCAGGTCGAGCCGCCGCCTGGCCGCTGCCCGGCTCTCGGTGATCCAGCGGACGGCCCCGACGAGGACGATCGCCCCGATCGGCACGTTGATCAGCAGCACCCACCGCCAGGAGAGCGAGTCAGTCGGTCAGCGCCCCGCCGACGAGCCCGCCGGCCGCGCCGCCGCCCGCGCCGACCGCGGTCCAGGTGGCGATGGCCCGCGCACGGGCCGCGCCCTCCGGGACTGCGGAGGTGAGGATGGTGAGGGTGGAGGGCGCGAGGACGGCCGCGCCGAGCCCCTGGACTGCACGGGCTGCGAGCAGCTGCCAGCCCTCCTGCGCGAACCCGCCCCCGAGGGAGGCGAGCGTGAAGAGCCCGAGTCCGACGAGGAACATCCGCTTGCGCCCGAAGAGGTCACCGGCGCGCCCGCCGAGCAGCATGAACCCGGCGAAGGCGATGGCGTAGGAGTTGACGACCCACTGGAGCCCGGTGGCGGAGAGGCCGAGGTCGGAGCGCATGGAGGGCAGTGCGACGTTGACGACGGAGACGTCGAGCACGACGAGGAACTGGCCCGCGCAGGCGGCGAGAACGACGAGCCAGGTGCGGGCGGGGGCGGTGCTTGGAGCTATTCGGAGGTCTTCGGTGCGGGTCTGCGGCATGGGGGTAATGGTCGCAGCCGGTGTGTGGTCCCTGCATCGGGATATCGGATGACGGGCGGGGGCCGGTGGTCCTAGGTCCCGCGGAGGCGCTCGTCGAAAAACTTCAGAAGAGTGTGTACGGCGATGTCGAGAACCCGTGGCCCGCTCCGTCCCCGCAGTGAACGCGACCACAATGGGCCGCACCAGTACCGAGGAGAACCACCATGGCCAAGTACTTGCTTCTCAAGCACTACCGCGGCGCCCCGGCTGCGAACAACGACGTGCCCATGGACCAGTGGACACCCGAAGAGATCACGGCCCACATCCAGTACATGAACGATTTCGCGGCCCGGCTCGAGACGACCGGAGAGTTCGTCGACGGTCAGGCGCTCGCCCCCGAAGGCGCCTGGGTCCGGTACGACGGCGAAGGACGCCCGCCGGTCACCGACGGGCCGTTCGCCGAGACCAAGGACCTCATCGCCGGCTGGATGATCATCGACGTCGACAGTTACGAGCGCGCCGTCGATCTGGCCGGGGAACTGTCGGCCGCCCCCGGCGCGGGCGGGAAGCCGATCCACGAGTGGCTGGAACTGCGTCCGTTCCTCGGCGCGCATCCCACCATCACGGAGTGACCTCCGACATGAACGAGGTCCTCCTCCGGAGCCTCACACCGAGTGTGCTCGGAATTCTCGTCCGCCGCGGAGCCGACTTCGCGGCGGCCGAGGACGCCGTGCAGGACGCGCTGGTCGAGGCGGTCCGCGTCTGGCCGGCCGATCCTCCGCACGACCCCAAGGGCTGGCTGGTCACGGTCGCCTGGCGCAAGTTCCTCGACGCGACCCGGTCGGACACCGCCCGCCGCCGGCGCGAGGACCGCGTCGACGAGGAACCGGCCCCCGGGCCCGCACCCGCGTCGGACGACACCCTCCGGCTCTACTTCCTGTGCGCCCACCCGTCGCTGACGCCGTCGTCGGCGGTCGCGCTCACGCTGCGCGCCGTCGGCGGGCTCACCACCCGCCAGATCGCCCGCGCCTATCTGGTGCCCGAGGCGACCATGGCGCAGCGCATCAGCCGGGCCAAGCGCACGGTCTCGGGCGTGCGTCTCGACCAGCCCGGCGATGTCGCCACCGTACTGCGCGTCCTGTACCTGGTGTTCAACGAGGGCTACAGCGGTGACGTCGACCTCGCCGCCGAGGCCATCAGGCTCACCCGCCGGCTCGCGGCCACGATCGACCACCCAGAGGTGGCGGGGCTGCTCGCCCTGATGCTGCTCCACCACGCCCGGCGCGCCGCGCGGACCACGCCCGACGGCAGCCTGGTGCCGCTCGCCGAGCAGGACCGCGGACGGTGGGACACCACGGCCATCGCCGAGGGAGTCGCGATCCTGCAGGCGGCCCTCGCCCGCGACCGCCTCGGCGAGTTCCAGGCACAGGCCGCCATCGCCGCGCTCCACGCCGACGCGCCCGCCGCCGAGGAGACGGACTGGGTGCAGATCGTCGAGTGGTACGACGAGCTCGCCCGCCTGACCGACAGCCCGGTCGTCAGGCTCAACCGCGCGGTGGCCGTCGGCGAGGAGCGCGGCGA
>NZ_JAFLRJ010000026.1 GCF_017315755.1 Streptomyces beijiangensis
ATGAGTTCGTCAGGGGGTCGTTCTCCGTCTTCGACGGCTTCGTGGTGGGGATCCGCGCCTATCTGGAGAGTGTGGACCAGCAGTACGACGCCGCCTGGGAGCTGGCGGTCAGGGCCCTGGAGCTGGCCGACGATCCGCTGACCGAGATGGTCGCGCCCCAGATGCCGCCGACGTACCTGCGGCTCATCGCGAAAGCCATGGCCTCGCTCGGTGGCCGGGAGCTGGGTCTGAAAGCGGCTCAACTGCTGGGCGCCTCCGACCGGATGCTGCCCCCGGCTCATGTCGCGACGGCCTTGGAACGCGAGACCCGCGCCACTGCCGAGTCGGCGGCCCGCACGGTGCTGGGGGATGCGGAGTACGAGGCCGGATACGCCGAAGGCGGCAACCTCTCCAAGGAGGAGGCCACCGCCCTCGTGCGACGCGATCGCTGAGAACCTTTCGAACGGACCGGCGATCAGGTCTTGTCGCGGAACTTGCGGATGGCCAGCGGTGCCGTGAGCACGGTGATGGCCACGGCCCAGCCGAGCGTCAGGAACACGGAGTGGGCGACCGGGCCGCCCATCATCAGCCCGCGGGCCGCGTCGGCGAGATTGGAGAGCGGGTTGTAGTCGGTGAACGACTGGAGCCAGCCCGGCATCGACGTCGGCGGGGCGAAGATGGAGGAGCCGAACTGCAGCGGCATCATCACGAGCATCGCCATCCCCTGGACGGCCTGGGCCGTCTTCATGGTGAGTCCGAGCAGAATGAAGATCCACATCAGTGAGGCGCCGAAGACCAGGGAAAGACCGACCGCCGCGAGGAGCCCGAGCACCGAGGTCTGGATGCTCATGCCCAGGATGAAGCCCATGATCAGCAGGATGGACGTGGCGACCATCATCCGGCCGATCTCGACGACGATCTTCGCGATGAGGACGGAGGACCGGGCGATCGGCATACTGCGGAACCGGTCCATCACCCCCTTCTTGAAGTCGTCGTTGACACCGGTCCCGACGGCCATGGAGATGTTCATCCCCATCATCGCCATCATGCCGGGCACCAGGTAGTTGACGTAGTCGCCCTGATTGCCCTTGCCTGCGATCGCGCCGCCGAAGACGTACGTGAACAGCAGGATGAAGATGATCGGCATCAGCAGGACGTCGAACATCGACTCCGGGTCTGCCTTGATCTGCAGGGTGTTGCGACGCGCCAGGGCGCCGATGTGGCGCAGGTTGCCGCGCAGGCCGATGCGGCCTTCTTCGGAAACCGGCTTGGTCTGTGGCGCGGGGGCCTTCGGCGGCGCCGTGATCGTTGCGGTGCTCATACCGAGACCTCCTGGGGAATGGCGTCGGACACGATGTCCTCGGCTGCATCGGCCGGCTTCTCGCCGGTGATGGCCAGGAACACCTCGTCCAGACTGGGCAGATGGGTGCCGATGTTGGTGATGCCGAAGCCGCGTGCGCCCAACAGGCCGACCACTGCGGTCAGTTGTTCGTCGCTGAGGATCGGCACATTGAGCAGACCGTCGTCGGGGACGGCCTGGGAGCCCGCGAGGCCGTCGAGGCCCGCGTCGTTGATTGCGATGGCCATCGCGGTCAGCTGCGAGGGGTCGGAGGGCTGGATCTGCAGCGTGCGGCCGCCGACCTTCGCCTTCAGCGCGTTGACGCCGCCGTTGGCGATGACCTTGCCCTTGTCGATGACCGTCAGCTCACCTGCGAGCTGCTCGGCCTCCTCCATGTACTGGGTGGTGAGGAGCACGGTCGCCCCCTCCGCGACCATCCTCTTCACCTCGTCCCAGACCTCGTTACGGGTGCGGGGGTCGAGTCCGGTCGTCGGCTCGTCCAAGTACAGGACGGACGGCTGTCCGATCATGGAGGCGGCCAGGTCGAGCCTGCGCCGCATACCGCCGGAGTAGGTCATGGCGGCCTTCTTGGCCGCCTCGGTCAGGGAGAACCGCTCCAGCAGCTCGTCCGAGCGGCGGCGGGCCTCCTTGCGGGAGAGATCGAGCAGCCGCCCGATCATGTAGAGGTTCTCCCAGCCCGAGAGCTTCTCGTCGACCGAGGCGTACTGCCCGGTCAGGCCGATCACCCGGCGCAGCTGCCGGGGCTGGGTCAGCACGTTGTACCCGGCGACCATGGCGGTTCCGGAGTCCGGCTGGATGAGGGTGGAGAGCACTCGCACCAGGGTGGTCTTGCCGGCGCCGTTGGGGCCGAGGACCCCGTGGACGGTGCCTTCCCTGACATCCAGGTCCACGCCGTCCAGAGCCTTGGTCTCGCCGTAGTGCTTGACCATCCCCCGTACCTCGACGGCGTTGGCGCCGTTGCTGGGGTTCTTGTCGATTCGCGTCATGTCCACTATTGGAGCAGTGCCCACTGACAACCCACCGACAGGATGCCGACAGCCCGCCGATGGGGGATGTCGGCGGGCTGTCGGTGCGTGCGGCAGTGGTCAGTGGAAGGTGTGCTCCTCCTGCGGGAACGATCCGCCCATGACGTCGTCGGCGAAGGCCTTCGCCGCGTCGCCGAGGGTCTGGCGGAGGTTCGCGTACTGCTTGGTGAAGCGCGGGACCTTGCCGCCGGTGAGGCCGACCATGTCCGTGTAGACGAGCACCTGCGCGTCCGTCTCGGGGCCGGCCCCGATGCCGACGGTGGGGATGTGCAGGATGCGGGTGACCTCGGCCGCGATCTCCGAGGGCACCAGTTCCAGGACGACGGCGAAGGCGCCCGCGTCCTGGACCGCCTTGGCGTCGCGCAGCAGCTGCTGCGCGGCCTCCTCGCCCCGCCCCTGGACCCGGTAGCCCATGGAGTTGACCGACTGCGGGGTCAGGCCGATGTGGCCCATGACCGGGATGCCGGACTGGACGAGCAGCTCGATCTGGGTGTGCGAGCGCTCACCGCCCTCCAGCTTGACCGCGCCGACGCCCGCCTCCTTGACCAGCCGCGTCGCGCTGCGCAGCGCCTGGACGGGGCCTTCCTGGTACGAGCCGAACGTGAGGTCCCCGACGATCAGGGCGCGCGAGGTGCCCCGTACGACGGCGGCCGCCAGCATCGTCATCTCGTCCATGGTGACCGGGACGGTGGTGTCGTAGCCGAGGTGGCAGTTGCCCATGGAGTCCCCGACGAGCATGACCGGGATCCCGGCCTCGTCGAAGACGGACGCGGTCATCGCGTCGTAGGCGGTGAGCATCGGCCACTTCTCGCCGCGCTCTTTGGCTGCGGTGATGTCGTGGACGGTGATGCGGCGGGTGCCCTGGCCGCCGTAGAGGGCGTTCTTCGGGGCGGCCTGAAGTGGTTGCGTCATCGCAACGGCTCCTGTTCTTCGTCATCTCGAGGCGCCCTGACGGCGTCCCCGGACCACATCCATGGTGACACCATTGCCGGGGCGGAGGGAAGTGGGCCCGCGCCGGGGGCTTGCCTCCTCCTGCGGCTCCGCCCCGGACCCCGGTCCTCAAGGTCCCCCCTCGACGGGCTTGATGTGCCTGACGTGGGCACTTTGCGCGCGGGCGCGCCCGCTGGGACGCGCTCAAGGTAAAAACCTTCCAATACGAGACGGTCTCGTATCGAAATGCATCTAGTCTTTACGCCATGACTACATCCACGGGGGCCCCTGCCGCGCCCCGCATACCCGAAGCCGTCCACCGGCGCCGCTGGGCCATCCTCGCCGTACTCATGCTCAGCCTGCTGATCGTGGTCCTGGACAATTCGATCCTCAACGTCGCGATCAAGACGATCTCGACCCCGGACCCCGTCGGCCTCGGCGCCACCCAGAGCGAGCTCGAGTGGGCCATCAACTCGTACACCCTGGTCTTCGCCGGGCTGCTCTTCACCGCCGGTCTGCTCGGTGACCGCCTCGGCCGCAAGAAGGTGCTCCTCTTCGGCCTCGCCGTCTTCGGCATCGGCTCGGCGCTCGCCGCCGAGTCGGGATCACCCGTCGAGCTCATCATCTTCCGCGCCCTGATGGGCCTGGGCTCGGCCTTCGTCATGCCGGCCACGCTCGCCATCCTGATGAACGTCTTCGAGCGCGACGAGCAGCCCAAGGCGATCGGCATCTGGGCCGGCGGCGTCGGCCTTGCCATCGCGATCGGCCCGATCACCGGTGGCGTCCTGCTCGACCACTTCTGGTGGGGCTCGGTCTTCCTCATCAACGTCCCGATCGTGATCATCGCGATCGCCCTGATGACCTTCATCGTCCCGGACTCCCGCGACCCCAAGCCCGGCCGGATCGACCTCGTCGGCGTCCTGCTCTCCGTCGTCGGTCTCGTCCTGCTCGTGTACGGAATCATCAAGGGCGGCCAGCTCGCCGACTTCACCGACCCTGCCGTCCTGGCCACCGCAGGTGCGGGCCTCGTCGTGCTGATCGGCTTCGTCCTGTACGAGAAGCGCAGCGACCACCCGTCGGTCGACATCACCTACTTCAAGAACAAGGTCTTCTCGGCGGCCATCTCCGCCATCGCCCTGGTCTTCTTCGCCCTGATGGGCGTGACGTTCTTCTCGGTCTTCTACACCCAGTCCGTACGCGGCTACTCGCCCCTGCAGACCGGTCTGCTGATGCTCCCCCTCGCCGCGGCCCAGATCATCTTCTCGCCGCGCGCCCGCCTGGTCGTCGACCGTTTCGGTGTGAAGGCCACCTGCACCGGCGGCATGCTGCTCATCGCCGCGATGCTCGCCGCCTTCATGATTCTGGACGCGGACACGCCGATCTGGATCCTGGAAGTCATCTTCTTCCTGATGGGCACCGGAATGGCGCACATCATGACGCCCACCAGCGTCGTGATCATGCAGGCGCTGCCGCGCGAGAAGGCCGGCTCCGCCTCCGCGCTCTCCAACACCTTCCGCCAGGTCGGCGGCGCGCTGGGCATCGCGGTGCTCGGCTCCGTGCTGTCCTCCGCGTACCGCAACGGCATCGAGGACAAGCTGTCCCTGCTCCCGCCGGGCCTGCGGCACACGGCGGGGGAGTCCATCGAGGCGACCCTCGGCGTCGCGGGCACTCTCGGCGACAAGGGCAAGGTGCTCGTCGGCGCGGCCAACGACTCCTTCCTGGACGCCATGCACACCACCGCGCTCTGTGGTGCGATCGTCGCCCTGATCGGCGCGATCGTGGTTGCCCTCTTCCTTCCGGGGAAGCCTCCGGCCCAGGTGAGCGGTGCTGCTGAGACGGACGAGCAGCCCGTGTCGGCGACAATCGGCACGGACTGACAGGCGCAGTGCGATGAGAGGTGGAGCGGGCGTGTCCTCGACCGGGCAGGATGACGTACGGCAGGAGAACCGGCGCGGAAGGCCGCGTTCGGAGGCGGTCGAGCGGTCGATCGTCGAAGCCGTGGTGAAACTGCTCGAAGAGGGCGCGCCCCTCGCCGAGATCTCCATCGAGCGCATCGCCCGCACGGCGGGCGTGGGCAAGGCGACCATCTACCGACGGTGGAAGGGCAAGGAGGAGCTGCTCGTCGATGTGCTGAAGGACATCGAGCCGGTGGATCCGCCACTGCCCGGCACCTCGGTACGCGACGATCTCGTGGCCATGCTCGAATCGCTGCGCAGGCGGGGGCTCGCCCAGCGCTCCTCCGTACTGCTGCACAACGTCTTCGCGCAGATGAAGAGTTATCCCAAGCTCTGGGACGCGTACCACGACACGGTGGTCGAGGCCCGGCGGCGGCTGGGCAGGGAGATCATCAACCGGGGAGTCGCGGAGGGGGCCATCCGCGCCGACGTACCCCTCGACCTGATCAATGACATCTTCGTCGGCCCGATGCTGCTCCGTACGATCCTGCGGCCTGACGCCGATCTGCCCGAGGACCTCGCCGAGCAGCTCGTGGATCTTGCTCTGGAAGGGTTGAAGCCGCAGGTCTGAAGTGTGCGCGTTGTGTCACAGCCGCAACCTCCTGTGGCTGTCCCCCCGTCCTGATGTCTGTACGGCCGCCCATGGGCGGCGGGGAAAAACGCCGTTGATATCGCCTAGGGTCTGAGGCGGGACGGCGTGCACGGCAAGGCAGTGAGGGCAGCGGTATGGCGCAGGCGTACATGGAGGAAACGGGAAACCCCAACGATGGCGCCTCGGAAGCCGAGCGGCCGGGACCCGGACCCCGGCGCCTGTTCGGCGGACGCTGGCGCGGCGATCGGGACATCTGGCGGCGGGGCATCGTCCTCGGCGGCTTCGCGGTCCTCATCGCGCTGCTGATGCTCTTCCACGCGCAGATCCCCAACCGGATCGGCAACCTCGGCAGCCTCACCGAGACCTTCCTGCCCTGGCTGGGCATGATCGGCATCCCGGTGATCCTGCTCTTCGGGCTGCTGCGCCGCTCGGCGACCGCGCTGATCGCCCTGCTGCTGCCGCTGATCGTCTGGCTGAACCTGTTCGGCGGCCTGCTCACCGACAAGACGAATTCGGGCGGCAATCTCACCGTCGCCACGCACAACGTGAACGCCGACAATCCCGACCCGGTGGGCACGGCCAAGGATGTCGCGTCCTCGGGCGCGCAGGTCCTGGCGCTGGAGGAGATCCCGTCGGGCAAGGTCTCGACGTACGAGAACGCCCTCGCGGCCACCTACCCGTACCACTCGGTGCAGGGCACGGTCGGTCTCTGGTCGAAGTACCCGATGACGAACACCAGGTCCGTCGACATCCAGATGGGCTGGACCCGTGCGATGCGCTCCACGGTGGCGACCCCGGCCGGCAAGGTCGCCGTCTTCGTCGCCCACATGCCGTCGGTGCGCGTGAAGCTCGACGCCGGATTCACCGCGTCGCAGCGCGACGCCAGCGCGGACGCGCTCGGCCATGCGATCGCCGCCGACACCACGGGCAAGACGATTCTGCTCGGTGACCTCAACGGCACGATGAACGACCGCTCGCTGAACGCCATCACCTCCCAGATGCGCTCCACGCAGGGCGCGGCGGGCAACGGCTTCGGGTTCAGCTGGCCCGCTTCCTTCCCGATGGCGCGGATCGACCAGATCCTCGTCAAGGGCGTCAAGCCGATGTCGTCGTGGACGCTGCCCAAGACCGACAGCGACCACCTTCCGATCGCAGCCCGCGTGCAGATCTGACGCAACGCTGCGCGGGGGTCCGGGGGTGTCCCCCAGAATGCACAGCCCTGGTGGGACTTTTCTTCTGAGAGACTTTGTTCCGTAGCTGTACATAAAGCGCTGCGGACCTCCTGCCTCTTTTTGAAAGGTCACTCATGCCCCTGGCCCTGCTGGCTCTCGCCATCGGAGCTTTCGGTATCGGCACCACCGAGTTCGTGATGATGGGCCTGCTGCCCAACGTCGCGTCCGATCTCCACACCACCATCCCCGCCGCGGGACACCTCGTCTCCGCGTACGCCCTCGGGGTCGTCATCGGCGCCCCGCTGCTCGCGGCGCTCACCGCGAAGCTGCCGCGCCGCACCGTGCTCATCGCCCTGATGGTGCTCTTCGTCGTCGGCAACGCGCTCTCCGCCTTCGCGCCGAGCTACGACTGGCTGCTCGCGGCCCGGATAGTCAGCGGGCTGCCGCACGGCGCCTTCTTCGGCGTCGGCGCGGTGGTCGCCACCGGTCTGGTCGGCCCCGAGCGCAAGGCCCGTTCGGTCTCGATGATGTTCCTCGGCCTGACCATCGCCAACATCATCGGCGTCCCCGCCGCCACGCTCATGGGCCAGCACCTCGGCTGGCGCGCGACCTTCCTCGCGGTCAGCGCGATCGGCCTGGTCGCCATCGCCGCGATCGTGGCCCTGATCCCCGCGATGCCCGCCGACCCGAAGGCGGCAGGCGTACGGCGTGAACTCGCCGCCTTCCGCACGCTGCCGCTCTGGCTGGCGCTCGGCACCACGGTCGTCGGCTTCGGCGCGCTCTTCGCCGCGTACAGCTACATCACCCCGATGCTCACCGAGGTCGCGGGCTTCTCTCAGGGCAGCGTGACCATCCTGCTCGCCCTCTTCGGGGTCGGCGCGACCGCGGGCAATCTGCTCGGCGGGCGCTTCGCCGACCGCTCGCTGCGGGGCACGCTGTACGGCGGCCTGGCCGCGCTCACCGCCGTGCTCGCCCTCTTCCCGCTGTTCCTGCAGGCGCAGTGGAGCGCGGGTCTCGCCGTGATCCTGCTGGGCGGCGCCGCCTTCGTCACCGGCTCCCCGCTCCAGCTCATGGTCATGGAGAAGGCCCAGGGCGCACCCTCGCTGGCCTCCTCCGCCAACCAGGCCGCCTTCAACCTGGCCAACGCGGGCGGAGCCTGGATCGGCGGCGTCGCGATCGCCGCGGGCTTCGGCTATGTCTCGCCCGCCGTCGCGGGCGCGGGCCTCGCCGTGCTCGGCCTGGTCTTCGCGGTCGGCGCGGCCCGGGTCGACCGGCGGGCGGACGCGCGAGGCGTTCCCGTACGCGAAGAAGCGCGGCCCGCGCACGAACTGCAGGCCGCCCCTCTCCCGTGACGTCCGTCAGCTGCCCTCGCGCCAGCGGTTGGTGATCGGCAGCCTGCGGTCCTTGCCGAAGCCCTTGGGGGAGATCTTGGTGCCCGGCGGGTACTGGCGCCGCTTGTACTCCGCCGTGTCCACCATCCGCAGCGTCTTCGCCACCAGCTCCGGGTCGAAGCCGGCGGCGACGATCGCCTCGCGGCCCTGGTCCCGGTCGACGTACATCTCCAGGATCGCGTCCAGGACGGGGTAGTCGGGCAGGGAGTCGGAGTCCACCTGGCCGGGCCGCAGTTCGGCGCTGGGCGGCTTGGAGATCGAGTTCTCGGGGATCGGCGGGGTCTGGCCGCGCTCGGCGGCGGCGCGGTTGCGCCACTCGGCGAGGCGGAAGACCGCCGTCTTGTAGACGTCCTTGATCGGTCCGTACGCGCCGACCGAGTCGCCGTAGAGCGTCGAATAGCCCACCGCCAGCTCGGACTTGTTGCCCGGCGCCAGGACGATCTGGCCCTCCTGGTTGGAGATCGCCATCAGGGTGGTGCCGCGGATCCGGGACTGCAGGTTCTCCTCGGCGAGACCGGTGAGACCGAGCGAGGCCATATAGGCGTCGAACATCGGCTCGATGGCCACGGTCCGGTAGTTGAGGCCGGTGCGCCTGGCCAGCTCGGCGGCGTCGCCTCGGGAGTGGTCCGAGGAGTACTTCGACGGCATGGAGACGCCGTGGACGTTCTTCGCGCCCAGCGCATCGCAGGCGATGGCGGCGACCAGTGCCGAATCGATTCCGCCCGAGAGGCCGATGAGGACGGAGCTGAAACCGTTCTTCGCGGCGTACGCACGCAGCCCCACGACCAGCGCGGTGTAGAGCTCCTCGTCGTCGTCGAGCCGGTCCGCGTAACCGCCGCCGTACTCGGTCTCGTACGCGGGCAGCGGCTCCTCGCTGATCGTGACGTGCTCGATCCGCAGCCCGTCGTCCACGATGCCCTCGGGCACCGCGCCCGCGGCGGGCAGCTCCAGGTCGAGGACCACACATCCCTCGCTGAACTGCGGGGCGCGCGCGATGACTTCACCGGCCGCGTCGACGACGATCGAGTCCCCGTCGAAGACCAGCTCGTCCTGGCCGCCGGTCGTCGCGAGGTAGGCGGTGGTGCACCCGGCCTCCTGGGCGCGCTTGCGCACCAGCTCCAGGCGCTGGTCGTCCTTGTTCATCTCGTACGGGGAGGCGTTGATGGAGATCAGCAGCCCGGCCCCGGCACTGCGGGTGGCAGGCACCCGGCCGCCGTCCTGCCAGAGGTCCTCGCAGATGGCGAGCGCGATGTCGATGCCGTGGACGCGTACGACCGGAAGGGTCACGCCCGGCACGAAGTACCGGAACTCGTCGAACACGCCGTAGTTGGGGAGATGGTGCTTGGAGTAGGTCAGCGCGACCTGCCCCCGGTGCAGCACGGCCCCCGCGTTGCGCGGAGCGCCGGCGGGCTGCCCGTACCGTGGCTGGGCCTGCTCGGTCCTGTCGAGATATCCGACGATGACGGGGAGTTCCCCGAATCCCTCGTCGGCGAGCCGCTGCGCGAGCGCGTGGAGCGCGGCCCGCGAGGCTTCGACGAAGGAGGAGCGCAGCGCGAGGTCTTCGACGGGGTACCCGGTCAGCACCATCTCGGGGAACGCCACGAGGTGGGCGCCCTGCTCGGCCGAGTGCCGGGTCCAGTGGACGATCGCCTCGGCGTTCCCGGTGAGATCGCCGACGGTCGAGTCGATCTGATTCAGTGCGAGGCGTAGTTGAGGCACGGTCCCCAGTCTAATCGTCAGAGCGACGCGATGTCCTTGTGAGGGCGTACTGCCGTACCCCAGTCCGGGCCGGTGCCGCGCTCCAGGACGTCGAAGAGGCGGTCGGCCAGGGCGCGGATGCCGGGGTGGATCGCGTCCGCCCTTTCGCCGGAAGCCGTACGGCGTGCCGCCTCGCGGGTGAGGGTGTCGCGGATGGTCTGCACCGAGGCCGCCACGTACCGCACTTCGGGGTCGTACGGGGTACGGCCGGCCGCCGCGGCCAGGACCTCCGCGAGGGCGGCAATCGCCTCCTCGCTCATCTCGCGCCACCGTGCACTCAGGGCCGGGCTGTCGATGACCACCTGCAGGAAGAGGCCCATGCTGTCGACGACGCCGCTCAACGGGTGCCGGTCGTCGATGAGTTGCAGGGTCCTGCGGCGAAGGGACGCCAGTGGAGGCTCGTCCTCGGCGCGGTCGCGTACCGCGTCGGTGAGCACGGCGACGATCTCGGGGCCGCGGTCCAGATAGAGGTTCTCCTTGCGCGGGAAGTAGTTGAAGACCGTCATCGCGGACACATCGGCGGCCTCGGCGATCTCGGCCACCGTGACGGCATCGAAGCCGCGCGCCATGAACATCAGTGTGGCGACACCCGAGATATGGGCCCGCATCTCCTGCTTCTTGCGCTCCCGCCGCCCCAGCGGGGGTGCGTCGGCCTGCCCGTCTGTCATGCGCCCACCCTACGATAAAACTGGACTCGACTCAAAGGTTGTAGTGACTAAACGAATTGACGCATACTCGGTCGCATGACAACTCGCCGCACAACCAAGGGCTTTGACGCCGACGTACTGGTCGCGGGGGCAGGACCGACCGGTCTGATGCTCGCCAATGAACTGCGCATCGCCGGGATCTCCTCCGTTGTCGTGGAGCGCGACACGGAGATCGACCCGACGGTCAAAGCGGGGGCGATCGGCCCCCTCGCCGTGGAAGCCCTGCATCGCAGGGGGCTCGGTCCTGCCCTGGAGGCCGCCTCGCTTCAGGCGCTGTCGCAGGTGCTCGGCAACTTCCGTACCAAGAACCCCGAACTCGACGACAGGATGCGGGATTTGGAGGAGACGGGCGCTTCGCCCGCCGAGGTCGCCGCCGCGGTGAACAAGAAGGCGGCCTTCGGCAGCAAAGGGCATTTCGCAGGGCTGTGGCGCATCGACGCCGCCAAGCGCGGCGAGAGCGGACGGGCCATGGTGGTCGTGGGGCAGCAGGCGCTGGAGGCGGTGCTGGAGGAGGCGGTGAGCGCGGCGGCGGTGGACGCGGCGGCGGTGGGCGGCGCGCCCGAGGTGAGGATCGAGCGCGGCCGTGCCGTGACCGGGCTCTCCCAGGATGCCGACGGTGTCACCGTCGACACCGAGGGGGAAGGCGGTGCGCGGACCCTGCGCGGCCGCTGGCTGGTGGGGTGCGACGGCGGGCGCAGCCTGGTGCGCAAGCTCAGTGACTTCGCATTTCCGGGTACGGAACCGACCATGACGGGGCATCAGTTCATCGCCGAGTACGCCGACCCCGATGTGCTGCTGCCGTTCGGCTGGCGGCGTACCGAGACCGGCATGCTGGCGTACGGACCGATGCCCGGCCGGCTCTTCCTCGCGCGCTTCGACGGACCGCCCGCCGACCGCGACGCACCCGTCACCCTCGAAGAGGTCCAGGCGGCGGCCCGCCATGTCACGGGTACGGACGTCGTCGTCACCGCGGTGAAGTCGGCCACGCGCTTCACCGACAACGCCCGCCAGGCGAGCGACTACCGCAGCGGCCGCGTCCTGCTGGCGGGCGACGCCGCGCACGTGCACTCACCGTTCGGCGGACAGGGCCTCAACCTCGGGCTCCTCGACGCGGTCAACCTGGGCTGGAAGCTGGCCGCCGTCGTCGCCGGCCGCGCCCCGGACGGCCTCCTGGACACGTACACCGCCGAACGCCACCCGGTCGGCGCCCGCGTACTCGCCAACACGCGCGCCCAGGTCGCCCTGATGCGGCCGGGCCCGCACGTGGACGCGCTGCGCGACCTCATGGGCGAGCTCCTCGACGACGTCGGTGAGGCCAACGCGTACTTCGGACGCATGCTGGGCGGCCTCGACACCCGGTACGAGATGCCGTACGCGGACGGAGTACCCGACGAGGCGATGCCCCTGCTGGGACGCCCGGTCCCCGACCTGCGCCTCGCCGACGGCTCACGCCTGTCGGACCATACGGCGACCGGCCGCGCGGTGCTCGTCGCACCGGAGACCGGCCTGGCAGCGAAAAGGACCAGCCGGGTCACGGTGGTGGCCACGGGCCTCTCGGCCGAGGAGGCGCACCGCGGCATCGGCGCCCTGCTGGTGCGCCCCGACGGCATCGTCGCCTGGTCGGCGGGAACGGGCAGCGAGCCGGACCACGCGCTCCTGGAGAAGGCCCTGGACGCGTGGTTCGGAGCCCGCAGCGCGTAGAAGCCCCGTACAGCCCCCGACAACATGCGACCCCACCCCACCGAGTCGATCATGGGCCCATGACGACCACGGAAGCGGTGCGCGACGGCGAGATCCCCGCGGGCGACGGTACGAAACAGCAGTTCATCTCCTGGGTGACGCTCGCGCTGATGACCACCGCGTCCGTCGCCAGTCTGCGGCCCTCGCCCACGATGGCCATCTACGGACTCGCGGCGGTCTTCCTCTATCTGCTGCCCGCCGTCGTCTTCCTGGTCCCCACGGCCCTCGCCTCCGCCGAGCTCGCCTCAGGCTGGTCAGGCGGGATCTACCGGTGGGTCAGCGAGGGGCTCGGCAAGCCGCTGGGGTTCGTCGCCGTCTGGTGCCAGTTCGCGATGACCATCGCCTACTACCCGAGCCTGCTGGCGTTCGTCGCCTCGACGTTCGCGTACGTCATCGATCCGAGCCTCGCCGACAACGGGCTCTATATCGCGATCGTGATCATCGTCGTCTACTGGACCGGGGTGCTGATCTCGTCCCGCGGGACCAGGACCGTCGCCGGCCTCTCCAGCGCGGGCCTGATCATCGGCACCCTGATCCCCGGCGTGCTGCTCGTCGTGCTCGGCTTCGTCTTCCTCGGACAGGGCAACCCCTCCGCCGCCCCGATGAGCGCCGACCACTGGCTGCCGCCGTGGACCGGTCTGGCGAGCCTGGTGCTGATCGTCAACAACTTCCTGAGCTACGCGGGCATGGAGATGAACGGCGTCCATGTCTCCTCGCTGCGCAAGCCCGGCAGCCAGTACCCGAAGTCGATCTTCCTCGCGACGGGTCTCGTCCTGCTGATCTTCGTGCTGCCCGCCCTCGCCATCAGCTGGGTCATGCCGGCCAAGGAGCTCAGCCTCACCTCGGGCCTGATGCAGGCCTTCCAGGCGTTCTTCGACTACTTCCACGTCGGCTGGATGACCAAGGTGGTCGGCGTGATGGTGGTCGCCGCCTCGCTCGGCGGGATGCTCACCTGGCTGTCCGGGCCCTCCAAGGGGCTGCTGCTGATCTCGCGCCAGGAGGGGTATCTGCCGCCCTGGCTGCAGCAGTTCAACAAATTCGGGGTGCCGCAGAACATCATGGTCGCGCAGGGCGTGCTCACCACCCTGATCGGGATCCTCTACGCGTTCAGCTCGAACGTCTCCAGCCAGTACTGGATGTTCTCGGTGATCACGGTGCAGATCTACCTCATCGCGTATCTGCTGATGTTCGTCGCCATCGTCGTGCTGCGGAAGAAGCAGCCGGAGGTCGAACGCGGCTTCAGGGTGCCGGCCGTGACCTGGGTCGCGAGCATCGGCTTCGTCGCCTCGCTCGCCGCGCTCGTGATCGGTTTCGTACCGCCGGACCAGTTCGGCGACGACCCGCTCTGGCGCTATCTGCTCGTCGTCGGCGGCGGACTGCTGGTGCTCGGGGTGCTGGCCCCGGCCGCCTTCCTGAAGTTCCGGAAGGCGTCCTGGGTGCACCCCGAGCACCGCGGTGGTGCCTAGCTCCAGCGCTGTCTCCAGCGCTGTCTCTAGCGCTTGCTGAAGGAACTCACGTAGCCGCGCGCGGGGGAGCCGACGCCGGTGACGTCGTCATAGCCCACGACCGCCTTGAGCGAGCTGTCCTGGCCGAGCGTACGCAGCGAGGTCAGCAGGCCGCCGGAGGCGTCCACGCCGTTGGCGAAGTCGTTCCGTACGACCGCGAGACCCTGTCCCTGGCCCAGCGGGTGGTCCGTGACGTCGTGGTACAGCGGGGTGCCGTAACGGCTGTAGATCGACGGGTTCGCGAAGCCGATCGGGATGCCGTGCCGTGCCTGCTGCGCCAGAGCCTGGACGCCCGCGATGACCGGGGCTGCCAGCGAGGTGCCGCCGATGCGGTACTGGTCGTAGCCCAGGGTGCCGTCGGGCAGGGTCTGGGTCTGGCCCACCAGGAAACCGGTGTTGGGGTCTGCGACCGCCGCGATGTCCGGGACGGTGCGCATGGCCTTGGAGCCGTTCGCCTTGGCGAGCGAGTTCGGGACCACACCGCGCTGGTAGAACGGCTGCGCCACCGTGGCGCTGGTGCCGCCGCCGGCACCCGAGGTGAACGGCCCGGGGAAGCCCGTCCAGCTCTTGCCGTCGTCCGAGAGGTTGGCCTTCTCGGTGCCCCAGCCGGTCTCGAACGTGTACTTGTCGCCCTTGCCCACGGCCAGCGAGGTGCCGCCGACCGCCGTCACCCAGGCGGAGTTGGCCGGGGTGTCGACCTGCTTCACACCGGTGTTGGCGACCTGGTCGCCGTCGTCACCGGAGGAGAAGTAGAAGCCGATGCCCTCGACCGCGCCGGTCTGGAAGACCTGGTCGTAGGCGGCGGCCAGCGCCGGGGTCTGGTTGGCCTCCACGTCGCCCCACGAGTTGGAGACGATGTCGGCCAGGTGGTTGTCGACGACCTTGGAGAGGGAGTCGAGCAGATCGTCGTCGTAGCAGGAGGCCCCGCCGACGTAGACGATGTTCGAGTCGGGCGCGACCGCGTGCACGGCTTCGACGTCGAGGGTCTCCTCGCCGTACCAGCCCGCTGCCCCGCACTCCTCGATCTTGGTGTAGTCGGCCGGAAGGACCTGGGAGAGCTGGCCCTTCTTGTAGCCCTTGTCACCGTTGAGCCCCGCGTACTTGGCGGCGTCCTGGGCGATGTACGGCGAGGCGTACGCGTCCGTGATCGCGACCGTGACGCCCTTGCCGGTCTTGTCGCCCGCACCGTAGGCGGCACGCAGCTGCTTGCCGGTGTAGCCCTTGATCGCGTACGGGGCCTTCGACCCGTAGGCGCTCGGCAGCTTCTTGTCGGTGTTCGAGCCGTAGTACGACGAGAACGGGCCCGCGTTGCGGAAGACCGCGTCCGGCGGCGGCAGCGTGTCGTCGTGCTTGACGACGTGCGGCGCGCTGTCGAGACCGACGACGGTGAGCACCGCGTTCTGCAGCGCCTGGGGAGCCGACGCCGTGCCCGCGGGGGCGCGGTAGGTGTGGCTGCCCTTGCGGTAGTTGTGGAGCTGGGTGGAGAAGGCCTTCTCGGCGGCGGCGACATCGCCGGTCACCGAGACGTAGTGCTGGTTGGTGCCCGTGACCGTGAGGCCGGCGGACTTCAGCCAGGCGGAGACCTGCTTGACCTGCTCCGGGGACGAACCGAAGCGGGCCTGGACCTGCTTCGGGCTCAGGTACTTCCCGTACGAAGCGGACTGCGGGTCGGACACCGCCTGTGCGTAGTCCGTCAGACCCTGCGCATCGCGCCCGGCCAGATAGACACGCGCGCTGACCTTGCTGGAGTCGGCCGTGGCGCCGCGGTCCGCGGAGGTCGTCGCCCAGGTGGGCTTGGTGCCCTGCAGGGCGTGACGGCCGTGTGCGGTGTCGGCGCTGGCCGTGGGTATGGACAGCGCGAGCGCGCCGGCGAGCAGTGGCAGTGTCGCTGCCAGGCTCACACCGGCGCGCATCATGGTGCGGCTGGATCTCATGGAACCCCCTGTGGTGCGGTTCATCGTGGGTGGACGCGCATAGACGCGTGCGTACGACACCTTGCCGATGAACTGTTCACGTCAGGGGTATGCATTGGTCAAGAAGCGATCAAGTGAAGGTCAGCGCGGTGCAGTTGCCGTCGCCCCGCGCGCCTTGAGCAGATCGGCCATGAGCTGGATCTCGGACTTCTGGCCGTCGACCATGCCCTGCGCCAGCTTCTTCTCCGTGGGAACCTTGCACAGCTCCACACAGCCCTCGGCCATGTGGATGCCGCCCTTGTGGTGCGCGGTCATCAGCTGGAGGTAGAGGATCTCCGCCTGCTTCCCGCTCACCTCGCCCAGCTTCGTCAGCTGCGCGCGGGTGGCCATGCCCGGCATCAACGCCCCGTCGGTGGGCGGCTCCTCGCCCATCCCCATCCACGCCATCGGCAGCGCGCCGGCATCGGTGACCGGCAGACCCCAGAGGTTCAGCCAGCCCAGCATCATGCCGCGCTGGTTGGCCTGGGTGTTGGCGATGTCGTACGCGAGCCGCCGCACATCGGCGTTGTCCGTACGATCACGGACGATGAAGGACATCTCCACCGCCTGCTGGTGATGGACCGACATGTCGCGCGCGAAGCCCGCGTCCGCGGAGCCGGTGGCCGGCGTGCGCGCAGCGGACGACGAGGACCCGTCGCTGCCGCCGCCGTCGCTCCGGGCCGAGGCCACCGTCGCGGCGGCGGCGAAGAGCAGCGCCAGGACGACGGCCGCGACGGCCGCCATCCTGGTCCGGGTCAGCGTCACTGGCTCAGTCCGCTGGTGCAGGCGGCGCCCGGCTCAGGGGTCTGCGCCCCCTGCACGTACTTGGTGAAGAACTGGTTGACCCGCGGGTCGGCCGCGCTGTCCACCGTCACCTGCTTGCCCCACGCGCTCAGCATGATCGCGCCGGTCTGGTTCGTGTACGGGCTCATCAGCGAGTAAGGGGTCGTCTTCACCTTGTCGCCGAGCTTCTTCACATCGGCCGCGGAGGCCTTGTCCGTGTACGTCACCCAGACCGCGCCGTGCTCCAGCGAGTGCACGGCGTTCATGTCGTTGAGGGGCTTGGTGTAGACGTCCCCGTTGCAGTTCATCCAGACCTGGTTGTGGTCACCGCCCACCGGCGGGTGCATCGGGTACGTGACCTGCTTGGTGACGTGGTTGCGGGTCAGCTTCTTGGCGTCCCAGTCCTTCTCGCCCTTGATGGGGGCCTTGGCCGCCGCGCTCTTCGCGTCCTTCTTGTCCGACTCCTTGTTGAGCATGTACGCACCGAAGCCCACCAGGCCGAGGACAACGGCCGCGCTCACGGTGATCGCGATGATGCGACTGCGCCGCTCGCGCGACTGCTCGGCGCGGCGCATCTCCTCTATTCGAGCCTTGCGGTCGTTCTTCGAAGTCTTGGCGGAGGCCATGATCTGCGTCCTTCTGCGGTAACGGGCGAGGCATATGAGGCCCCGGTTGTGCCGCAGGCCCCCCATGGCCCGAGATGGTATAGGCATACGCGAACGGGGGACCCGAAGGACCCCTGAGCCGAGGAGCAACCGTGGTGCGAAAAGTCGTGGTCGCCGTGCTGGTGGCCGTCGCGCTGGCCCTGACCGTCCTGGCGGTCTTCGCCGGCCCCTGGTGGTGGTGCGGCGCCGTCCCACTGCTCGCGGCCGCCGCCGTGGGTACGTACGACGTGCTGCAGCGCCGCCACTCGCTGCTGCGCAACTACCCCGTCGTCGGACATCTCCGCTATCTGCTGGAGAAGATCCGCCCGGAGATGCAGCAGTACTTCATCGAGCGGGACTACGACGGGATGCCCTACGACCGCGACACCCGCTCCACGGTCTACGAGCGCGCCAAGGGCACCGCGGACCAGGACCCCTTCGGCACCGAACTGGACGTCTACGCACCGGGCTACGAGTTCTTCGTCCACTCCGTCGCCCCGAGCCCGGTGCCCGGCGAGGCGCCGCGTGTGCGGATCGGCGGCCCCGGCTGTACGCGCCCGTACGACATGGCCCTGCTCAATGTCTCCGCGATGAGCTTCGGCTCGCTCTCCGCCCAGGCGATCCTGGCGCTCAACCGGGGTGCGGCGGCGGGCGGCTTCGCGCACGACACCGGGGAGGGCGGGATCTCCGAGTACCACCTGAAGCACGGTGGGGACCTGGTCTGGGAGATCGGCACCGGCTACTTCGGCTGCCGTACCGACGACGGCGACTTCGACGAGAAGGAGTTCGCGCGCAAGGCGGCGGGCGAGAGCGTGCGCTGTGTGTCGCTGAAGCTCTCCCAGGGCGCCAAGCCCGGCATGGGCGGGGTGCTGCCGGGGGCCAAGGTCAACGCCGAGATCGCCCGGGTGCGGGAGGTCCCCGAGGGGAAGACCGTGATCTCGCCCAGTTACCACCGGGTCTTCTCGACCCCGCGTGAACTGATCCGCTTCATCGGCCGGATGCGCGAGCTCGCGGGCGGCAAACCGGCAGGCTTCAAGCTCTGCGTGGGCAGCCGCCGCGACGTGCTGGCGATCTGCCGGGCGATGGCCGAGGAGGACATCACCCCGGACTTCATCATCGTCGACGGCGCCGAGGGCGGCACCGGGGCGGCCCCCATGGAGTTCGTCGACCATGTGGGGATGCCGCTCACCGAAGGGCTCGGGATCGTACACAACGCGCTGGTCGGGGTCGGGCTGCGGGACCGGGTCCGGATCGGCGCGAGCGGCAAGGTCGCCACCGGATCCGACATCGTCAAGCGGCTCATCCACGGCGCGGACTACACCAACGCGGCACGCGCCATGATGTTCGCCGTCGGGTGCATCCAGGCGCAGCGCTGCCACACCAACACCTGCCCCGTCGGGGTCGCCACCCAGGACCCGCGGCGTGCGCAGGCGCTGGACGTGGCGGACAAGTACCGGCGCGTGCAGCGCTTCCAGCAGGCGACTGTCCACAGTGCGATGCAGATCATGGCGTCGATGGGCGTCAGCGACCCGGCCGACCTGCGGCCGTACATGCTGCACCGGAGGATCTCCCACCACGAGGTGGCGTCGTACGCGCAGCTGCTCACCTGGCTGGAGCCCGGACAGCTCCTCACCGGAGATCCACTGCCCGCGGAGTGGGAGCACGCCTGGGAGACCAGCGACCCGGACACCTTCATCGCGTAGGACGTACCTCACAATGGGGCAGGGGCGGTGGGCAACACACCCGAAACCATGGCATGCGATGCTCAGGACGGCAGGCGGCCTGACCGGCGAGGATGGGTAGGAACAGCAGATATGGACAAGCAGCAGGAATTCGTGCTCCGTACGCTCGAGGAGCGCGACATCCGCTTCGTACGGCTGTGGTTCACCGATGTCCTCGGTTTCCTCAAGTCCGTCGCTGTCGCGCCCGCCGAGCTGGAGCAGGCCTTCGACGAGGGCATCGGCTTCGACGGCTCCGCCATCGAGGGCTTCGCGCGCGTCTACGAGTCCGACATGATCGCCAAGCCGGACCCGTCCACCTTCCAGATCCTCCCCTGGCGCGCCGAGGCCCCGGGCACGGCCCGGATGTTCTGCGACATCCTGATGCCGGACGGCTCGCCGTCCTTCGCCGACCCGCGCTACGTACTGAAGCGGATCCTCGCCAAGACCTCCGACCTGGGCTTCACCTTCTACACCCACCCGGAGATCGAGTTCTTCCTGCTGAAGAACAAGCCGCTCGACGGGACCGTCCCCACCCCGGCCGACAACTCCGGCTACTTCGACCACACCCCGCAGAACGTCGGCATGGACTTCCGCCGCCAGGCGATCACCATGCTGGAGTCGATGGGCATCTCGGTCGAGTTCAGCCACCACGAGGGCGCGCCCGGCCAGCAGGAGATCGACCTCCGCTACGCCGACGCGCTGTCGACCGCCGACAACATCATGACGTTCCGGCTGGTCATGAAGCAGGTCGCGCTGGAGCAGGGCGTGCAGGCCACCTTCATGCCGAAGCCGTTCTCGGAGTTCCCCGGCTCGGGCATGCACACGCACCTCTCGCTCTTCGAGGGCGACCGCAACGCCTTCTACGAGTCGGGCTCGGAGTACCAGCTCTCGAAGGTCGGCAAGTCCTTCATCGCCGGTCTGCTCAAGCACGCCGCCGAGATCTCCGCCGTCACCAACCAGTGGGTCAACTCCTACAAGCGGATCTGGGGAGGCGGTGGACGCACCGCCGGCGCGGGCGGCGAGGCCCCCTCGTACATCTGCTGGGGCCACAACAACCGCTCGGCCCTGATCCGCGTCCCGATGTACAAGCCGGGCAAGACCGGATCGGCGCGCGTCGAGGTCCGCTCGATCGACTCCGGCGCCAACCCGTACCTGACATACGCCGTGCTCCTCGCGGCGGGCCTCAAGGGCATCGAGGAGGGGTACGAGCTCCCGCCCGGCGCGGACGACGACGTCTGGGCGCTCTCGGACGCCGAGCGCCGCGCGATGGGCATCGAGCCGCTGCCGCAGAACCTCGGTGAGGCGATTGCGCTGATGGAGCGCAGCGAACTGGTGGCCGAGACGCTCGGCGAGCACGTCTTCGACTTCTTCCTGCGCAACAAGAAGCAGGAGTGGGAGGAGTACCGGAGCGAGGTCACCGCCTTCGAGCTCCGCAAGAACCTGCCGGTTCTGTAGGCGTCAGGGGTCGGTGGTCACGGACCATCGGCCCCTGGGTCGGGTAGTTCGAGAGGCTTCAGGAGCGCTTCCCGGATGACCTTGACGATGTCGTCGATGTGCGCGGACACGCCCGCTTTGAAGCCCTCCCTGGTCAGGAGTTTCGCCAGTTCGGGGAGGTCGCTCACGGGAAGGCCCGTGGCGGGCTGTGCGGCGACCGCGCTGCGTTTTGTCTCGTATTCGGTGATCACCTGGCCGAGATGCGATTCGATCGCCACAAAGCCCTTTCTCAGGGATTCTTCGATGTCCTGTTGGCCGAATGCGTGATTCTCCGCCTGTCGTTTGAGGGTCTCGAATTCGAGCTGCTGGACATTGAGATCGCTGATGCGTTTTTCGTAGATGTCGAGGGTGATGTGTCCGCCGGGCTGGTTGCCGGTCTCGGCCCTCAACATCCGGCGTATTGCCTTCACTTGGTGGTAGAGGGCGAGTGTGGTGTCCAGTGCCGAACGGTACGACTCGTCCAGGCGGTCGCGTTTGTCGGACAGGGTGGTGACCTGGCGCCGCCAGTTCTCCATCCTGAGGTCGCGCTCTCTGTCGCGCTCTTTGGCGGCTTGGGTCCGGCTGTCGTTGAAGGCGAAAGTCGCTATGGCCGCGATGCTCCCGAAGACGGAAACCGCCAGGACCTGCATGGCTGTTTTGGCTGCCTCGTAATGCAGGGTATTGCTGGTGGGATTCCCGGACCAGGCCCACTGCAGAACGACCGCACTCGCCGCGGTTATCGCCACCAATAAGCAGATGCTGAGGATCCTGACGTTACGAAGTCTCATCGGCCACCCCTTCGCGGGAGAGTCGGAACAGGTTCATCCGGCTTACCGCGAGGATCAAGACCTGTCACGTACGAGAGCGGGCCGCCGGCAGATGCCGGTGGCCCGCTCTCGCGTGGGGACGGGTTGGTTCAGTGGACGCGGTTCCAGTGCAGCTTGCCGTCCAGGCCGATCGCGGCCACGCTCGCCGTGCCCGCGCTGTCCGTCACCAGCGCCGGGGCGCCCGCGAACAGGTAGCTGTCCTGGGTCCAGATGTCTGTCGAATGGGGTTTCCCCTGCTCAATGGGGTCTCCCCTGCTCGAACGAAGTTGAGAGCTTGGGGAAGAAGCCGAGAGCTTGGGGAAGGGTGCGGTGCCGAGGTGGCCCGAGCCCGTGCGGGCCGCCAGGGCCTTGCCCGTGGTGCTCACCGGGCCGAAGCCCGCCGCGCCGCCCGCCTCCGTGACCGGGGAGACGGTGGGCGTCGCGCCGGCGGTGACCAGGGCCGTCCGTACGTTCCCTGAATCCGTCTTACGGAAGTAGAGCCGCACCCCCTCGTCGTCGGCGCGTGCCGTCAGCGGGAGCGTGGTCGTCGGCAGGCCGGTGGGGACCGGGCCCTTCAGCGCGGCGCCCGGCGCCTGCTGGGTCCAGACCGCCACCGAGCGGGGGGTGGCGGCGAAGACGAAGCGGCGGCCCGACTTGTCGGTGGCGACGGCCGGGTCGCCGTGCAGTCCCTTGCCGCCGATCGAGTGCCACTTGGCCCAGTCGCCGTCCGCCTGCTGGGTGCGGGCGCTGAGCCCGAAGGCGCTGTTGCGCAGATAGACGGTGAGACGGCCGTCCCGGCCCACGGCGACCGCGGGGGCGCTGATGTCGGAGGTGCCGAAGTGGTCGGCGAGCTCGGGGCTGCCCAGCGACTGCCAGTCGCCGAACCGGCCGCCGGGGGTCTTCTGCACCGTGAGGACGACATCGCGCCGGTAGTCCGCCGCCGTCGAGCCGATGGTCGTACGGGTGCCGAAGACCGCGATCCGCCCGTCAGGGAGCTTCACCGTGGAGACACCGGGGTCGATGCCGGCGCCGGGCTTCAGCTCGGGCTCCGACCAGGTGCCCGCGGCGCCGGGGGAGCGGTGCCAGACGGCCAGGCGCTGGTCGAGCACGCCGAACGCGGACAGGCTGCCGTCGGCGCCGGGCTGCATCCAGGAGGTGGACTCGCCGCGGGTGTAGCGGATGGACTGCGTCCAGTCGTGGCCCGAGGGGTGCGCCGCGACCTTGCGGTCCCCGCAGCCGGACGCGGACTTGCAGTAGTTGTCGGCGTGGTCCTTCCACGCGTACGTCTCGACGGTGCGCAGTTTGGCGGCGGCGTTCGCCGGGTCCAGGGAGTGCCCCAGCCTGCCGGTGAAGTAGCCGAGATAGTTCTGCACGGTGAAGTGCGGGTGGTTCTTGGACGTCGCGTAGTGCGCGAGCGCGGCCTGGGCGAACCTCGCGGCGTACATGTGGTCCTGGTGGTCCAGGAGATTGCCGGTCTTCTCGTTGCGTCCCGGCGTCGGGTCGAGCAGGCGCACGCTGGTCGGCTGGAAGCGTTCGAGCAGCCCGGCGATCGTCGAGACGACCTCGGCCCTGGTGTACGAGAACCGGCGCTCGACCGGGGTCCCGGCCGACAGCTGGGAGCCGAGCGTCTGCACCGTGCCGTCCCACAGCCCGTGCAGGCTGTGCGGGCGGTAGCCCGCGACGCTGCCCGCCTCGTGCAGCTGCACCCACACCAGGCTCAGCTGGGGGCGCGCCTTGAGCACGTCGAGTTCGGCGGTGCCGCCGCCCGCGGTGGGCATCGTGGTGCGCTGCCAGGGGCTGCTGCGGTTCCCCGTCGCCATCTCGGCGTACGCCGCGCGGATGCCGTTCTGCCGGGCCTCCGCGTACTTCGCCTTGTCGGCCGGGGGGTGGTTCCTGGCGCCCCTGCCGCCCGCCATGTTGATGCCGTCGGCCTCTCCCGCGGTCAGGTACACCGAGGTCACGCTGGAGTGGGAGGCGATCGCCTGGCTGACGTCGGGGTTCATGAAGTACAGGTCGTCGTCCTCGTGGGCGAGGATCTGCATGACCGACTGACGTACGGTGCGCACCGGCTGCACGATCGGCCCATTGACGGTCACCGTGGGTGCCGACGAGGTGGCCGCCTCCGTCCCGACGACCGCAGCGGTTCCCGCAGCGATGGCGACGAGCAGTATCGCTATGGGGCCACGGCGGCGGAACGATGTCATGGGGTACGCCTTTGTCGTGCCGGAACGGAGGAGAAACCGTGATCGGGACCCGATCAGTCGGGAAGAGGGACACCCGGCCGGATCGGTTCACTGGCTATGCACAGCAATAGCTGTTGCCCGCGTCACCCGCCTCCCGGCGGCCACCGACGCGCACCGGCCCATGGAGGCTGTCGGACCCTGCGGCTACGCTCGGAATCCGAAGCTTGATCCAGACTCGTTCCGGAGCTTGTCTCAGGGGCCACGGAAGGCGGCGGCATGACGGTGCCCGGGCGCAGGAGCAGTACGTTCACCCGGCTGCTGCGGCACGGCTTCACCGCCCCCTCCGTCGCCGAGCGGCTGCTCGACGCCGATGAGCTGGCTCCCGTACGCACCGATCCGGTGCTCCTGGACGCCCTGGGCGCCACGGCCGACCCCGATCTGGCACTGCTCGGTCTCGTACGGCTCGCGGAGGCGCAGGAGCCCGACGAGCGGCGCGTCTTCTTCGACACACTGATCGCCGCCAAACCGCTGCGGGACCGGCTGCTCGGCGTGCTCGGGGCCTCCGAGGCGCTGGGCGACCATCTGGCCAGGCATCCGTCGGACTGGCACGCCCTCGTGACGTACGAGAGGGCGGATCTGCATCCGGGGGTCGCCGAGTTCGAGCGCGATCTGGCCGGGGCGGACGACGCCGTCTCGCTGCGGGTCGCCTACCGGCGGTGCCTGCTGGCCATAGCGGCCCGTGACGTCTGCGGTACGACCGATCTGGCACAGACCGCCGCCGAGCTGGCCGACCTGGCGACCGCGACCCTGCGCGCCGCCCTCGCCATCGCGTCGGCGGCCGCACCCGCCGACGCGGCGATCTGCCGCCTCGCGGTGATCGCGATGGGCAAGTGCGGCGGCCATGAGCTCAACTACGTCTCCGACGTGGACGTGATTTTCGTGGGGGAGCCCGCCGAGCCGACCGAGGGCGCCGACGAGGGCAAGGCCCTGCAGGCCGCGACCCGGCTCGCCTCGCACCTCATGCGGATCTGCTCCGAGACGAACATCGAGGGCACCATCTGGCCGGTCGACGCGAACCTGCGCCCCGAGGGCAGGAACGGGCCGCTGGTGCGGACGCTCTCCAGCCATCTGGCCTACTACCAGCGCTGGGCCAAGACCTGGGAGTTCCAGGCGCTCCTCAAGGCCCGCCCGGTCGCCGGCGACATGGAGCTGGGGGCGGAGTACATCGAGGCGGTGAACCCGCTGGTGTGGCAGGCGTCCGAGCGGGAGAACTTCGTCCCCGACGCGCAGAAGATGCGCCGCAGGGTCGTCGACAACATCCCCGCCGACCGGGTGGACCGCGAGCTCAAGCTCGGGCCCGGCGGACTGCGGGACGTGGAGTTCGCCGTACAGCTGCTGCAGCTGGTGCACGGCCGCAGCGACGCGACGCTGCACAGCGGCTCGACCCTGGAGGCGCTCACGGCACTGGCCGACGGGGGCTATGTGGGGCGGGCGGACGCGGCTCAGCTGGACGAGGCGTACCGCTTCCTGCGCACCATGGAGCACCGGATACAGCTCTACAAGCTGCGCCGGACCCACCTCGTGCCCGAGGACGAGGCCGATCTGCGGCGCCTGGGCCGTTCGCTCGGCATGCGCTCCGAGCCCGTCACCGAGCTCAACAAGGCCTGGCGGCGTCATGCCTCCGTGGTCCGCAGGCTGCACGAGAAGCTCTTCTACCGGCCGCTCCTGGACGCCGTGGCCCAGCTGGCGCCCGGTGAGATACGGCTCAGCCCCAAGGCGGCAGGACAGCGGCTGACCGCGCTCGGTTACGCCGATCCGGTGGCGGCCCTGCGGCATCTGGAGGCGCTCTCCTCCGGGGTCTCCCGCAAGGCCGCCATCCAGCGGACCCTGCTGCCCGTCCTGCTCGGCTGGTTCGCGGACTCCGCCGACCCGGACGCCGGCCTGCTCGGCTTCCGCAAGGTCTCCGACGCGCTGGGCAAGACCCCCTGGTATCTGCGGCTGCTGAGGGACGAGGGCGCCGCCGCGGAGAATCTCGCCCGGGTCCTCTCCGCCGGACGGCTCGCCCCCGACCTGCTGCTCCGCGCCCCCGAGGCGGTGGCGCTGCTCGGCGACCCCGAGGGGCTGAAGCCGCGCAGCCACCAGGCCCTGGAGCAGGAGGTGCTCTCGGCGGTCGGGCGCGCGGAGACGGCCGAGGGCGCGGTGGCCTCGGTGCGCGGGGTGCGCCGCAGGGAGCTGTTCCGTACGGCCGCGGGCGACCTCATCGGTTCGTACGGCACCGAGGAGAACCCGGCGGAGGAGGACCCGGGAGCCCTGGTCGACCGCGTGGGCAACGCGGTCACCGATCTGAACGCGGCCACCCTGTCGGGCGCGCTGCGCGCCGCCGTCCGCGCCGAGTGGGGCGACACGCTCCCCACCAGGTTCGCGGTCATCGGCATGGGCCGCTTCGGCGGTCACGAGCTGGGGTACGGCTCGGACGCGGACGTCCTGTTCGTCCATGAACCGCGCGAGGGGGTCGAAGAGCAGGAGGCCTCGCAGGCCGCGAACAAGGTGGTCGCCGAGATGCGCCGCCTGCTCCAGATCCCCACCGCCGACCCGCCGTTGCTCATCGACGCCGGTCTGCGCCCGGAGGGCAAGAGCGGGCCCCTGGTCCGCACCCTCGCCTCGTACGCCGCCTACTACCGACGCTGGTCGCTGGTCTGGGAGAGCCAGGCCCTGCTGCGCGCCGAGCCGATGGCGGGCGACCCCGAGCTGGGCGCCCGCTTCATCGAACTGATCGACCCGCTGCGGTATCCGCCGGAGGGCATCGGCGAGGACGCGGTCCGCGAGATCCGCCGCCTCAAGGCCCGGATGGAGTCGGAGCGCCTGCCGCGCGGCGCCGACCCCACGCTCCACGCCAAGCTGGGCCGCGGCGGTCTGAGCGACGTCGAGTGGACGGTCCAGCTCCTGCAGATGCAGCACGGCTGGTCCGAGCCCGGCCTGCGCACCACCCGCACCCGTGAGGCGCTCGCCGCGGCCCAGGCGGCGGGGCTGATCCCCACCGAGGAAGCCCAGACGCTGGACGACGCCTGGGTGCTGGCCACCCGGGTCCGTAACGCGGTGATGCTGGTACGGGGCCGGGCAGGCGACACCTTCCCCTCCGACGGGCGCGAACTGGGCGCGGTGGGGCGGTACCTGGGATACGAGCCGGGCCATGTCGGCGACATGCTCGACGACTACCGGCGCATCACCCGCAGGGCGCGGGCGGTGGTGGAGGAGAGGTTCTACGGAGCCCAGCCGTAGCCGCCCGAGCCGTGGCCGCGGTGCGGTCCCTCAGCGCGTGGGGAGCCGCGGGAGCTGGTGGGGAAGTGCGCCGTACCAGAGGCGGGCGACCGTGAAGCCGAAGGCCAGGCAGATCATGCCGCCCACCGCGTCCAGCCAGAAGTGGTTGGCCGTGGAGACGATCACCAGGAGCGTCGCCGCCGGGTAGAGCAGACCCAGGATCCTCGCCCACGGCGCCTTGGCCAGGGCGAAGATGATCAGGCCGCACCAGAGGGACCAGCCGATGTGCATCGAGGGCATCGCCGCGTACTGGTTCGACATGTTCTTGAGGTTGCCCGACGCCATCGAGCCCCAGGTGTGGTGCACCAGGACCGTGTCGATGAAGTGCCCGCCGTTCATCAGGCGGGGCGGTGCCAGCGGGTACAGGTAATAGCCGGCGAGCGCGACCACGGTCGTGGCGAAGAGGACGAGACGCGCTGCCGCGTACCGTCCTGGGTGGAAGCGGAACAGCCAGACCAGAACGCCGATGGTGATGACGAAGTGCAGTGTGGCGTAGTAGTAGTTCATCGCCACGATCAGCCATGTCACCGAGTTCACGGCGTGGTTGACGCTCTGCTCGACCGCGATGGAGAGATGGTTCTCGACGCTCCAGACCCAGTCGGCGTTCTTCAGCGCCTGGGTCTTCTGCTCGGGAACCGCATTGCGGATCAGCGAGTACGTCCAGTAACTCACCGCGATCAGCAGGACTTCGAACCAGATCCGCGGGCGGCGCGGGGTGCGCAGTCGCCGGAGCAGCGTGAGTTTCGGAGCCGGAAGTTCCTCGTCCGTGATGGGTGACGGGGTGGCCGTCCGGCCTTCCTGTGTCTTCACGGTCGTTTCACCCATAGGGAGACAGTCTGCCAGATGCGGGCCTACTCACAGATCATCCCTCAGGCGGGTCCCGACCGCACCTGCTCCTCCCTGCGGACGAGCTCCGGACGCGGTGGATCCCCGGACGACGAGCTCCGGCATGAAAACGAATTCGCTGTGTGGTGCGGGAGTGCCGCCGACCTCTTCGAGGAGCGCCCGTACGGCTGCCTGGCCCATGGCCGTGACCGGCTGCCTGATGGTGGTCAGCGGCGGGTCGGTGAAGGCTATGAGCGGCGAATCGTCGAAGCCGACGACCGAGATGTCACGGGGGACCTCGAAGCCCAGCTGACGGGCGGCACGGATGGCACCGAGTGCCATCATGTCGCTGGCACAGACCACCGCCGTACAGCCGGACGAGATGAGCGAGGTGGCGGCGGCCTGGCCGCCCTCCAGGGTGTAGAGGGAGTGCTGGATGAGCTTCTCGCTCTCCTCGGGGGAGAGGGAGAACCGGTCCTGCATCGCCGCCTGGAAGCCCTCTATTTTGCGCAGTACGGGGACGAAGCGGCGGGGGCCGAGCGCCAGACCGATCCGGGTGTGGCCCAGGGAGGCCAGATGGGTGACGGCCAGGCGCATCGCGGCCCGGTCGTCGGGGGAGATGAAGGGCGCCTGGACCTTCGAAGAGAAGCCGTTGACCAGCACATACGGGACGCCCTTGGCGCGCAGCTGCTCGTAGCGCCCCATGTCGGCGGTGGTGTCCGCGTGCAGGCCCGAGACGAAGATGATGCCGGAGACGCCCCGGTCGACCAGCATCTCGGTCAGCTCGTCCTCGGTGGAGCCGCCGGGAGTCTGGGTGGCGAGGACCGGGGTGTAGCCCTGGCGGGTCAGTGCCTGGCCGATGACCTGGGCGAGAGCCGGAAAGATCGGGTTCTCGAGCTCAGGGGTTATCAGGCCGACCAGACCCGCGCTGCGCTGGCGCAGGCGTACGGGACGCTCGTAGCCCAGGACGTCGAGAGCGGCGAGTACGGATTGACGGGTGGCCGCGGCAACACCGGGCTTGCCGTTGAGGACCCGGCTCACCGTCGCTTCGCTGACCCCCGCCTGGGCTGCGATGTCGGCTAGCCGTGCGGTCACAGGGTTGGACTGTACCGGTCGCATGTCAGATTGCCCACCAGATGCAGGATTCGCCGGGAATGCGGACATCGCCGCCTGCGAATTCGAGGTCGGAGGAGGAGAGGAGCAGCCGTCCGGGGACGGGGAGTTGGATGTCGTCGGGTGTGGTGTTGAGGGTGCAGACGAGGCCGGGTCGGGCGAAGGAGAGGACACCGTCCGGGGCGTCCAGCCACTCCATCTCTCCATCGCCGAGTCCGTCGAGTTTCCGGCGCAGGACCAGCGCGCTGCGGTACAGCTCCAGCGTCGAACGGGGGTCGCCGGACTGGGCTTCGACGGAGAGGGCGGCCCAGGACGCGGGCTGCGGGAGCCAGCTCCCCGCCGGCCCGAACCCGTGACTCGGTCCGTCCTGCGTCCAGGGGATCGGGACCCGGCAGCCGTCGCGCAGCCCCTCCTGGCCCTCGCCGCGGAAGAAGGACGGGTCCTGGCGGAGCTCGTCGGGGAGGTCGGTGACCTCGGGCAGGCCCAGTTCCTCGCCCTGGTAGAGGTACGCGGATCCGGGGAGCGCCAGCATCAGCAGCGCGGCGGCGCGGGCGCGGTCGGCGGAGCCGTGGCGGGTGGTGTGCCGTACGACGTCGTGGTTGGAGAGCACCCAGGTGGTGGGGGCGCCGACCGCGCCCGCCGCGGTGAGGGAGGAGTCGATCACGCGGCGCAGTTCGGCAGCGTCCCAGGGACACTTCAGGAAGGCGAAGTTGAAGGCCTGGTGGAGCTCGTCGGAGCGTACGTAACGGGCGAGGCGCTCGGGGGTGTGGGCCCAGGCCTCGGCGACGCCGATGCGCTCGCCGTCGTAGGAGTCCAGCAGCTTCCGCCAGGAGCGGTAGATCTCGTGGACCCCGTCCTGGTCGAAGAAGGGGAGCTCCTTGCCGCCGATCAGGCGCGCCTGATCGCGGGAGCCGACGTCGGGCAGCCCGGCCGCTTTGATCATGCCGTGGGCGACATCGATGCGGAAGCCGTCGATGCCGAGGTCGAGCCAGAAGCGCAGGACGGAGTCGAACTCGTCGTGGACCTCGGGGTTCTCCCAGTTGAGGTCGGGCTGCTCCGGGGCGAAGAGGTGGAGGTACCAGGAACCGTCCTCGATTCGGGTCCAGGCGGGGCCGCCGAAGACCGACTCCCAGTCGTTGGGCGGGAGGCTGCCGTCCTCGCCCCTGCCGGGGCGGAAGATGTAGCGCTCGCGGGCGGGCCCGCCGGGGAGCGCGGCCCGGAACCAGGCGTGCTGGTCGGAGGTGTGGTTCGGGACGATGTCCACGATCACCCGCAGCCCCAGTTCATGGGCGGCCCGTACGAGATCGTCCGCGTCGCCCAGATCCCCGAAGAGCGGGTCGACCGCCCGGTAGTCCGCGACGTCGTAGCCGCCGTCCGCCTGGGGCGAGGCGTAGAAGGGCGTGATCCACAGCGCGTCCACACCGAGCCCGGCGAGATGGGGCAGCCGGTCGCGGATGCCGCGGAGATCACCGATGCCGTCGCCGTCGCTGTCCGCGAAGGACCGTACGTACACCTGGTAGATGACGGCGTCCCGCCACCAGCCGGTGCCGTCCGCGGGTGCGGCGGCCGGGGTGACGGAGTGGAGCTCCTGCGGCATGGACGGTCCCTTTCCAGAGGCTTGCGTGCATGGGGATCAACGCCTTTGCGCCACGAAAGTAACAGTCTTGCAAGACCTTGCGGTAGTCGTTGCGAGCCGTGCAGCGGCAGGTCGAGAGCCATGAACCCCAGCGTGACAAGGGGTGGAACGGCAACCGAACGGACACGCCGAGGTAACGAAGATGCTGTCTTGCAGAAATCTGCCGCAAAGTCTTTCGGTCTTCTTTCAACCTTGTTACGTTCCTCGACAACCCGGCGCCGTGATGGAGCGGCACCTGTTGAAGGAGTTCACATGCGACGTGGCATAGCGGCCACCGCCCTGGCCGCGACCCTTGCGCTCGCGGCGACAGCCTGCGGCGGAGACGACGGCAGCAGCAAGTCGGACGGCCCGGTCACCATCACCTGGTGGGACACCTCGAACGCGACGAACGAGGCCCCCGCGTACAAGGCGCTCATCAGCGAGTTCGAGAAGGCGAACAAGGACGTCAAGGTCAAGTACGTCAATGTTCCGTTCGACCAGGCGCAGAACAAGTTCGACACCGCCGCCGGCGCCAAGGGCGCCCCGGACGTGCTGCGCTCCGAGGTCGGCTGGACCCCCGCCTTCGCCAAGAAGGGTTACTTCCTTCCGCTGGACGGCACGGAGGCGCTGAAGGACCAGGCGCAGTTCCAGCCCAACCTGGTCAAGCAGGCGCAGTTCGACGGCAAGACCTACGGCGTCCCGCTGGTCACCGACACCCTCGCGCTCGTCTACAACAAGGCGCTCTTCGCCAAGGCCGGCATCACCGCGGCCCCCACCACCTGGGACGAGCTGAAGGCGGACGCCGCCAAGGTCAAGGACAAGGCGGGCGTCGACGGCTACTGGGGCTCCACGGCCGGCTACTACGCCCAGCCGTTCCTCTACGGCGAGGGCACCGACAAGGTCGACGCCGCCGGCAAGAAGGTCACCATCGCGGGCGCCCCCGCGGTCAAGGCCTTCGACACCTGGAAGAGCACCTTCGACGGCAAGGGCCTGCACAAGGCCGACGGCACCGCCGACGCGTACGCCCACATCCAGGACGCCTTCGTCAACGGCAAGGTCGCCGCGATCATCCAGGGCCCGTGGGAGATCACCAACTTCTACAAGGGCTCCGCGTTCGCCGACAAGGCCAACCTGGGCATCGCCACCGTCCCGGCCGGCTCCACCGGAAAGGCAGGCGCCCCGACCGGCGGCCACAACCTCTCCGCGTACGCCGGTTCCGACAAGGCCCACCAGGCCGCCACGCTGAAGTTCATCAACTTCATGACGTCGGCCAAGAGCCAGGCCGACGTGGCCCTGAAGAACTCCACGCTGCCGACCCGCGGTGACGCGTACACCGCGGAGGTCAAGGCCAACCCGGGCATCGCCGGCTACCAGGGTGTGCTCGCCGCCGCCCAGCCGCGCCCCGAACTGGCCGAGTACTCCTCGATGTTCACCCCGATGGACAGCGAACTGCCGAAGATCGCCTCCGGCAAGGAGTCCGTGCAGGACGGACTGAAGAACCTCCAGGACGCCATCGCCAAGCTGGTGCCCACCTTCAGCAAGTGACGCGGCAGCCGCCGGGCCCGTGAGTTCCACGGGCCCGGCGGCTCCTGTGCGTACGCACTCAGTACCGAACCCCCCAGTACCGAAGAACCCCGAGAAGGTGTCACGATGACCGTTGCCGTCGACGGCGCGGCCCGCAAGCGGCGCGGGCCGGTGGAGCGCTTCAGGCACTCCCTGCAGAAGCACTGGTACGCCTACGCGATGACCGCCCCCGTGGTGGTCGTCCTCGGCGTCCTCGTGGGATACCCCCTGATCCAGGGCATCTATCTCACGCTCACCGATGCCAACAGCATGAACTCCGCCCGCACCATCGGCGTCAACCACATCGCGGCCACCTACGACTTCATCGGGCTGCACAACTACGCGGACATCCTCTGGGGACCCACCGCCTGGGACCGCTTCTGGTCCCACTTCATCTGGACCGTCGTCTGGACCGCGTCCTGCGTGGTCCTGCACTACGTCATCGGTCTCTGCCTCGCCCTGCTGCTCAACCAGAAGCTGCGCGGCCGCACCCTCTACCGGATGCTGCTGATCCTGCCCTGGGCGGTCCCGACCTTCGTCACCGTCTTCGCCTGGCGCATCATGCTCTCCGACTCCGGCATCGTGAACTCCGCGCTCGGCGCGCTTCATCTGCCGCAGCCCGCCTGGCTGGAGGACACCCTCTTTCAGCGGATAGCCGCGATCCTGGTCAACGTCTGGGTCGGCGTGCCGTTCATGATGGTCTCGCTGCTCGGCGGCCTCCAGTCGATCCCCTCGGAGCTCTACGAGGCGGCCGAGATGGACGGCGCGAGCGCCTGGCAGCGCTTCCGTAACGTCACCGTGCCGGGACTGCGCTCGGTCAGCTCGACCGTCGTCCTGCTCGGCATCATCTGGACGTTCAACCAGTTCAACATCATCTTCCTGCTGTTCGGCAACAACGCCCCCGACGCGCAGATCCTCGTCACCTGGGCCTACCGCCTCGGCTTCGGCCAACAGCCGCGGGACTACGCGCAGTCGGCGGCGTACGGCGTGCTCCTGCTCTCCGTCCTCATCGTCTTCACCACCTTCTACCGCCGCTGGCTCGCCCGTAACGAGCAGGCCATCGGCTGAGCCCTCCACCCTCCACCACGGAACTGGAACCGAAGGCAGGAAAGAAGACGATGACGACCACGACCACCGAGACCTCCGCGGCGCAGCAGCCAGGACCTCTCTCCCCGCCCCGCCGCCCGCAGCCCCGCGGCACGGCGAGCACCAGGACCAAGGTCCTCTCCCACCTCGCCCTGTCGACCGCGAGCCTCATCGCGCTCTTCCCGATCGGCTGGCTGGTCTACCTCTCCTTCGGTCCGGACAAGGACGACTACCTCCACCCCGGCCGGATCCTCTCCAAGATGTCCTTCTCGAACTACTCGTTCGTGATGGAGCACACTCAGTTCTTCACCTGGCTCGGCAACACCGCACTCGTCGCCGGCGCCACCTGCGTGATCGGTGTCTTCATCGCCGCGACCACCGGCTACGCGGTGTCCCGGATGCGCTTCCCCGGCTACAAGAAGCTGATGTGGGTGCTGCTGGTCACCCAGATGTTCCCGGTCGCCGTCCTCATTGTGCCGATGTACGTGATCCTCGCCGACCTGGGTCTCATCGACACCTACGGCGCCCTGATCCTCGTCTACTGCTCGACCGCCGTGCCGTACTGCGCCTGGATGCTCAAGGGGTACTTCGACACGATCCCGTACGAGATCGACGAGGCGGGCCGCGTCGACGGACTTTCCCCGTTCGGCACCTTCTGGCGGCTCATCCTGCCGCTGGCCCGTCCGGGCCTGGCCGTGGCCGCGTTCTACACCTGCCTCACCGCCTGGGGCGAGTACGCCTTCGCCTCGACGTTCATGCTCGACGACGGCAAGTACACCCTGGCCGTCGGCCTCTCCAGCTTCGTCAGTGAGCACGACGCCCAGTGGAACCTCATGGCGGCCACCGCGGTGCTCATCGCCATCCCCGTGTCCCTCGTCTTCTACCTGGTGCAGAAGCACCTGGTGACGGGGCTGACGGCGGGCGGCACGAAGGGCTGAGCCCGGCACACGTCTTCACCCCGCACGCGTTCCCTCCGTAATCCGTTCCTCGTAACCCACAGGGATGTCATGACCCAGCACCTCGCTGCTCCCACCGACCACTCCTCCGCCGGCAACCTCACCGGATGGTGGCGGGACGCGGTGATCTACCAGGTCTATCCGCGCAGCTTCGCCGACTCCAACGGCGACGGCATGGGCGACCTCGAAGGCGTACGCAGCAGGCTTCCTTACCTGCGCGACCTCGGCGTCGACGCCGTCTGGCTGTCCCCCTTCTACGCATCCCCGCAGGCCGACGCCGGCTACGACGTCGCCGACTACCGGGCCATCGACCCGATGTTCGGCACGCTCCTCGACGCCGACGCGATGATCCGCGACGCCCACGACCTGGGCCTGCGCATCATCGTCGACGTCGTCCCGAACCACTCGTCGGACCAGTACGAGTGGTTCAAGCGCGCCATCGCCGAGGGCCCCGCGTCCCCGCTGCGCGGTCGCTACCACTTCCGCGAGGGCAAGGGCGAGAGCGGTGAACTCCCGCCCAACGACTGGGAGTCCATCTTCGGCGGCCCCGCCTGGACCCGGGTCGCGGACGGCGAGTGGTACCTGCACCTCTTCGCGCCCGAGCAGCCCGACCTCAACTGGGAGAACCCGGCCGTCGCCGACGAGTTCCGCTCGATCCTGCGGTTCTGGCTCGACATGGGCGTCGACGGGTTCCGTATCGACGTCGCCCACGGCCTCGTCAAGGCGGAGGGGCTGCCGGACCTCGGGGGCAGCGACCAGCTGAAACTGCTCGGCAATGACGTCATGCCGTTCTTCGACCAGGACGGCGTCCACGAGATCTACCGCTCCTGGCGGAAGATCCTCGACGAGTACCCGGGCGAGCGCATCGCCGTCGCCGAGGCATGGACCCCGACCGTCGAGCGCACCGCCAACTACGTGCGCCCCGACGAGCTGCACCAGGCCTTCAACTTCCAGTACCTGGGCACCCCTTGGGACGCCGAGAAGCTGCGCGAGTGCATCGACACCTCGCTCGCCGCGATGAAGCCGGTCGGCGCGCCCGCCACCTGGGTGCTCTCCAACCACGACGTCACCCGGCACGCGACGCGCTTCGCCAACCCGCCCGGCGGCACCCAGATCCGTACCGCGGGAGACCGCGAGCTGGGCCTGCGGCGCGCCCGCGCGGCGACGATGCTGATGCTGGCGCTGCCCGGCTCGGCGTACGTCTACCAGGGCGAGGAGCTCGGCCTGCCCGACGTGACGGACCTCCCTGACGAGGTCCGCCAGGACCCGTCCTTCTTCCGCGCGCAGGGCCAGGACGGCTTCCGCGACGGCTGCCGGGTGCCGATCCCGTGGACCACCTCCGGGTCCTCGTACGGATTCGGCGCCGGAGGCAGCTGGCTCCCGCAGCCCGCGACCTGGTCCGGGCTCTCCGTCGAGGCGCAGACCGGCGACCCCGACTCCACGCTGGAGCTCTACCGCAGCGCGCTCGCCGTACGCAGGCAGCAACCTGGCCTGGGCGCAGGGGAGTCGGTGGAGTGGCACGACGCACCCGAGGGCGTACTGGTCTTCGCCCGCGAGGGATTCGTCTGCACGGTCAACACGACGGGCGCCGGGGTACGTCTCCCCACGCCGGGCCGCACCCTGCTCGCCAGCGCCGAAGTCACGGTCGAGGGCGACGAGTTCGTACTCCCCGCGGACAGCACGGTGTGGTGGGCGGTGTGACGACCGCTCCCCGGCTCTCGCACATCGCCGCGCAGGCTTCGGTCAGCGAGGCGACGGTCAGCCGGGTCCTGAACGGCAAGCCGGGCGTCGCGGACACCACGCGTCAGCGGGTGCTCGCGGCGCTCGACGTCCTGGGCTACGAACGCCCGGTGCGGCTGCGGCAGCGCAGTGCGGGACTGATCGGTCTTGTGACCCCCGAGCTCACCAACCCGATCTTCCCGGCGTTCGCGCAGGTGGTGGAGCAGGTGCTCGCGGGGCACGGGTACACCCCGGTCCTGTGCACCCAGATGCCCGGCGGCGCCACCGAGGACGAGCTGGTGGAGCAGCTGGTGGAGCGGGGGGTCGGCGGAATCGTCTTCCTCTCGGGTCTGCACGCCGACACCTCGTCGGACCCGTCGCGCTATGCCTCGCTCACGGAGCGCGGGGTCCCGTTCGTGCTGATCAACGGCTACAACGAGCGGATCAGCGCGCCCTTCGTCTCGCCGGACGACCACGCCGCGATGCGGATGGCCGTACGCCACCTCACCGACCTGGGCCACCGGCGGCTCGGGCTCGCGGTCGGACCGCTGCGGTACGTGCCGTCGCGCCGTAAGCAGCAGGGGTTCCTGGAAGCGGTGGGGGAGGGGCAGTCGGGGGTCGTCCAGCACACCCTCTTCAGCGTCGAGGGCGGCCAGGTGGCCGCCGGTGCGCTGCTCGACCAGGGGTGCACCGGCATCGTCTGCGGCAGCGACATGATGGCGCTCGGCGTCGTACGGGCCGCCCGTGACCGGGGGCTCGACGTGCCCGGCGACGTCTCGGTGGTGGGCTTCGACGACTCGCAGCTCATCGCCTTCACCGACCCGCCGCTGACGACCGTGCGCCAGCCCGTCCAGGCGATGGCGACGGCCGCGGTCGGCGCGCTACTGGAGGAGATCGGCGGAAACCCGGTCCAGCGCACGGAGTTCGTCTTCCAGCCGGAGCTGGTGGTGCGTGGCTCGACGGCGCAGGCGCGGTCCTAGGCCGGCGCGTCCGCGGTCTCCCTGAGGGAGGCCGACAGGGCGCGGGCCTCGTGTTCGGTCATCCGGGGGGTGTCGTACGGCACGGCGTTGACCCAGCGCTGGGTCAGCCGGGCGATCCGCTCGCCGTACCGCCCCGCGGTGATCAGGTCGCCGCGCGATCCGGCGTGCTCCGGCCCCTGGTCGGCGTGGCTCTGGCTCATCAGGCCCAGCCACGAGCCCAGCCGGTTCACATCGTCGCGGGTGCCACCGCTCCAGTTGTTGCCCGGCATGTCGCCCACGCCGATCCACTGCATGCCCATCTGCGCCCCGAAGACGGCCAGTTGCTCCAGTACGGTCAGCTTGTCGCCGCTCTGCGAGGCGGACATGGTGAACGCGCCGGCCAGCTTGTCCTTCCACGCCTGCGTCGTGAACGGCGTGAACGCCGCCTCCATGAACGCCTTGAACACCGCCGACACGCTGCCCATCAGTGTCGGGCAGCCGAAGACGATCGCATCGGAACGCTCGAGCAGCGCCATGACCTCCGCATCGTGCCAGCGGCCCGCGACGACGTCCTCGGGGCGGATCTCGACGAGATGCACGCGGGCGCCGGGCACCAGCCGCGCCCCGTCGGCGAGGTGCTCGGCCAGGACCCGGGTGTGCCCGTGCACCGAGTGGTGGACCACTGTGACCGTGACGGTCGGCGCCTCGTGCTCACGGGCAATGTCGTTGAGTGTCATGTGCTTTTCGCTGCTTCCGGTCGCGGGAAAACGAGGGGCATCGGGGAGATCCCTGCCTGCCCCTGCTTGCCCAGCCATCTCAGCCTGAGTACGGCACGGCATCAACGCCGAACTTCGGCATGCAGCGATCGGTCACACCGATCGATGGGGTTAGCCTGGTCCCGTGGACAAGATGGAACTGGAAGCATTCGTCGCGGTCGCCGAAGAACTGCACTTCGGCCGTGCCGCCGAGCGCCTGCACCGGGGGCAGCCCACGGTCAGCGACGCCGTACGGCGGCTGGAGACCACCCTGGGCGGCCGGCTGTTCCACCGCACCAGCCGCCGGGTGTCACTGACCGACCTCGGTGCGGCGATGCTGCCAGACGCCCACGCCACCCTCGCGCAGCTGCTCCGCTTCCAGCAGCGCGGCCGCTCCCTGGCCGCCGGCGACGGGGCCCGCACCACCCTCGTCGTCGCCCACGCCGCGTACACCTGCCACCAGCTGCTGTTGCGCTGCCTGCCGGAACTGCGCGACCGGTTCCCCGACGTGACGATCGTGCCGGAGACCATGCCGACCACGGCCCAGCTCACCGGACTGCGGGCGGAGACGCTCGGTCTCGGCATCGGCTGGGCGACCGGTGACGTCACCGGCGTACGGGCACAGGTGCTGTCCACCAAGAGGTTCATGGCGCTCGTACCCGCGACCCACCCCCTCGCAGGACATACCGAGCTGAGCGCGTCCGAACTGTCCACCACCGCCCTGCTCACCTGGCCCCACCAGATCAACAGCGGTCTCTGCGACCGCCTCCTGGCCGCCTTCCACATCGGCGGAGCCGACCTGCGCATCATCAGGACCGCCGACAGCGTGCACGCCATCGCCGCTCATGTCGCCGCGGGAACGGGCATCGGCATCACCGTGGAGTCCGCACTCGACCAGCAGCCGCCCGGCCTGCGTGTCATCCCCCTCACGGGCCCCTCGACCACCGCCGACCAGGTCGTCCTCACCCCCACCGAGCCTTCGGACGCCGCCGCGGCGCTGCGCGACCTGCTGCTGCACGCCTCGGCGGAGTCGCCCTCCGCCGATCACTGAGCGGGCGTTCAGCGGAGTTCAGCGGCGGCGGAGTGCCGGGTCGAGCAGGGCGGGAGGGGCGTCGTTCTTCTCGTGCGCGGCCAGGTCGACACCGGGGGCGACGATCGTGTCGATGGCGTCCAGTACGTCGGCGGTGAGCACGGTGTCGGCGGCGGCGAGCTGTGAGTGCAGGTGGTCCAGGGTGCGGGGACCGATGAGCGCGCTGGTCACGGCGGGATGCGCGGTCACGAAACCGAGCGCGAGCTGGATCATGGTCAGGCCGGCCTCGTCGGCGACCTTGGCCAGCTGCTCGACGGCATCGAGCTTGGCCCGGTTGGCGGGGACGGCCGTGTCGAAGCGCTGCGGCAGGAACGCGGAGCGGCTGGTGGTGACGGTCCGGCCCTCACGGATCGCGCCCGACAGCCAGCCCGAGGCCAGCGGGCTCCACACCAGCACACCGAGCCCGTACTGCTCCGTCACGGGCAGCACGTGGCTCTCGGCACCGCGCTGCAGGATCGAGTAGCTGGGCTGCTCGGTGACGTAGCGGCCCAGGTGATGCTCACGAGCGGCCGACTGGGCCTGCGCGATGCGGTACGCGGGGAACGTCGAGGAGCCGAAGTAGCGGATCTTTCCCGCGCGTTGCAGGTCGGTCAGGGCCGACAGCGTCTCCTCGTCGCTGGTGCGCGGGTCCCACCGGTGGATCTGGTAGAGATCGACGTGGTCGACACCGAGACGGCGCAGACTGTTGTCCAGCTCGGTGACCAGCCAACGGCGCGAGCTGCCCTGGTGGTTGCGCTCGTCGCCCATCGGCAGGCTCGCCTTCGTGGCCAGCACGATGTCGTCGCGGCGGCCGGCGATGGCCTTGCCGACCAGTTCTTCCGACTCGCCGCCGCTGTACACGTCGGCGGTGTCGATGAGGTTGATCCCGCCCTCGACGGCGGCATCGACGAGGGCGGTGACCTCGTCCTGGGTGGTGCGCCCCATCGTGCCGAAGTTCATCGCGCCGAGCGCGAGGGAGCTGACCTGCACACCGGTGCGGCCCAAAGTGCGGTACTGCATGGTTGTCGTCCTCCGTTGCCTTGCCTTGCCTTGCCTTGCCTTGCATGGCTTGGTCGCCGGGCCCCTGCTCTGGCATCATGAGCAAACGGAACACCGTTCCGTTTGACGATACGGAACAGTGTTCCGTTTTGGCAAGCCCGACAGCGGAGAGTGCGGCGCGGTGAACGACAGCGACGAGGGTGCAGGGCGCGCGGGCCAGTCCAAGCGGAAGGATGCCCGGCGCAACAACGAGACCTTGCTCGACGCGGCCGCCGCGGTGTTCGTCACGTCGGGCGTGGAGGCGCCGGTACGTGACATCGCGGCCAAGGCCGGCGTCGGACTTGGCACGATCTACCGCCACTTCCCGACGCGTGCGGATCTTGTCATCGCCGTCTACCGGCACCAGATCGAGGCCTGCGCCGAGGCGGGCCCGGCTCTGCTGGCGGCCGGTCCGACGCCTCACGCCGCCCTCGGGCAGTGGATCGGTCTGTTCGTCGATTTCCTGGTCACCAAGCACGGACTCGCTGCCGCGCTGCAGGCCGACAGTGCCGGCTTCGAGGCGCTGCACGCCTATTTCCTCGACCGGCTCCTGCCGGTGTGCACCGAGCTCCTGGGCGCTGCCGCCGCCTCCGGTGAGATCGACTCCGGCCTGGACGCGTACCAACTCATGCGCGGTGTCGGGAACTTGTGCATCGGCGCCGACGCCGATCCGCGGTACGACGCGCGCCGGCTGGTCGAGCTCCTCGTCGCGGGACTTCGTCAACCGCGCTGACGGCAAAGGGAGACCCGGGACCTGCCCAGGCTGGGCGGTGGCGGGGAGGTGGTCCCAGGTCTCTCTGCGTGAGCCGAATCTAGCATTGCTGCAATCTCTTGCGGAAGATCTTTCTCGCAGGGGATTCTCTTTGTTTCCCCCGTGTAATCCCGTCATGTCCAAAGGGTTGACCGCGGTCGGAGGGGCTCGTACGGTCTGCTGCGCAGCAAGAGCTTGCAGCCTTGCAGCAAGAACATTCATCGCTGCCTCCCCCCACGTGCAGGAGGAAACATGGCAAGCAGATCCCTCTCCGCCGCGCTGGCTCTCTCGGTGGCCGCCGCGCTTTCCGTGGTCGTCGCGTCCGCCCCCGCTCACGCCGCCCCCACCGGCGACAAGGACGTCACCGCCGTCCTCTTCGAGTGGAAGTTCGACTCGGTGGCCAAGGCGTGCACCGATCAGCTCGGCCCGGCGGGTTACGGGTCCGTCCAGGTCTCACCGCCCCAGGAACACATCCAGGGCAGCCAGTGGTGGACCTCGTACCAGCCCGTCAGCTACAAGATCGCGGGCCGGCTCGGCGACCGTACGAGCTTCGCCAACATGGTCAGCACCTGCCATGCGGCGGGCGTGAAGGTCGTCGCGGACTCCGTCATCAACCACATGACGTCGGGGTCGGGCACCGGGACCGGTGGGTCGTCGTACACCAAGTACAACTATCCCGGCCTGTACTCGGCGGCCGACATGGACGACTGCACCGCGGCGATCTCCAACTACCAGGACCGGGCGAACGTACAGAACTGCGAGCTCGTCGGGCTCGCGGACCTGGACACCGGCGAGGAGTACGTCCGCGGGAAGATCGCCGGCTATCTGAACGACCTCCTGTCGCTCGGTGTCGACGGCTTCCGGATCGACGCGGCCAAGCACATGCCCGAGGCGGACCTCGCCAACATCAAGTCGAGGCTGACGAATCCGGGCGTGTACTGGAAGCAGGAGGCGATCTACGGGGCGGGCGAGGCCGTGTCGCCGACCGAGTACACCGGCACCGGCGATGTCCAGGAGTTCCGCTACGGCCGCAGCCTCAAGGACGTCTTCAACAACCAGAACCTGGCCTATCTGAAGAACTTCGGCGAGGGCTGGGGCTTCATGTCCAGCGCCACGTCCGCCGTCTTCGTCGACAACCACGACACCGAGCGCGGCGGCGACACCCTCAACTACAAGGACGGCGCCAACTACACCCTGGCGAACGTCTTCATGCTGGCCTACCCCTACGGCTCGCCCGACATCAACTCCGGTTACGAGTGGAGCGACAAGGACGCGGGTCCGCCCAACGGCGGCACGGTCAACGCCTGTTACAGCGACGGGTGGAAGTGCCAGCACGCCTGGACCGAGATCGCCTCCATGGTCGGCTTCCGCAACACCGCACGCGGGCAGGCCGTCACCGACTGGTGGGACAACGGCGGAGACGCCATCGCCTTCGGGCGGGGCTCCAAGGCGTACGTCGCCATCAACCACGAGTCCTCCGCGCTGACCAGGACCTTCCAGACGTCGCTGGCCGCCGGTGACTACTGCAACGTGCAGAACAACACCGGTGTGACGGTCAACGGTTCGGGCCAGTTCACGGCGACGCTCGCCGCCAATACGGCACTCGCGCTGCAGGTCAACGCCCGTACCTGCGGGGGCACTTCGAGCGGTGGGGACACCACCGCTTCGGGCGCCTCCTTCGCCGTCAACGCCACCACGGTCCTCGGCGAGAACATCTACGTCACCGGCGACCAGGCGGCGCTCGGCAGCTGGAACACCGGCAGCGCACTCAAGCTCGACCCCGCGAGCTACCCCGTCTGGAAGCTCGACGTCGCACTGTCCGCCGGCACGGCCTTCTCGTACAAGTACATCCGCAAGAACGCCGCCGGGACCGTCACCTGGGAGAGCGGCGCCAATCGCACCGCCACTGTCCCGGCGAGCGGAAAAGTCGCACTCAGCGACACCTGGCGCAGCTGAACCCTTCCCGCTCTCTGAATCTCTTCCGCACCACCGAGGAGTCCCCGTGAAATCCCTGCGAAGAACGGCTGTCGCCGTCGCTGCCGCGCTGTGCGCGGCGCTCGTGCCGGCGATACCGGTCGCCGCCGCGGCGAAGGCGCCCGCAGCGCCTTCGGACGCCGCGCTCGCCTCCGTACCCGCACGCAACGACCTGACGCGGGACCAGTTCTACTTCGTCATGCCGGACCGTTTCGCCAATGGGGACTCCTCGAACGACAAGGGCGGGCTCACAGGATCGCGGCTGCAGACCGGGTACGACCCCACGGACAAGGGGTTCTACCAGGGCGGCGACCTGAAGGGGCTGACGCAGAAGCTCGACTACATCAAGGGGCTCGGTACCACCGCCATCTGGATGGCGCCGATCTTCAAGAACAAGCCGGTGCAGGGCACGGGGGCCGACGCGTCGGCCGGCTACCACGGCTACTGGATCACGGACTTCACCCAGGTCGACCCGCACTTCGGCACCAACGCCGACCTGGAGAAGCTGATCGACTCGGCCCACCACAAGGGCATGAAGGTTTTCTTCGACGTCATCACCAACCACACGGCCGACGTCGTCGACTACGAGGAGAAGTCCTACGACTACCTGTCGAAGGGGGCCTTCCCGTATCTGACGAAGGACGGGGTGCCCTTCGACGACTCTGATTATTCGGACGGCACGAAGAAGTTCCCGGCCGTCGACGTGGACTCCTTCCCGTACAGTCCGACGGTCCCCGCCGCCGAGAAGAATGTGAAGACGCCGTCGTGGCTCAACGACCCGACGATGTACCACAACCGGGGCAACTCCACCTATGCCGGGGAGTCCGCCGACCAGGGCGACTTCGGCGGGCTCGACGACCTGTGGACCGAGCGTCCCGAGGTCGTGCAGGGCATGGAGAAGATCTACGAGAAGTGGGTCGAGGACTTCGGCATCGACGGCTTCCGGATCGACACGGTCAAGCACGTCGACATGGACTTCTGGACCCAGTGGGCGACGGCGCTCGACGCGTACGCCGCCAAGCGGGGCCGCAGCGACTTCTTCATGTTCGGTGAGGTCTACTCCGCCGACCCGAAGATCACCTCCCCGTACGTCACGCAGGGCCGGCTCGACTCGACCCTCGACTTCCCCTTCCAGGACGCGGCCCGGCAGTACGCCTCCCAGGGCGCGCCCGCATCCCAGCTCGCGAACGTCTTCGCGCAGGACTACCGGTACACCACCGACAAGGCCAACGCGTACGAGCAGGTCACCTTCACCGGCAACCACGACATGGGCCGCATCGGCTACTTCCTCAAGGCCGACAACCCGAAAGCGAGCGACGCCGAGCTGGTGCAGCGCGACAAGCTCGTGAATCAGGTGATGTTCCTGTCGCGCGGCAACCCGGTCGTCTACTACGGCGACGAGCAGGGCTTCACCGGATCGGGCGGCGACAAGGACGCCCGCCAGCCGATGTTCGCCTCGAAGACCGCCGACTACCTGGACGACGACGAGCTGGGCACCGACCGTACGGCGGCCTCGGACGCGTACGACTCAAGTGCGGTGCTCTACAAGGAGATCGCCGCTCTCTCCAAGCTGCGCAAAGCCAACCCGGCGCTCACGGACGGCGTGCAGACGGAGCGGTACGCCAAGGACTCGGTGTACGCCTTCTCCCGTACCGACGCCAAGACCGGGACCGACTACCTGGTGGCGGTCAACAACGCCACCGAGGCCAAGACGGTCGAGGTCCCGACCGGCGCGGCGGGCACCGACCTCCGTGCGCTGTACGGCACTTCGGCCGACGTGAGGACCGGCGCCGACGCGAAGGCCACGGTCACCGTGCCCGCGCTCTCCTCCGTCGTCTACAAGGCGCAGAAG
>NZ_JAFLRJ010000260.1:0-20483 GCF_017315755.1 Streptomyces beijiangensis
GTGCTCACGTCCCAGATGTCGGTGATCGGCTTGGCCGAGGCCGCGCTGCCCAGGGCGGGCAGCCCGTACATGTCCTCCAGCGTGCGCAGGATCGAGTAGTGGTTGTACTTGGTGCTGGAGGTGGCGCCCTTCTTGACGTTCGCGCCGACGACCATGGTGGCGATCTTGTTGACGGAGTCGTCGCCGTCATCCTCGTCCCACGTCAGGATCAGAGCGCTGTTGTGGGTCTTGGCCCACTGGACGTAGCCGTCGAAGTTGTTCTTCAGCCAGGTGTCGCCCTGCTTGACGGTGCCGTCGTGCATGTCGTTGTCGAGGTTCGGCGTCACGAACGACACGTCGGGGAGCTTGCTGTAGTCCGTGGGGAAGCGGCTGTAGCGCAGGTTCGAGGCCGCCGGGACGTTGGTGAAGTCGACCCAGCCGTTGTGCTTGCGGGCGTAGCCGCTGCTTCCGTCGTCGCCGCAGTCCTTCGATCCGTCGGACGGCAGGTCCTCGGAGTAGCCGACGAAGGTGTGCCCGCGGGTCAGGAGCTGGTTTCCGAGGTTGTCATCCGCGAAGTCGTACGGGCAGTCGTCGTCATCGATGCCGTGTGCGGAGCCCGAGAAGAGCGCCACGTAGTTGCCCTGGCTGGGGTGCGTCGTTCCGTGCATGTTCGAGAACGACGCACCCTGACCGGCAAGGGAGTTGATGTACGGAGCGTCGGGGCTGCCGACGACATCCTCGTAGAACTTGTTCTCCTCGGTCACGACCACGACATGGTCGAACTCGGGGATCCCGTCGGCGGTCACAGCTGCCGGGGACACTGCCGCGCCCTTCAGGCCGGCGGGGGAGGCCATGGCCGTCGCGGTCAGGCCGAGCAGGCCCACGGCCACGCTCAGACCGGCGGCGATGAGGGCGCGCCGGGACCGGTCGCCGCGTCGTGCGTGTGCACCGTGCCCCCCGGGCGGGGGCTCGGCGCGCCGGGAGCGCAGGGGAGGGTAGGGAGGCGTCATGCTGATCTCCTTGAGCAGGCAGGAGTGCTGTCGGTGCGGTGGACCTGAGCAGCGCCTGACGACACGGGGGAAGGGCGGCGAACCGGCCGCGCGGGGTGATGAACGCGTGCGGGACGGGCGCCACTGTGGCGACAGGTATGGCGGACTGGGACCGCGGCGGCCGGGTCAGCTGCATGCACGGATGCAGGTGAGCGCGTCGGGTTCGGAACGTCCGCGCCGAGCCGCTGACGGGATTTTTACGCGGCCTGTTGAGTCCCTGTCAAGCGGTCCGTCCGGACTTGGCGCAGCCTCTTGACGGGGTGCTCGCAACGCTGATAATTCTTACAGACAGGAAAGTTAACTAACAGATCTCTTGCACAGGAAGACGCGAGAGACGGCGAGGTCAGAGCATGTGGTGACCGTCGTCGTGGCAGATCGTTCGCGCGAAATCCCCGATCCTCCGTGGGTGGGGGGCCGCCCGGGTGCCGGGGCCGGAACCCGTCAGGCGCCTGGTGCTGAACCCGAGTTGGGAGACGGCTTTTCCGGCGAGTTCGATCGGGAGACCGCATCCGCGACTCGGCAGAAGCCATCGACTTGTAACTGGCGCGGATCCTCGCCCACTTCGGGCGTTCGATCGAGGAACCCGACCCCGTCCACACCGCGCTCGTGACCCACCGCGGCACGGGAGCCCACCTCCTCACGTCGGCAGCCCCACGCTCCCGTAGGCAGGCCGTCCAAGGGCAACTCCGGCCGCCACTGGGCCGTTCGGCCCGGGGTGTCGTCGCCTTGGAGGCCGAGACGGGGACGCACACACTTTTACCCACTCCTGATGGCATGGACCGGTCAAATCTGCCAGGCTTCCGACTGCCGTCGTCCTGACCAGAGGTCGGCGGAGCGGAAATCTCACCCAGCGATCGCCCAACCGATGCGCGCCCCACGGCCGTTCACCGGCGCACCCAGGCCGGCCGGGCGGCCACCGAGCAGGCCGGCATCCCGGCCGCCTCAAAGGAGTTTCGTGTGAGACCGACCCCCCACAAGACCTTCGCCGCGCTCGTCGTCGCCGCGTTGGCCGCAGTTCTGCTCCCCGTCGCCCCGGCGGCGGCGGTGTCCACCACCCCATCAGTGGCCGCAGCTTGCACACCGGCCCAGGTGGTCACCAACGGCGGCTTCGAGAGCGGCACTTCGCCCTGGACCCAGTCGTCGACCAGTGTGATCACCAGCCGCACCGGTCAGAGCGCCCACGGCGGCACCAGCTTCGCCTGGCTGGACGGTGTCGGCGGCACCCACACCGACACCCTCTCGCAGAGCGTCACCATCCCGGCCGGGTGCAGCAGCGCCACCCTCACTTTCTGGCTGCACATCGACAGCGCCGAGACGACCTCGTCCACCGCCTACGACAAGCTGACAGCGAAGATAGGCAGCACGACCCTGGCGACGTACTCGAACCTCAACAAGGCCACCGGCTACGCGCAGAAGTCGTTCGACGTGTCGTCGTTCGCGGGCCAGACCGTCAGTGTCGCCTTCACCGGCACCGAGGACTCCAGCCTCCAGACGAGTTTCGTCCTCGACGACGTCGCCCTCAACACCTCGGGCACCACCACCCCGCCGGCCGACTCCATCCGTACGCCGGCCGCGCCCTCGTACACCGTCAGTCTGAGCAGCAACACCGCCGGTACCCTCTGGACCGGGCACGAGAGCACGACCTTCACCAACGCCTCGGCCACCCCGCTCACCGAGGTGTACCTGCGGCTGTGGGACAACTACCACGGCACCTGCTCGGCGATGCCGATCGCGGTCAGCAATGTCACCGGCGGCACCGCCGGTGCCCTCTCGGTCGGCTGCACGGCACTGCAGATAGCCCTGCCGACCCCGCTGGCGCAGGGGCAGTCGGCCACCATCGCCTTCGACCTCGGCATCACCGTGCCCAGCGGGGCGGACCGGTTCGGCCATGACGGCGCCTTCAGCATGATCGGCAACGCGCTGCCGGTCCTCGCGGTCAAGGATGGATCGGGCTGGCACCTGGACCCGTACACGAACAACGGCGAGGCGTTCTACTCGCTGGCCGCCGACTTCAAGGTGACCCTCGACCACCCGACCACCCTGCTGGTCCCGGCCACCGGCGCCTCGGTCGACACCGCCGGTTCCAGTGGGCGCACGATCACCACGGCCACCGCGTCCAAGGTCCGTGACTTCGCCTGGGCGGCGGGCCCGTTCGCCAAGATTTCCGGCACCTCCACCGCCGGGACCCCGATCAACATCTACTCGGTGTCGGGCATCAGTTCCGCCAACGCCCAGTCGATGCTCACCACCGCCAAGTCCGCCGTGGACGCGCACGCGGGCCGCTTCGGCGCCTACCCGTACGGTGAGCTGGACGCGGTGATCGACAACAACTTCTGGTTCGGCGGCATGGAGTACCCCGGGTTCGTCCTGGACCTGGTCAGCACCACGGCGCTCACCCATGAGATCGGCCACCAGTGGTTCTACGGGATCGTCGGCGACGACGAGTACAACAGCCCCTGGCTCGACGAGGCGTTCACCGACTACGCCACCGACCTCGCGCAGGGGCTGTCCGGCACCAACTGCTGGAACAACGTCTCCTGGGCCTCGACGGCGGAGAAGATCACCAACTCGATGGCGTACTGGGACACCCACTCGTCCCGCTACTCCACCGTCGTCTACGGATACGGCAAATGCGCCCTGCACGACCTGCGGCGCGTCCTCGGTGACAGTGTCATGGCCAAACTGCTGAAGGACTACGCGACGTCGCACTGGTACGGCGTCTCGACCACCGCCGAGTTCAAGGCGGCCGCCCAGGCCGCCACGACCACGAGCCTCACCTCCTTCTGGACCACGCACCGCATCGACGGCTGACCCCGGCGACCGGTCCGCCGCAGGGGACGCCACACGGCGCCCGCCGCGACGGACCGGTCACTGTTCCGGCCCGTTACGAGAGCGGGAATGCGGGGCCACCGGTCGCTGTTACAGGACATAGCTGACATGCGCGAGTCAAGACCGCGTGATGTGAGCGGAAGGAGGCCCCTAGTGGCAGGCAACCAGCTGCGTCCCGTCGTGACCCTGAAGTCGACGGCAGGAACCGGCTTCACCTATGTGACCCGTAAGAACCGGCGCAACGACGCCGACCGGCTCGTGCTGCGCAAGTACGATCCGGTGGCCGGAGCGCACGTTGCGTTCCGGGAGGAGCGCTGAGCCGGACCCGGTGACATCGGGCCACCAGTGCACAGCGGACAGCCGTAAGGAAGGAATCCCCATGAGGACCCGTATACACCCCGAATCCAGGCCGGTCGTCTTCCGTGACCTTTCGGCGGACGTCGCGTTCCTGACCCGTTCCACCGCGCAGTCGTCCAGGACGATCGAGTGGGAGGACGGTGCCACCTATCCCGTGATCGACGTCGAGGTCTCGTCGGCGAGCCACCCGTTCTACACCGGGGCCTCGCGTGTCGTGGACACCGCCGGACGCGTGGAGCGCTTCGAGCGCCGCTACGGCCGGGCGACCGTAGCCCGAGGCTGACCACGGTCCGGTAGTCGGCAGGAGGAGAGCAGCGTCATGAAGGTACGGAAGTCCCTGCGCTCGATGAAGTCAAAGCCCGGCGCCCAGGTGGTCCGCAGGCGCGGCGTGATCTTCGTAGTGAACAAGAAGAACCCCCGCTTCAAGGCTCGCCAGGGCTGAGCGCGCCGCCCCATCCCCTCCGGTTCGACAGATGCGACAGAGGGGATGGGGCGGAGGTGTCCGGCCGCTACCGCAGGTAGGGGCCGTCGGTGCCGATCTTGCCGGGGGCGGCGTTCTTGCCGCCCAGGTCGAGCACGTAGACCCGCAGGTTGCCCTTGCCCGGGGCGGAGACGGTCAGGGTGCCGTTGGTGACCTGCTTGACGTCGCCGGTGACGGCGTCCTTGTAGGTGCCGTTGGGGATGGCCGAGTAGGTGGCGCCGTCGGTGACGGCGACGAGGGCGAAGCTGTCGACGCCGGTACTGGTGTCGGTGTAGCGGCGCTTGAAGTTCATCCCGCCGCCCGAGACGCCATCGGTGGAGTACTGGCCCATCTGGAGGGCGGGGATCGCGCGGCGGATCTGGTTGAGACGCTGGAGATGCTTGACGAGCGGTTGGGCCAGGGTGTTGGCGACCTCGCCGGTGGCGCTGTCGACCTTGGAGAAGTCCGAGGCGGTGACGGTGCCTTCGAGGTGGTCGCCGTAGTAGGCACGACCGGTGGTGGCCAGCGGGCAACTGGGTCCGCAGTCGATGGTCTTGCCGGCCTGGAACTGGATCTCCGAGCCGTAGTAGAGGGTCGGGATGCCACGGAAGGTCCACATCAGCGCCATGTTCTCGGCCCACGCGTCCTGGCCCCCGGTGTAGCGCATGGACGACTTGTTGGGGCCGTAATCATGGCTGTCGACGTACACGGCGTTGTACGTGGCGTCGTTGGTGGAGTCGTCGGAGTCCTTGCCGTTGGAGAAGGCGTTGTGCGCGTCGCCGAAGTTCATGTGCATACGCATGTCGATGATGTTCATTCCGGAGAACTTGCTGTGGTCCGGGGCGTGGTACGCGTTGCCGTCCAGGAAGGCGTTGGCCGAGGTGGGCTGGTTGCCGGTGCCCAGCTGCTCCTCGTAGTTGTACTGGTCGAGCGCGGCCTGGGTGTCGTCGGCGGTGTACTCCTTGCGCTCCTTCCAGGTGTAGAACTGCGCGGAGTGGTTGACCGAGCCGCGGTTCCACTTGTCGTTGACGAAGGCGCCGACCTCGCCGAAGACGTAGAAGTTCTGTGCCGTGTCCGCGCCCCAGTCCTGGGTGACGCGCTGCTGGATGGCGGGCAGGAAGCGCCGGTTCCAGGTGACGCGGGGTATGTGCACGGCGGTGTCCACGCGGAAGCCGTCGACGCCCATGTCGATGTACTTGTTGTAGGCGCCGATGAGGTAGTTCTGCACCTCGGGATTCTCGGTGTTGAAGTCCGCGAGATCGTCGGCGAGCCAGCAGGAACGGGAGTCCTCGCCCTCCCAGTTGCCGATCCAGCACTGGTGGTAGTACGTGGACGGGAACATCTTGCTGGTCGGGCCCGACCACTGGCAGTTGTAGAGCGTGTAACCTTCCGGGCTCTTCGCCCCGGTGGGCTTGCCCCAGTTCAGACAGGTGTTGCCGGACGGTTCGGCGGTGGACCACAGGTCGCCGTTGTAATAGGACTTGCCCGACTTGGGCTCGACGGTCAGGCCGTCGTACTCGAAGCCCGGCTGCTTCTCGTCGTAGTACCAGGACCACTGGGAGTCCCGCACGCCGTAGACGGTGGGTGTGAACAGGCCCTTGGCGCCCCAGCGGGAGCTGTGGTTGTAGACCACGTCCTGGTAGATCTTGATGCCCTTGGCGTGCGCGGCGTTGATCAGGTCCTGGTACGACGCCCCGGCCGACTCCAGCCGCGGGTCGACGCGGTAGAAGTCGTAGCCGTGGTAGCCGTGGTAGTCGTAGTCACTGCGGTTCAGGACGACCGGGGTGATCCAGATCGCGGAGAAGCCGAGGCCTTTGATGTAGTCGAGCTTTTGCACCAGGCCCTTGAAGTCGCCGCGGAACATGGGGTCCTGGTTGGCTGCGTTGCCGGACTTCACGTCCTGGTTGCCGCCGCGGTCGTTGCTGGCGTCGCCGTCGTAGAAGCGAGCGGTGAGCACGAAGTAGATCGGGTCCTTGCGGGGGTCCGTGCCCAGCGCCTTGCCTGCGGTGGCCGGCGGCGGCGTGTCGCCGGTCGTCGCGGTCGCCGGAGCCGATGCGGCCGAGATGTTGCCCGCCGAGTCCAGTGCCTTGACCGTGTACGTGTAGGTGGTGTGGGGTTCCAGGCCGGACTCCGACAGCACGGTCGAGGCGATGCTGGTCACGACGGTGCCCTTGGTACCGCCGGTCCGCGTCACCTGATAGCCCGTCACGCCGGTGTCGTCGGTGGACGGTTCCCAGGTCAGCACGGTCGAGATGTCGCTCGCGGACGCCTTCACGGTACCCGGGACGGTCGGCGCCTTGGTGTCCGGGACGACGGCAGCGCACGGATCGGTGGCGTTGTTCGTGACCTTGGTGTCCTTGACGATGCTCAGGCCGCTGGACAGCGCGTAGTTGTTGCCATTGTTGTTGTCCCAGGTGCCGTTGCCGTTGTTGAAGGTCGCGGCCAGCCCCGATGTCCCTTGGAGGTCGACGGTCTTCTTCACCCAGCCGGTGCACGCCGCCTCCATGCCGACGCCGGGCACTGCCGTCCACGCCTTGCCGGTCGGCGCGTAGTGCAGGTTGACCGTCGTCCAGCCCACCGTCGTGGTGGAGTAGAAGACGGTGGCCGAGGTGGCGTCCGTGCCGGTCGGGGAGGGCGAGGGGGAGGGGTCCGTGCCGTCGCCACCGCACGGATCGCTGTGGGCGACCACGCCGTCCTTGACGGTGATGGTGCCGGTGCCCAGCGCATAGTTGCTGCCGTTGTTGTTGTCCCAGGTGCCTTGGCCGTTGTTGAACGTCGCCGCCAGGCCGGCTGCGCTGCCGAGGTCCACGGTCTTCTTCACCCAGTCGGTGCAGGCGGCCTCCATTCCTGCCCCGGGCACGGTGGTCCAGGAGCCGCCGTCGGGGGCGAAGTGCAGGTTGTACGCGGCCCAGTTGCGGGTCTTGGTGTAGTAGAAGACGGTCGCCGAGTTGCCGGCCGCGGCTGCCACCGGGGTGGAGGACGGAGCCGGGGCGGCGTGGGGCACCGCCGTCACGAGAGCCAGCAGCCCGGAGGCTGCCAGCGCGATGGTCAGGGGGCGTCTCAGACGTCTGCGCGTTGGGCGTTTCACGAAAGGGCTCCCTATTGAGGTATGCCGCGGCCGATGGGCATGGCGATCAGCAAGGCAGGGCCGGGTGGGGCGCCCTGTGTCCATCTCCTGCCGTGAAGCCCTGGCGCGCCGCAGCGCGGGGGCGAACAGCATCATTCGACATGTGTACGGCGGGGAGAAAGTTGCTGAAACTTCTTGCGCAGCAGGAAGTTACCGGGCCGCGTCAGACACGTAAAGGGAGCGGACCCAACCAATTCGCAGGCATCAAAAATGGATGCGGCCGTCGGTCGGATGCCGAGGCATCAGTCGTGACCGGCTGGTGTCGACGGGCTGCCCGGGATCGGTTAATCCCTCGTCAGATGCCCTCGGTGTGCCGGGTGATCGTTGCTGTGCGCGTCCATTGGCCGGACCCCGGGTGGGCCGTGGGGGTGCACTCTCAGTTTTCGCAAGCCTCTGGCAGATCTTGCAGAATCTCTTGACCGTGGGGTGGGGTGGGGGCTGGTCGTGCTCGCGCTCAAAGCCGCCCACTGTCCACTGCCCGCTTGCGCGGACGAGCCGTGAGGCGGGCCCGATGCCGCACTTGTCCCAACGGGCCTGCCTCGGCGCTGAGTTCGGCGTGTGGGGGTCAGCCGCCCTGGCCGGCGCTTCCGATCGGGCCGATCTTCACCGCGGAGCCGGTGCCGTCCGTGACGGGCAGCGTGGCGTTGCCCGGCCAGGCGAGCGTGACCGTCTTCGTCTCGTCCGGCGGGGTCACCAGCAGGCCGGTGATGCGGACGCCGGAGCCGCCGGACTTGTTGAACGGGTAGTCGATGGGGAAGTACGTCGACTCCCCGTTCTTGAGGATGGCCGAGACGGCCTGCTGGCCGGTGCGCTTCGCGGACAGCGGGCCCGCGTTGGTCTTCAGGTCGACGCCCGCGTACCCGGAAATCGCGCAATCCCGGCCGCCACCGTTCTTCAGCTCGACCACGACGGTGGCGTCGGGGTCGCCGTCGATGGTGTTGTCCTTCGCCGTGATCTCCAGTTCGTCGGTGCGGCACTTGCCGACCTTGCCGTTTGCGTTGGAGCCGGTCCCGGCGACTGTGCCCTGATCGTCGGAGCTCTTCCCTGCGGAGGCCTTTCCGCCGCTCTGATCCGTACCGCCCGAGCCCGAACCGTCGCCCGACGAAGAGGTGTTGGACGCGGTGGATGGGGTGCTCTGCCCAGCGCCGTCCGCTTCGTTCTGGCAGGCCGTGAGCGAGAGACCGGCGGCAACGGCCAGGGCGGCAAAGGTGAGCTTGTGAACGCGCATCGGTTTTTCCTCAGCATGGGTCGGGGGTGCGGGCTGCTCAGTACGTGTCGGTACGAGCGAACGTTGCTGATCATCAAGACCCACTCGGCCCGGCGATCGTTCCGCCCAACCACCCCCTAATACATCCCTGTTACATGTACAGCCGGGCAGGGTGCGCACCACTGCCGTGCGCACCCCTCCGGCACCCGCCGCCGACCGGCCGGGCGGCGGGTCCCGCCACCGTTGCGTACCTGTACGCGCCCGCCGCCCACTGGGACAGACCCGTAACCCGGCGGACCTTGACCACGGCGGGTGGCATGCCCTGGTCATCAACTCGCTGTCGTTGTTCGGCCGGAAGCTACGGATGAGGCCTCTCGGTGGGGTCGGTCACGGCAGGAGCTCGATGTACCCGTCGGTTCCGTGCACGCGGATCCGCTGTCCGTCCCGGATCAGCCGGGTGGCCTGATGCACGCCCACGACGGCCGGCAAGCCGTACTCCCGGGCGATCACCGCACCATGGGTCATCAGGCCGCCGACCTCCGTCACCAGGCCCGCGATTCCGACGAACAGCGGCGACCAGCTGGGGTCCGTGAAGGTCGTGACCAGGATGTCGCCCGATTCGAGATCGGCCTCCGCCATATCAAGGATGACGCGGGCCCTTCCCTCGATGGTCCCCGCGGAAACGGGTAGGCCGATCAGGGCGCCGGCCGGCACGTTGTCGCGCCGGTACGCCCCGGTGACGGCTTCACCATCCGATGTGAGCACCCGGGGCGGTGTGAGCGCGTGGTACGACCGGAACGCGTCCTTGCGCTGCTGGATGAGCTGGTCATCCGCCTGGTGCGAGCGCACCACGTCCCGGAGTTCCTGCAACGTGAGGTAGAAGATGTCCTCTTTCTCCGGCAGTACGTCGGCCTGCACGAGGAGCTCGGCCTCGCCCAGCAGGGCCTGCTTGTAGACGAAGTAGCGGCTGACGATGCCGTACTTCGGGTACTCCCGGTACCCGATGAAGGCCCTGACCTGGTCGATCATCCGCTTGGTCCCGTCGGCTTTCCGCTCCCCGTCCGGCAGGGCCCGCAAGCGGGACAGCACGTCCTGTTCCTTCTTCTCCGCCTTCTGCCGCCCCTCCTCGAAGCGCCGCTCGGCAGCGCCCGGCTCGAAGTTCCTGACGTTGTCGAGGATCACGGGCACGAGCGTGGTGGGGCGCTCGCGCCAACGCGGCCGCGTGATGTCGATCTCGCCGACGCAGCGCATGCCGTACCGGTCGAGGTAGTCCTCGATGGCGTCGCGCGCTTCGGTCCCGCCCGCGAGTTTCGCCAGCTCGTCCAGGAAGCCTTCGTCCTCGACGTCCTGCAGGAACGCCACCACCTCCGGATGCGGGCGGATCACGTCGGCGACGCCGAGGAGCGCCAGTCCCATTTCCGAGGTGACGTTGTCGGAGGCGGACAGCGTGAGTGCGTCAGCCGCGTTCTTCTCGCCCAGCCACTCCTGCAGCTTGTCGTTGAGCCACCAGGTGGCCTCCATCCCCGCCATGATGGCCCGCATGTTCAACGGATCGCCGAGGATTCGTTTGTGCTCGTCGAAGGCCGCGAAGAGGAAGTCGAACAGTGCGGGGCCGGTCTTCGTCCGGATGTCGCGCTCCAGAGCGGCGATGGACGCCTGGCTGCGCTCGATCAGTTCGGTGACGATGGCCGGATCAGGTTCGGCAGGGGCGGACGCACCGGCAGGCGGCCCGCCGGGAGTCGCGTCCGGGAGCGACGGGACAAAATCGTCATGGTCCAGGACGGTCTCCAGAGCGTCCCTGACCAGCGGATCGCCTTTCCCCATGATGTCCAGGAGGCCGGCGCGGCTCGCGGGTGCGGCCAGGCGAGCGGTGACGTCGACGAACAGCCTCCCGCCGGCCGCGTGCATCGGCACCATGGCCGTCAGCTGCCACATGGAGATTCCCAGGGGTGCCATGGGGTCGGTCATCATCTGCTGATGACCGACGGAGACGTAGACGTGGTTCTCCGCGTCACCGGCCACGGGGATGGGGAACAGCGTGGTGATAGGGCGGCTCTGAACGATCTGGAAGTCATCGTCGACCAGGCACCATTCGATGTCCTGCGGGCTGCCGAAGTGCGCTTCGATCCGTCGCCCGAGCTGCACGAGCCGTACGACCTGCGCATCCGTCAGCGCCGGCTGCTCCTGTCGCTGTGAGTCGATCGCCACTTCCCGCGTACCGCCGGCCGGCAGGGCGTGGACGGCATGTTGTTTGGCGGCGATCGTCCTGGCGACGACTTTGCTCTGTCGCACCTTGTAGACGTCCGGGTTCACCAGGCCGGAGACCAGGGCCTCGCCGAGGCCGAAACCGGCGTCGACCGTGGCGACCTTCCGGTTGCCCGTGACGGGGTCGGCCGTGAACAGGATGCCGGCCGCCTGCGGGAACGCCATCTGCTGCACGACCACGGCCATGTGGACCGCACGGTGGTCGATGCCGTTCCGCCGGCGGTAGATCACGGCCCGCTCGGTGAAGAGGGAGGCCCAGCACCGGCTGACGTGCTGGAGGATCGCCGCCGGTCCCATGACGTTCAGATACGTGTCCTGCTGGCCGGCGAAGGAGGCCGTCGGCAGGTCCTCTGCCGTCGCGCTGGACCGGACGGCGTAGGCGGCTTCCTCGCCGAGCTGAGCGAGCGCCCGGGTGATCGCCGCTTGGAGGTCGCCCGGGATGGCAACCCCCTCGATGGTCCGACGAATCTGCGCGCTGAGCGTGCGGATCGCCTCCCGGTCGTCCGGATCCGAGCGTGACAACTGATCGAGCTGATCGTCGATCGACGGTGCTTCCGCCATGATCCGCCGGAAGGCGTCCGTCGTCACGCAGAAGCCACCTGGTACGTGGATGCCTTCGATGCGCGACAGCCCGCCCAGGTGCGCACCCTTGCCGCCGACGGCCGCGACCTGCGACTCGTCGACCTCTTGAAGATCCAGGACGTACTGCTCCATCACCGCGACACCTCCGAGGCAGCCATGCCTGGTCCCACCATTGGTTCGACGTCACCGCGCCCCCCGTACGTCGACAACAACACCCGCACCTCGTGCCCTCATTTCCGCAGGTTGTGGCCTCGGCCGATGATTCTGCGCTGTTGACCCGGTCTTGCGGCAAGCCCCCCAGCGCGCTATATGTTGAGAGTGGCAAGGAGACAGAGCTCTCCTTGCCTTTGTCATTGGGTATGAGCCTGGTTCAACCGCCGCAACGCGAGTCCTGTCAGCGGACGACGTCGAAGACGTTCTTCTGGAGGCCGTTGGCGTACGCCTCGGACTCGACGAGCTTGAGCTTCTGAGTGTCCTTGTCCGTGTCGCTGAACAGCCGCTTGCCCGCGCCGAGCAGGAGTGGGAAGACCAGCAGGTGGTAGCGGTCGATCAGGCCGGCGTCCGAGAGACTCTGGTTCAGGGTGGCGCTGCCGTGGACGATGATCGGGCCGCCCTCCGTCTCCTTCAGTGCGGCGACGTCGTCGAGTGAGCGCAGGATCGTGGTCTCGCCCCAGTTCGACACCAGGTCCTTCTCGGTGAGCGTGGTGGAGACGACGTACTTCGGCATCACCTTGTAGTCGGCGAACTCCTCCATGCCCGGCCACACCGGGCTGAACGCCTCGTAGCTGGTGCGTCCCAGCATCATCGCGGCAGCTTCCTTCTGCTCCCGTCCCTTGATGTCGAACGCCTCCGGGACGAACTCCGTGTGCTTGAAGGTCCAGCCGGTGTTCCGGTAGCCCGGTTCGCCGCCGGGGCCTTCGACGACGCCGTCGAGTGAGATGAAGGCGGTGCTGATCAGGGTGCGCATGAGATCTCCTTGGTGTTTCGGGGTCTGATGTCGGGTTGCTTGCCGGGGTCTGGGAGTGATGGTCAGCTGAGGAGTGCGGCCAGCCACCGCTGCCAGGCGGCCTCGGCCCCATCGGTGTCCGGCCCGAACAGGTGGTGGGACATCAGGGCCATGCCGGAGCCGTGGTGGAAGGTGTAGATCCCCTGGTGGGCGCGGAGCTCGATGCGCTCGTCGTCGGACCAGACCACTTCGGCGTCCAGGGGCGGCAGGCCGGCCGGCTCGGCGTGCACCTGCGTACCCACGACGACCGGGCTCGGCAGCGACAGCCCTTGGGCGAGTGCCGCCCGTACGTCCAGCGCCGTACGTCCACCGGACGGTGCCAGGGCGAAGACGGGAACGCCGGTGCGTCCGGGGAAGTGCGTCAGATATTCGCGGAGCGTATGGAGATGGAAGGGCCAGCCGCGGCGCAGGGCGTCGTACTCGTCCTGCCAGTTGTCACCGAGCAGCCCGCTGTGGACGACGCGCAACACGGTGCTGCCGCCGTCTCGCCCCTCGATCAGGTACTCGAAGGCCATGAACCGGCCGTCCTCGGCGGTGGCCGTACGGGAGGCGAAGCGCTCGCGGGGTTCGTACGCGGTGATCACGGCCTCCTCCCGGTGGCCGCCGGTGCTCATGGCGGCGATGCCGCCCTCGCGCGCCTCCACCTCGTTGCGGCCCATGAACCAGGAGTCGATTCCCGGTCCTGTGGCGATCGCCTCCCAGACCTGTTCCGGGCTTGCCGGAAGGGTCGTCCGCAGCTCGATCTCGAACGGATGCGTCATGGTGCGTTGTCCTGTCCTGCTTCGGGTTCGGGCTGCGGTGCGGGGGCCTGGTGGAGCCCGACGATCACGCGGTGGCTCCGGCCGCCCGGGGCGGCCTCGTCGTGGTAGCGGCCGACGAGGACCGCCACCGCCTGGGCCAGTTCCTCGGCGAAGGCCATCCGGTCGGCGGCGGAGGCGAACCGGACCTCGGCGTCGATGCCGAATGTGGCGACCCGGCGCCGAACCCGGGCCGCGCCGGTCAGCAACGTGCCGACCTCCTGCACCAGCCGGGCTCCCAGCGCCAGCAGCCAGTGCGCGGAGAGCTGGTCGGGGGAGCGGGTGGGGTCCGGGCTGACGGCGGCCAGGGCTCTGGGGGAGATCACGTAGGAGGCGGCGGTGGCGCGGTAGATCCGCTCGGTGACGTTGCCCTTGCGCCGCTCTTCGGCGAGCTCGACCAGTCCGTGCCGTTCCAGCTCCTTGAGGTGGTAGTTGACCTTTTGCCGGGGCAGCCCCAGGCGGACGGCCAGCATGGCGGCCGAGCCGGGCTCGGCCAGGGCGGCGAGGATCCGGGACCGTATCGGATCCAGCGCTGCCTCGGCCGCGGCGGGCTCTTCGATCACAGCGACATCTAGCACCGTTCCAGGATCCAGCCGACAAGAAAATTTGTCAAGGCGAGAATTATTGTCGGATGGCCTGCCGGCGTACTCGTCGAGGCGGTCTGCGGTTCGACTTCACCGTGCGCACAACCGGTCCAGAACCGACTGGCTCTCATCGTCAGCGGCGCGGTAGATCACCAACCGCTGGTCCGGATCTTGAAGTGGCATCAGCACTTCGAACTGCACGGCGATCACACCGACGTCAGGATGCCGCATCACCTTGCGCCCGCGCCCGTTGACCGCGATGTCCCGCTCGGCCCACAGCCGCGCGAATTGCTCGTCCCGAGCGGTGAACTCGGTGATCAGGTCCGTCAACACCTGATCCTCCGGATGTGCGGCCCACGCGGAGCGAAGGTGGGCGATCCCCTCCCGCACGATGCGTTCGCGGTCGACGTAGCGCTCTCGTATGTCCGGATGCATCAGGCACAGCCACATCGCGTTGTGCCGTGACGGTGGCAGGGTGTCGAAATCCAGTAGCAGCCTCGCCATTTCGCCGTTCCAGGCGAGGATGTCGTAGCGGTGGTTCATCAGCATGGCCGGCAATGGCGACAGGTCGGCGACCAGCCGGGCCAGCGTCGGCGCCGCGGTGGTGGCCGGCTTGTCGGAGTTACGGGGGCGCTGCTGGGCCAGGTTGAAGAAGTAGGAGCGTTCGTCGGGGGCCAGACGCAGCGCCCCGGCCAGCGCCTCCACCACGTTCACCGAGGGCCGCAGCCCGCGGCCCTGTTCCAGCCGCACGATGTAGTCGGTGCTGACTCCGGCCAGTTCGGCGACCTCCTCGCGGCGCAATCCCGGAGTCCGCCGGGCCTGCCGACGCGAGGGCAGGCCGAAATCGTGCGGGTCCAGGCGTTCGCGCCGGGTCCGCAGGAACGCGGCCAACTCCTGTGTCGTGTCCACGGTGCGAGTCGTCATGTCCGACCCAACAACCAGGGTAGGACTGCCCTTCCCAGGAACGTCCTTCCCTTACCCCCGGCTCGCGGCGCTCACAGACTCGTGTTCGGCAACGGAACCAAGCACAGGAGGACACGATGTCGCTCACCCTCGACACCTACCGGCTGCTGGGCCGCTCCGGTCTGCGGGTCTCACCCCTGGCGCTGGGCGCGGCGACCTTCGGCACCGAGTGGGGCTGGGGCGCCGAGCAGGACGATGCGCGCAAGCTGTTCGACCTCTACGTCGAGCGCGGCGGCAACTTCATCGACACCGCCAGCACCTACACCAATGGCAGTTCCGAGCGTCTGCTGGGCGAGTTCACCCGCGACAACCGCGAAAGCCTGGTGCTGGCAACGAAATACACGACGCTGCGCAGGCCAGGCGATCCGAATTCCGGGGGCCCGCACCGCAAGAGCCTGTTCGCGTCGGTGGAAGCCAGCCTGCGACAGCTGAACACGGACTACCTCGATCTGCTCTATCTGCACCTGTGGGATTTCACGACGCCGGTCGAGGAGATCCTGCGGGGCATGGACGATCTGGTCCGGCAGGGCAAGGTCTTGTACGTGGCGGTCTCCAACGCTCCGGCCTGGCAGGTGTCGCGCATGCAGGCGATCGCCGACCTGCGCGGCTGGTCGCCGCTGGTCGCGCTGCAGATCGAGTACAACCTGATCGAGCGCACCGGAGAACGTGACCTGATCCCCATGGCGCGCGAGATGGGACTGGGGGTGATCCCGTGGTCACCGCTGGCCGGCGGGGTGCTCACCGGCAAGTACGGCCGCGACGACCTGACCGCGACGAACGCCACAGCCGGCGACGGCACCCGCAAGAGCACCACCATCGCCAACGGCGCGCTCACGGAACGTAGCTTCGCCATCGTGGACGTCGTGAAGGAGGTCGCCACGGAACTGGGCCGCACACCCGCCCAGGTCGGGCTGGCCTGGACCCTGCGGAACCCGGGCGTGACGGCACCGATCATCGGCGCACGCACTCCCGCGCAGCTCGAAGACAATCTGGGCGCCCTCGAGGTCGACTTCAGCGCCTCCCAGCTGGCCCGCCTCGACGAGTCCAGCGTGATCGGACTCGGCTTTCCGCACGACATGCTCGCCCGTGACGCGACCCGTACGCTGACCCGCGGCGAGCTGAAGATCGAAACCCGCCGCTGACACCCGATCGAGGTCCGGGAGCAGCACTGCCGCCGCCCTCGGGGCGGATCACCGAGCCAGGCGAGCATGGCCACCAGCGCGAACAAATCGGCGCCATCGATTTCGCTCCGTGCCGTGCCGTGCCGGTGGCCTGGGCGCGGGTGAGGAGCCGCGCCCAGGCTGCGCGCAAGGTGACGCACGAAGCGTGGAGTGCGGACTCGGTGTCCTCGATGGCGGCTGCCATCGGCACGGTCACGCCCCAGTGGAAGTCCGCCCTCAAGGAGGGTGTTCCGGGTCCGCCCCGGCAGCTGCCGGGGCGTATCCAGGTCATGGAGGCCGTGCCCCGCACCGGCACCGGCACCGGCACCGGCAAGTCCGACAAGAAATCACTGTGCTCTCGCTTCGGCGCCTGAAGGGCACGGTGAGCGCTGTCCGTTCTGATGGTGCTCGTGTGCGATGTTCCAGATGGCGGAAAGTGGCCTGATTTAGTGCCCTCCGTCCTGAACGCCGCAAGCCGCTGGTCCGTAACCCCGCCCATCGCGACACGTCCGGACGCCCATCGTCGGCGTTCGCCATGGACCACGGGGGACAGAAAAGTGACACAGCATCGCAGGGCGGACCAGCATCAACCGGCCGAGCCCGAGGGGGAGCACGGAAACCCGGCGTGGAGCGGCGGGCGCAGCGTACTCGAGGGTGCCTTCAGGTTGTTGGGCGCGCTGGAGCAGGCCCGTGAGGCCGGGCTGACCTGGCTCGCGGCGGAATGCGGACTGCCGAAGACGACCGCGTACCGACTCCTGGAGCAGCTTGTCGATCTGAGCGCCGTCGAGCGCAGCCCCAGCGGCTACCAGATGGGCTCGCGCATCTTCCGTCTCGGACATGGCTGGCAGCCACACCCGGGTCTGCGCGCCGCGTCGAGGGAGCCGGTGCGCCGACTGGAACGAGCCACCGGTGCCACGGTGGCCATCAACGTCCTGCGCGAAGGCCAGACCCTGGTCCTGAACCGGACGTGCGGCGACCGTCCGGGCGAGCTGGCGCCGGGGCACAACGGCGCGGTCTGGCCCTGGTACACCGCCGCAGGGAAGGTGCTGGTGGCCGTCGCGCCGGCGGGGCTTCCGCTGGACCCGCTCCCGGCGCTGTGGCACCGGGAGGCGGCGCAGATACGGGAGTCGGGGCTGGCGTACGACCGCGAGCAGATCCTCGACGGGGTGTGCTGTGTCGCAGTGCCGCTGCACGGCCCCGGACACGTGCCGGTGGCTTCGCTCTGCCTGATCACCGACACCAGCCACGATCTGGACCGGCTCGCCGACGTCGCCCAGCGCGTCGGCCGGGCCATCAGCGCCCGGCTGACCAGCCGCTCAGCGGTCCGCTCAGCGGAACGGCCCGCGACACGGCTGCTGTCGTAGCGCCACGCTAGTGACGATCGCATCCTGCCGTCCCGGCGGATACCCAGCTCGTCATGTTCTCCGGCGGTCGCGACAGCTCGCTGACCGCCGCCACGCTGATGCTCCAGGGCCATCGTGTGCATCTGTTCAGCGGCAACAGCGGCTGTTCCCTGCACCGCGGCCTGGTCTCGCTGCGTGGCGCCTTCCCGGGGCCACGCCCGAGAGCTGTGGCGCGACCGATCGTTCTGCGCTCTCGTCGTGGCGAAGGCCTGCTTCGCGACGTGCGCGACGGCCGTCTCCACCTTCCTGGCGTACTACCTGGTGGCCGTGGCGCACGCCCCCGCCTGGGGAGTCGGTCTGCCGCTGACGCTCAACTGCGCGCTCGTCGTCGCCGCTCAACGCCCCACCACGCGCCGGATGCTGGCGGTGCCGCGCCACCGCCAGCTGTTCGGCGGCGGACTCGCCTACCTGGTGGCGGGCGCGGGCTTCGCCCTCGCTGCCCTCGGTCCGCCGCGTGCGGTGGTGCTGGTGACCTGCATACCCCCGGCGAGGCTGGGCCAGTGGCTCGCCGTCTATCAGTCCGGCTGGTCGATCGCAGCTGTCCTGGTGCCAGGCGCCGGGGCGCTGCTGCTGCGCTCGGCACACGGCTGGTTCTGGCCGGCCTTCGCGCTGATCGCTGCACTCGGCGCGGTGTCGGGCCTGCGCGCGGGCGGTGTGAGCCGCCGACCGGCTCACGCGCGGTCCCGGCCAACGGCGGTCCAGGACAGATAAATCCTTTGGCCGGCCTTCCCCGAGCCGCACTTGCCCGCCCCCGCGTCGGGCTGCATGCCCTACGGCGTCCTCCGTGACGACCCGCCCGCGCCGCGCCCCCACTACCTGTTCCGGGCGGACCTCGGATCGTTCCGGCACACCCTGGTCCGGCTACCGGCCGTCCGCTCCCCATGGCTGCGCGAGATCCTCGAGAACCTCACGCAGCACCGCGCCCGCCTCTTCTAGCCGTCCGGCAGACGGCGCCGTCAACCCGCCCTCAGCCATAGATGTGCTGAGGCCGTACGCGGCGGGGCTGCGGGGCGGGCTCCGCGAACACGGCCAGACGCAGTACGAGATAGCGGCCGATCCCGACGAGCGCGGTGGCCGACAGGTACACCGTCTGCCGCAGGACGAGTCCGGCGCCGGGGTGGAGCGCGGCCAGTGCGCCGACGGCGGCGGAGGTGGCCAGCCAGCCGACGGCGATGGTGGCCGCGCTCTTCAGATGACCGGCCAGGCCGGGCCGTCCGTGGCCGAACGAGACGCGGGCGTGCAGTTCGGTGGCGACCGCGGTGGAGGCGAGGGTGGTCAGGGCGTTGGCAGCCATCCACGGGATCGACTGCGAGAGCAGCACCAGGACCGCCGAGGATACGAGGGTGACGCCGCTGCCCAGCCCGGCGAAGCGCCCGAAGGCCGCCGCGTGCCGGCGGATCAGGCGCAGGCCGTTCATGGCGATGCCCTTCCGGGCCGCTGCCCCTCGCGGGGTCGTCGTCGTTGTCATGCCGCAGAGCGTGGCCGAACCCCCATTCACCGCGGTTTCAGAGCGTTTTCAGGGGCGTTGCCTGTGCTGAAACCGGTGCGGCGATGCACCGCCCACCTCGGGACCCGGGACGGTCGAGTGACCGCCGCACGGACGTCCGGGTGTCAGCCCGCTGCGGAGCTGAACACCACGGTGGAACTCTCCAGCGCGGTGAGGAGCGCCGCACCCGAGGGAAGTCCGGAAAATACCGCAGGACTGAATTCGCCGCGATCATTGATGTTTGCATGCGTCACGAGTGGCCCGCGGTGATCCGGTTGCGATTCCGCAGCGGGCGTGTCCGCAATCGGGATTGCGCGCTGCATTCGCAACGCATCGACCGACTCCGCGAGCAGCTCGAATTCCGTGGTCTCGTCGCGGACGGCGTATCGCATGAGGCGTCCGGCCGTCAGTACTTCGGCGGCCGATTCCTGCTGTGCCGCTTCGTCGCGCCAGGTGCGGAGCGCGGCAGGTATGTCCGGTGCGTCCGCTGTCATGGGGAAAAGCGCCTGCGCCGGAAAGTACCCGCAGTCCGGGCTGGGATCCAGGCGCTCGGAGATCCATGTGGCCCTGTCGCGCAGCCACCACAGGGCCAGGGCGATATTGGGTGCCCGGTAGGTGCCGAGCGGCACCCCGACACGTCGGCCACCGCACACTCCGTACGCGGTGACGTGGCACAGGAATTCATCGTGCACAGCCACTCCCCATGGGCAGTTTGCGGCTTGGCAGTGAGAGTCGTGCGGCGATGCGTCAAGAGCCTTCACGCATTGCTCAGTTGACCCAGAAATCGATTATGTTCGCTCCTGCCACACTGAGGCCCTCATGGTTCTGGCCATATCTTTGGCATATGCGCCGCAACTCATGGCTGAAAATCTTCGGTTGTTCCATTTCGCCGCCACCGGCGCCGGTTCACAGGGCATTCCAGTAGGCGATGCCCGGTCGGGGCTTGTCGGGGGCGAAGAGCTGGGAGACGGTCACCGGGGTGAGTCCGCGGGCGCGCAGCCCGTCGATGATGCCGGGTACGGCGGGGACCGTGCCCGGGTAGATGTCGTGGAGCAGGAGGATCCCGCCGGGCGCGGCACCGTCCAGGATCCGGCTCTTGATGACTTCCGGGTCGTGGTCACGGTAGTCGCTGGCGGTGACGGTCCACAGGATCTGGGCGAGCCCCAGTGAGCGGGAGACCGCGGCGACCCGCTCGTCGGTCCGCCCCTGGGGCGGACGCATCAGGGTAG
>NZ_JAFLRJ010000260.1:20548-20745 GCF_017315755.1 Streptomyces beijiangensis
GGCGTCGAAGGTCAGCGCGACACAGCTGACTTTCCGGCAGTCCACGGGATGCGGCTCGGCCCGGGTGGGGCGCGGCGAGGGGGACGGGCTCGGCGGCGCGGCCAGCGGTGATGCCTCTGCCTGTTTCGCCGGGGCAGAGCCGGCGTTCTGTGCGGTGCCGCAGGCTGCCAGGGCGACGGACAGGGCGACGGTGACGG
>NZ_JAFLRJ010000261.1 GCF_017315755.1 Streptomyces beijiangensis
GTGTGGTGTGCCGCTACGTGGACCTGCGGCGTACCTCCAGCGCTCTCTGTCGCGCCTCGTCGCTCCCCTTCCTTACGTATCCCGGTCGTCCCCGCGATCCGCCGACGCCTCACGCCTCCGTACGGCATGCCCCCGTGTGCACCGAAGCCCACACCGGCATGTCCATCCCGGCATGAGCACGCGTCCGGCTCCGGGGCGGACCGCTCGCGCTCCCGACTCACCGCCCTGACACGGGTCGGAGCCTTCGAAGAGAGAAAAAAGATGTCCGGACGACTCACGCCCCGCCGCCCCAGACTGAACCTTCCCTCCTTCCGACGACCCGGCCGACTGCGTGCCGCGGCCCTGGGCACCGCCCTCGTCTCCGTACTCGCCCCCACCGTCAGCGCCTGCGGCGGTGACGCCGCATCAGCCAGTGGCAGCGGCGGGCTGAAGTGGACCTCCTCGTACTTCCCCGCCCACTGGGATCCGGTGGTCAGCGGCAGTGGCGCACAGTTCCGTGAACTCTCCTTGGTGTACGCCTCGTTGACCCGCACCGACGAGAACGGCAAGGCCGTCCCGGATCTGGCCAAGAGCTGGGAGTACAACGCCAAGGGCGACCAGATCACGTTCCATCTGCGCCCCGGCCTGAAGTTCAGCGACGGTGCGACGGTCGACGCCGCCGCCGTGAAGGCCGCCATCGAGCGGGCCAAGAAGCAGAAGAACTCCGCGCTCTTCGGGGACCTCACCTCGATCAAGTCGGTCGACGCCCAGGGTCTCGACGCGGTGATCAAGCTCAGTCAGGTCGACTACCAGATCCCCCAACTGCTCGGTGAGCGCGTCCTGCAGATCGCCAGCCCCAAGGCGGCCGCCTCCCCGGACAAGCTGGACCGGAGCCCGGTCGGCGCAGGACCGTTCATCGTCACGCAGCTCGTGCCGGGCACCAAGGCCGTCCTCAAGAAGAACCCGGGCTACTGGGACGCGGCGAACATCCACATCGACAACGTCGAGCTGACCTCGGCCCCCGACGCCTCCACGGTCGTCTCCGGCCTGCAGACCGGGGTCTACAACTTCGCCGACATCGCGCCCAGTCAGGCGGACGCCGCCAAGAAGGCCGGCCTCGACGTCTTCGTCCAGCCAGGCTTCAACGCCTCCAACCTCAGCCTCAACGTCAACAAGGCGCCGTTCAACAACGACAAGGTCGTCGACGCGGTCCGCTATGCGGTCAACCGCAAGGAGTTCGTCGACAAACTGACCTTCGGCTACGGCCAGGCGACCAACCAGCCCTTCCCCAAGGGTTACGTGGCCTACGACCCCCGGTCGGAGAACGCCTACGCCTACGACCCGGCGAAGTCGAAGAAGCTCCTCGCCGAGGCCGGCTACCAAGCGGGCGCGCTCAAGCTCAATCTCGTCATCCCGGCGGAAGACCCCCAGGCGGAGATCGTCCAGGCGCAGTTGGCGAAGGTCGGCATCACCGTCACCATCAAGATCGACAAGAACTGGGCCACCCCGTTCTTCGCCAAGGACCTGACGTTCTCGCTCTACGGAACCACCGGGCGTGACTCCGCGGCGCAGACCCTCACCGCGCACTTCGGCCCGAACGGCCCGCTCAACCTCGGCTCGCCCTACGAGCCGGCCGGCTTCGAGGCGGCCATCGCCAAGGTCCGCCAGACACCGCTGGACTCGCCGGACTACGCGAAGGTCCTGCAAGCGGCGACCCGGGCCGGCCTGCAGGGCAAGGCACTTGTCTTCACGTACTCCTCCCCCAATCTCATCGCCAAGAGCAAGTCCATCTCCGGGCTGCCGAAGAACCCGGCCCACATCGACTGGACCGGCGTGACCATCGCCGGCGCCAACTGACACTCCGTCCATGACAGAGCCACAGAGAGGGGGCAACCCATGACGACGGTGGAGGCACCACCCACGCCCGGCGTCCGTCGCGGGGGCGCAGCGGCCAGAACACGGCACACACTGGGCCGCGTCCTGGTCACCCTCGCCCGGTCGATCGCGATCTTCGTGCCCGTCTTCCTGGTCGCGACGTTCGTGACGTTCGCACTGCGGTCCCTGAGCGGGCTCAGCCCGGCGCGGATCCAGCTGGGCGAGGAAGCAACTCCCGAAGCCATCGCGAGAGTTGAAGCCCAATGGGGCCTCGACCGGTCCTTCCTGGTCCAGTACGGGGACTGGTTCAGCGGAGTCCTGCACGGGCAGCTCGGCACCAGCTGGACCAACGGCGCCGACATCTCCACCCTCATCGGTCTCGGCCTGGGCGTGAGCCTGTCGGTGGCGACCTTCGCGCTGATCATCGGCGTGGTGGTGGGCTTCGCCCTCGGCACGCTCGCGGCGGTGCGGCGCACCACCTGGGTCGACCGCGCGGTCACGGGCTTTGTCACGGTGATCTCGGTGATGCCCGCCTTCGTCGTCGGCATCGTGCTGGTCTCGGTCCTGGCGGTGGGGCTGCACCTGTTCCCCTCCGCCGGTTACGTGCCTGCGGAGCAGGGGTTCGGCCCGTGGCTCGCCCACATCACCCTCCCCGCCGTGGCGCTGAGCTTCGACGTCATCGCCGACATCGCCCGCCAGCTGCGCTCCAGCCTCATCGCGGCGTACAGCGAGAACTACGTGACGGGAGCGGTGGTACGGGGCCTGAGTCCGCGCCGGATCTTCTTCGGCCATGTGCTGCGCAACGGGCTCGGGCCGACGCTCGCCACGCTCGGTCTGAAGGTCCCCTCTCTGGTCGGCGCCTCCGTCGTCACCGAATGGATCTTCGGCCTGCAGGGCTTCGGCCGGTTCGCCAACGACGCGGCCCAGGCCGGCGACGTACCGGCGGTGCAGGGCGTCCTCGTGGTGTCGATCGTCCTGGTCGTCACCTTCAACCTGATCGTCAACCTGGTGCTGGCACGCGTGACGCCGGCATCGCAGAGGGGGGTGTGACCCATGGTGCGCCGCGTGCTCGCCCTCACGTCCGGCCGGATCGCCCTGTCCATCCTCGCCGTGATCGCACTGCTGGCCGTTCTCGGACCGCTGATCGCCCCGCAGGACCCTCTCGCCACCAGCGACGCGACGCTGGCCGCCACCTCGGGAGCCCACTGGCTGGGGAGACTACCTCGGTCGTGATGTGCTCAGCCGCCTCCTCGACGGCTCCCGTATCAGCGTGCTCGGCTCGCTCGAAGTCGCACTCACGGCACTGGGCGTCGGCGCCGTCCCCGGCATCCTGTCGGTCTACCTCGGACGGGTCTTCGAATGGATCACCCTCCGGCTGGCCGACACGCTGGTCGCCCTGCCCTTCCTGCTGTTCGCCGTCGCCGTCATCGCCCTGCTCGGCAACGGCATCACCCAGGCGATGCTGGTCACGGGGGTGCTGGTCTCCCCGCTGTTCTACCGCGTGGCCCGTGCCGCCACGCTCTCGGTGGCCCGCTCGCAGTACGTGGAGGCCGCGCTCATCTCGGGCGCTTCCATCGGCTGGGTCGTACGACGCCATGTCTGGGCCAAGGTGCTTCCGCCCATCGCGGTCGCGCTCGCGCAGACCATCGGTGTCGGATTCGTCATCGTCTCGAGCCTGACCTTCCTGGGGATCGGCGTACAGCCGCCCGCGCCCACATGGGGCGGCCTGCTGGCCTCGGACCTCGGCTACCTCAGCCACCAGCCGTGGGCACCGCTCGCTCCCGCCCTGCTGATCATGATCACCGTCTGGGCCTGCAACCTGCTCGCCGACGCGATCCGCGACGTCTCGGGCGATGCGGGCCGCGCTCTGGTCAACGACCGTAAAGCCCGCGCCAACCGCCTCGCCGAGGCCGAGGCCGACCCCGCTCCCACTCCCGCTGGAGGTGCGTGATGCCGCCACTGTCCGAGAAGCTACTCACCCCGATCGAGGAAATTGACGAGCCCGGGCTCGGCGGCCCGGCCGGTCGACCGGCGCCGGTGCTGTCCCTGCGCGATGTACGCATCAAGGACCAGGCCGGCGGCCGTGAGCTCGTCCATGGCGTGAGCTTCACGCTCACCCCCGGCAAGGCCGTCGGCATCGTCGGCGAGTCCGGCAGCGGAAAGACCCTCACCTGCCGTGCCGCACTGGGCATCCTGCCCGCCCACTTCGAGATCTCCGGCGGTTCGGTCGCGATCGACGGCAGCGACATCGCGGATCTGACGCCCGCGCAGTGGACTGCTCTGCGGGGCGCCACGATCAGCGCGGTCTTCCAGGACCCTGCGTCCTACCTCAACCCCTCGATCCGGGTGGGCGCGCAGATCGCCGAGGTCATCCGGGTCAAGAAGGGGCTCAAGCGGCGCGAGGCACACCGGCGGGCGATCGAGCTGCTGAGGGCCGTGCATCTGCGGGACGCGGAGCTCGTCTGCAGCCAGTACACCTACGAACTCTCCGGCGGCATGCTCCAACGCGTCCTCATCGCGGCGGCGATAGCCGCCGACCCGCGGATCCTCATCGCCGACGAGGCGACGACCGCGCTCGACGTCACCGTGCAGGCCGAGATCCTCGACCTGCTGGCCGACCTGCGCGAACGGACCGGCCTTGCCCTCGTCGTGGTCTCCCACGACCTGGCCGTCGTCGCCCAGTTGTGCGACGAGGTCCTGGTCATGCGGGAGGGCGAAGTGGTCGAGCAGGGCCCGACCCGGGAGGTGCTCCACCACCCGCGGCACGCGTACACGCGGCTGCTGATCGCCGAGCACGAGCAGTACGGCCTGGAGAAGTTCCTCGCCACCAAGGAGGACGCATGAGCACCCGCCCGGTCCTTGAGGTGAAGGACCTCGATGTGCACTACGGGCTCCGCCGGCGCCGCCGCCGCGCCCTGCACGAGGTCTCGCTGAGCGTCGCGCCGGGCGAGACCGTCGGCATCATCGGCGAGACGGGCTCGGGCAAGTCCACGCTCGCGCGGGCCGCGCTCGGCCTGGTGCCGGTCTCGGCGGGCTCGATCGTCGTCGACGGCGAGGACGTCAGCTCGTACGGACACCGCCAGTGGCGCACCCTGCGTCGGCGCGGTGTGATCCAGTACGTGTTCCAGGACCCGCTGCGCAGCCTCGATCCGGACCTCACGATCGAGGCCTCCCTGGCCGAACCGCTGCTGATCCAGGGCATGTCCCGCGGCGAGGCGGCGGTACGGGTGCGCTCGTTCCTCTCCCGTGTCCGGCTCTCCGAGGACCTGCTCGACCGGTCGCCCGCTGAGCTCTCGGGCGGTCAGCGCCAGCGCGTGGCGGTGGCCAGGGCGCTGGTCACCGAACCACGTCTGATCATCCTCGACGAACCGGTCAGCGCCCTGGACTCCGCCAACCGCGTCCAGATCCTGCAGATCCTCAAGGAACTCCGCGGTGACGGAGTGGCCCTCGTCTTCATCTCCCACGACCTGGGGTCCGTCGCCGGGGTCGCCGACCGTATCGCCGTGCTGTACCAGGGCGAGCTGGTCGAGGCCGGCGCCGCCCGTGACGTCATCAGCCGGCCCCGGCACCCGTACACGCGCCTGCTCGTCAGTTCCGCGCCCACCTTGCACAGCGCACCGGCCGAACGGGCCGAACGCGAAGCGCTGCGCGCCCTGCTGCACGCCTGAACCCACAACAGACGGGAACACAAACCATGTCTCGCACGATCCATCTCGCGCTCCACCCCTACGGCGTCGGCGGCCCCGGCCAGCACGGCCTGTGGAAGGATCCGAGCGTCGCGAAGAACGCCAGCATCGACATCAACTACTACATCCAGCAGGCCCAGGCAGCCGAACACGCCCTCTTCGACGCGCTGTTCGTGGTCGACAGCCAGTTCATCAACTCCACCTACCCGGCGCACTACCTCAACCGTCTGGAGCCGCTCACCCTGCTCTCGGCGGTCGCCACCCACACCCGGCACATCGGCCTGGTCGGCACGGCGAGTTCCACGTACAACTCGCCGTTCAACCTCGCCCGCCGGTTCGCCTCGCTCGACCACATCAGCGGCGGCCGTGCCGGCTGGAACGTCGTGACCAGCTTCGACACCGGGACCTCCAGGAACTTCGGGCTCGACGAGCACCTCGACTACGCCACCCGCTACGGCCGTGCCCTGGAATTCGTCCAGGTCGCCCGTGGTCTCTGGGACTCCTACGAGGACGACGCCTTCCCCGCCGACGTGTCGCGCAACGTCTTCCTCGACCCGTCCAAGCTGCACGAACTCCGCCATGAGGGCGAGCACTTCAAGGTGGCAGGGCCGCTCAACCTCTCCCGCTCCCCGCAGGGCCAGCCGGTGATCTTCCAGGCCGGGGTGTCCGAGGAGGGCCGCGACCTGGCCGCACAGGTCGCCGAGGGAATCTACGCGCCGGGCGGCACGCTCCAGCAGGCGCAGGAGTACTACGCCGACATCAAGAAGCGCACCGCTTCGTACGGCCGCGACCCCGACCACATCAAGATCTTCATCCACGGAAGCCCGGTCGTCGCAGCCACCGACGAGGCCGCCCGTCGCCGTGAGCGGGAGATCTTCGAGGAGGACAACGACTTCGACCGTAACCTCGCCCTGCTCGGCCGTTCCTTCGGCGCGTACGACTTCAGCGTGCACGACCTGGACGCGCCGTTCCCGGACGTCGCGCACCTCGCCGAGAAGGGCGGCCGCACGGGTGCCGCGAAGCTCCTCGAGCGGGCCAGGACCGAGAACCTGACGCTTCGTCAAATCGCGGAGTCCGTCAACTCGTTCCGCCAGTCGCCGTTCGTCGGATCGCCGGGGACGGTCGCCGACACCATCGAGCAGTGGTTCGACGCCGGCACCTTCGACGGCATCAACCTCGCTTTCCGTACCACCGGTGAACTGAACCTCTTCGTCGACGGCGTCGTCCCGATCCTGCAGAAGCGCGGGCTCTTCCGCACCGAGTACGCGGCCGACACCCTGCGCGGCAACCTCGGCCTGCCCGTCCCGGACAACCGCCACACCCGCGAGCCCCAGCTCGTGAACGACTGACGGCCGTGTCCACCAGAGCAGGAGTATGAGATGACCGAATACAGCGACCACCACGGCCCCGAGGGCCTCCGCACACGCGGCACGATCCTCGTGGTGCCCGGCCGCGGTGAGACCCGGGCGACCTACGCACGTTTGGGAAAGCGGCTCGCCGCCGACGCCTATCGCGTCCGGGTGATAGACACCCCGGCTCTCGACGCCGATGACCTCACCGCTTCCCTCTCCGCCTTCGCCGCCCGACTCGCCGATGCCGTCGAGGGCACCGCACCCGATGACGGTCTGGTCCGACCCGTCGTCCTCGTCGGAGCCGACTCGGGTGCCGCGGCGATCGCCGCGCTCCTCGGCCGGACGGATCCACCGGCCGACTGGCAGCCGGACGCCGTAGTCCTCGCGGGCCTTCCAGGCGAGACCGCCGACACGGTCGGCACCTGGGACCTTGAGCTCGACGTCCGCACCTCCTGCCCCACCCACCGGAGCACGCTCACCCAGGACCCCCAGGTGCGGCGCGGCTCACTCGACGACGCGGTGCCAGGCGCCGTACTCACCGCGGCCTACGACAGCGAGACCGCCGTCCCCACCCTGTTCCTCGTCGGCGACGCCGATCCCCTCGCCGACCACGAGGCACTCACACGTACAGCGAAATCACTGCCCGCCGCCCGCCTCTCGATCGTTCACAGCGCTCATCACGACGTCCTCAACGATCTCCAGCACCGCTCGGTGTCAGCCGAGGTCGTCACCTTCCTCGAAACGCTGCGCAACGAGCTGCGGCCGTTGATATCGGTGCAGTCGAGCGCCTGGTGAGCACCCGTCGACCGAAGCGATCCCCCTCACTCGGTACGCCCGAACCCCACCCCAGGAAGGTTCCTTCATGGCCGTGATCCTGTCCGTCTCCGGCAGCCCCTCCCCCACCTCCCGCACCACCCGGCTTCTGCGCCACCTGGACGACCGGCTCCGCCTCCAGGGCCACGAGGTGACCTCGCTGGAGGTGCGCACCCTTCCCGCCCACGCGCTGCTCGGCGCCGACTTCCAGCATCCGGCGATCGTCGGTGCCGCAGCCCTGTTCGCGCAGGCGGACGGGGTGGTGATCGGAACCCCCGTATACAAGGCCGCCTACTCGGGCCTGCTGAAGTCGCTCCTCGACCTGCTCCCGCAGTACGCACTCGCGGGCAAGACCGTGCTCCCCCTGGCCACCGGCGGCAGCACGGCCCACGTTCTGGCCATCGACTACGCGCTGCGTCCGGTACTGAGTTCCATGGGGGCGGCACACATCGTGCCCGGCTGGTTCACCCTCGACAAGGACATCACCATCGGAACCGACGGCACACCCACCATCGCCCCCGCTGCCGCGGCGGCGCTGGAACAGGTCACCGACGATTTCTCCACCGCGCTGAGAGGCCGGATCGCCGCCCTCACACCCACAGGGTGATCATGAGCGCATGGGCCGGGGCCCGGGAACGATGTTCCCGGACCCCGGTCGCCGTCGGCCCCTCAGGACCTCAGGACCTCAGTGCAGCGTGAACTTCTGGGCGGCGGAGCCGTTGCAGTCCCAGATCTGCAGGCGGGTCCCGTTGGCAGTCGCTCCGCTCGGAGAGTCCAGGCAGCGGCCGGACTGCGGATTGCGCAGCGAACCGTCGGCCTGCTGATTCCAGACCTGGCCGCCGACGCCGTTGCAGTCCCACAGCTCGACCTTGGCGCCGTTGGCCGTCCCGTTCCCGATGATGTCCAGGCAGCGACTGATGGTGCTCAGCGAGGCGTTGGTGTGGTGCCGCCAGTACTGGTCCTCGGCGTAGGACTGGCAGTTCCACAGCTGGACGGCCGACCCGTTCACACCCGTGTCGTCGGCGGCGACGTCGACGCACTGCCCGCCCGGCCCTGTGATGGTCCCCTGCGGACCATTGGGAACGTTGGTCTGGCCCGAGTAGCCGACCGACACGATGTTCGCCTGCACCGCGTTCTCGGCGGCGTCGGTCGGATAGCCGGAGGTCATCACGCCCTCGAAGAACGTCCCCATGTTCCAGTTGCTGTTGTCTCCGCCGGTGCCCAGGATGATGCCGCCCTCCTGGTGCATCGGCTTGTAGCCGCCGCGTGTCGGCAGCGAACCGTTCCACCAGGTCGTCAGGGCGCCGCTCTGCGAGTTGCCGCCCTTCAGCGCGTAGGTGGTCTGCCCGTTGTTCTTGAGGACGGCCGTGACGAACGCGCTCTTGTTACCGGTGTTCGCCGTGTTGGAGCCGTTGTCGCCCTGGAACATGCCGTTCTCCAGGTCGGCTTCGATCCAGGGGCCCGAACCGGTGCACGGTGCGAAGTAGCACGTGGTGGCGATGGACACCGCGTCCATGTGACCGTTTCCCGTATCGGCCGGTGTGCTCTCCGCGTTGCCGTAGTCGAAGCAGCAGGCCGATCCGACGTGGGTCCCGCTGGCCACCATGTAGGCGCCCTCGGCCTGCCCGTTCACGGCGACGCCGGATGCCGCTCCCGTGGACCGGTAGCCAACGCCCGGAGAGATCCAGATGCCGTACACCTTGTGACCGCCGGCCGTGACGGAGAGCTCGGCCGCATCCGCCCCTCGGTCGGCGCCCATGCCGGCAGTGCCCGCCGGGCCCGGTGTGAGGTTGTTGTGGCGCGAGGTCTGGTCATAGACCTTCGTGATCCGGCACGTGCTCTCTCCGCAGAAGGTGTCCTGTTGCGCGGCGTTCGCATAGCCGCCCGGGGAGAGGAGTCCGATGTCTGCGGTGGCGCCGTCCGAGGCACGGGTGACCTGGTACAGCGGACCGCTGTACGAGGAGATGAGCGCGCGCACGGTGCTGTGCGCGGCGACACAGGGAGTGCCGGCGGAACCGTAGATGTCGCACGGCAGGGAACCGGCGGCCTGGGCCGTGCCGGGAAGGGCGATCAGGGCACTGACGAAGAGCCCGACGGCGGCCGCGACAGCGAGCAGGGCCCGGCGGTATCGGGGGACGAGTGATCGCACGACGGCTTGGCCGTCTCTCACATCAGCAGATCTCGTTCTGCGCATGGCGTGCTCCTTGCAGGGGGAAGGGAGCTCCAACTGATCTGCGTGACAGCGCAGTTCACGCTGCGACGAGTGGCACGGAAGTTACGCCCACTGGTCGGTTGCGTCAATAATTGTTGCTTCTCTTCTCCCGGCCGCGCCATGTTGTCCGGTTCTGTTGCCTTCATGCGGCAGCCAGGGCCGGAAACGAGTTCAGGGGCCGTATCGGAAGATTCCGATACGGCCCCTGAACTGCGACTCTTTCGAGTCGGGACGACAGGATTTGAACCTGCGACCCCTTGACCCCCAGTCAAGTGCGCTACCAAGCTGCGCCACGTCCCGATGCCCGTGTGACCTGGGGTTTCCCCCGTGGCCGAACGCGCATGAGAACGATACCGCACTTCGGACCGTGGTCACGAACCCCTTTCCCGCTTGACCTCAAGTCCACTTGAGGTAGCACTGTCGTCTGCATGACAAAGGACCTGTACAGGCTGATGGCCCTGATGACGGGCGACGAGAAACACGGACCCGCGGCGACCTCGACGCTCGATGCGATCTGGGTGCTCTACGACCGCGTGCTGCGCGTCACACCAAAGACGGTCGACGCGCCGGGACGGGACCGGTTCCTGCTCTCCAAGGGGCACGGGCCCATGGCGTACTACGCGGTGCTCGCCGCGAAGGGGTTCATCGACGAGGCGCTGCTGCCGGGGTTCGGGGCGTACGACTCCCCGCTCGGCCACCATCCGGACCGGCTGCTCGTGCCGGGAGCCGAGATCGGGAGCGGGTCGCTGGGGCACGGGCTGCCGATCGGGGTGGGGACTGCGCTGGGGCTGCGCGCACAGGGCCTGACCGATGCGCGGGTGTGGGTGCTGATCGGGGACGCGGAGATGGACGAGGGCTCGGTGCACGAGGCGATCGCGTACGCCGGGCCCGCCGGACTGGAGCAGCTGCACACCGTGGTCATCGACAACGCCTCTGCAAGGTACGGGCACGCCGGCGGGATCGCCGCGCGGTTCGAGGCGGGCGGCTGGTCCGTGCGGACCGTCGACGGACGCGATCACGACGCGCTGTACGAGGCGTACACCGCACCGCACCCGGGCCGTCCGCACGTCGTCGTCGCCCGCGTCGAACCCAAGAACGCCTGAGACACCGAGAGAGGGAATCACTGTCATGGACACCATGCGTGAGCGTTTCATCTCGACCGCTTCGAGGCTGCTGGACGAGGACCCCCGGCTCGCCGTCGTACTGGCCGACATCAGCAGCGACGGCTTCAAGGAGACCGCCCAGAAGCACCCGGACCGCGTGATCAACGTAGGAATCCGGGAGCAGCTGCTGGTGGGCGCCGGCGGCGGGCTCGCGCTCGCCGGGATGCGGCCGGTCATGCACACCTTCGCCAGCTTCCTGGTGGAGCGGCCGTTCGAGCAGGTCAAGCTGGATCTCGGGCATCAGGGTGTGGGCGGGGTGCTGGTGAGTGCCGGGGGCTCGTACGACTGGCCTGCCGGGGGCTTCACCCATATGGCGCCGGGCGATGTGGCACTCCTCGACACCCTCGACGGGTGGACCGTGCATGTGCCGGGCCACCCCGACGAGGCCGAGACCCTGCTGCGCCGCGCGGTGCAGGGGGACGACCTGGTCTACGTACGGCTGTCCCTGCCGAGCAACCAGCAGGCGCGGCCCGTGACCGGAGCCGGATTCCTCACCCTGCGCGAGGGGCACGGGGGTGTGGTCGTGGCCGTCGGGCCGATGCTCGACGCGGTGCTCGCCGCCACCGAGGACATGGACGTGACCGTCCTGTACGCGACGACCGTGCGGCCCTTCGACGACGCGGCGCTGCGGTGGGCGGCGGGCTCCCCCGACCGGGCCGACGTGGTGATCGTCGAGCCGTATCTCGCCGGGACGTCGACCGCCGCGGCGAACGACGCCCTGAACGATGTCCCGCACCGGGTACTCGGGCTCGGTATCGGACGGGCCGAGCTGCGGCGATACGGACAGATCGAGGAGCACCTCGCGGCCCAGGGCCTGGACCCGGTGTCACTGCGTGCGCGGATCGGCGCGTTCCTGCGGCCGGCCGGGTGACCGGCCCTCCCGCCGGCGCCACCCCGGATGGGTTGACGCCCGGCGGGGCAGGTCAGGACGCGTGCACCTGTCCTCGCTCGAAGTAGGCGATCAGCTCCGGATCGAGGGGCTGGACCTGGCGGGGGGTCCCGCCGTCGCGGAGCGACTCGGTCGCCAGTACGCCTGCCGCCACGGCCATCCGGGCCGCGACCGGTGAGGTCTCGGTGGGGCCGCCCTCCCGTGCGAAGCGTACGAACTCGTCCATCAGGAGCGGGTCCGCGCCGCCGTGGCCCGCGTTGTCCTGGGCCTCGGGTACGGGGTGGATCTCGTCGGCCTCACGGTGGACCGAGCGGTGAGTGTTCCAGACCTTGACGTGGCCGCCGGGGCCGTCGCCGAAGTTCTCCAGGCGGCCCGCGTCACCGATGACGGTGTAGTTGCGCCAGTAGTCGGGGGTGAAGTGGCACTGCTGGTACGAGGCCAACACCCCGTTGTCCAGGCGCATGTTGAGGAGCGAGACGTCCTCGACGTCGATGACCGGGTTGAGATCGCGCTGCGTGTGCGGCGGCCAGTGGCCGTCCTTGGTGTACCAGTCGGCTGCCTTGGGCTCGCCGGGCTCGCGGCGGTGCGGGTTGTCGCCGTAGACCATCAGGTCGCCCATGGCCTGCACGTCGCGCGCGTAGCCGCCGGCGAGCCAGTGCAGGACATCGATGTCATGCGCGCCCTTCTGGAGGAGCAGGCCGGTGGTGTGGCGGCGCTCGGCGTGCCAGTCCTTGAAGTACCAGTCGCCGCCGTAGCCGACGAAGTGCCGCACCCACACGGTCTTCACCTCGCCGATGGTGCCCTTGGAGATGAGGTCGCGCATCAGGCGGACCACCGGCATATGGCGCATGTTGTGGCCGATGTAGAGGCGGGTGCCGGTCTCGTACGCGGTGCGCAGGATCTCGTCGCAGCGCTCGACCGTGATGTCCAGGGGCTTCTCGACGAAGACCGGCTTGCCCGCGCGCAAGGCCTCGCAGGCGAGGTCGGCGTGGGTGTGATCGGGGGTGAGGACGAGGACCGCGTCGACGTCCGGATCCTCGACGACCTTGCGGTGGTCGGTGGATATGAGGGCGCCGGGGAAGGCCATGGCCGCCTCCGTACGGGCTGTGGCGTCGAGGTCCGCGAGCACGCTGATGCGGGAGCCCGCCCCGGGGCGGTGGGCCGTGCGCGCGAGGCTGCCGCGTAGGCCGTAACCGAGGACGCCGATACGGAGGTCGGACATGATCTTCCTTCGCTTGTACGGGTGTTACGGGTGGCGCTGATCTTGTGGACTCTACGGGTGGACGTTCACCTGAGCCAGAGCCACGCGACCCGTCCCAGTGAGCTTGATCCGTACGAACCGGCCATGCGTGTCGGTGTTCAGCAGGCTCGGCCCCTGCGCCTTGCCGGTGATGTGGACCGTGGTGGCGTCCGTGAAGTCGGCGGTGTCGGCGAACTGCACGTCGAAGTCGGCCGTCGGCATCCCCGACGCGTTCCAGATCTCGGTCTGGCCGATGTGCCGGACGCTTCCGAGGTCGACCTGCCACCAGGCGCCGGGCTCCGAGAGCGTCTTGGTGGCGGTGTTGGTGATGTTCCCGTCGAGGGCGAGGTCCGCGGTGTTCGTTCCGTCCGTGGAGGACTGGGTGGCTGTTCCCGTACGGGCGAGATCGCGGCGCAGCTGCTCGACCCGGCCACCGTGCGGGCCGGCCGACGAGGCGACCTTCAGCGCCTCGGCGGGGAGGCGGTCGAGGCCCTCGTGGTTGTCGAGCAATTGGGATCCTGTGCCGGACAGCGGCGGGACCACGGTCTCGGCCCAGTTGGCTCGGGCGGTGTTCTGGATGCCGTAATCCGCCCAGTTGGAGACCCACTTGCCGCCGGTGCGGGTGATCACGTTGTTCTCTACGAGGATGTGGGAGGACTGCTCGTCGAGGTAGACGCCGTTGCCGTCGCGCTCGGTGTTCTCGTACGCGCTGCGGTTGATGTAGTTGCCGGAGATCACCGTGCCGGGCTGGGCACCCTGGGTGTAGATCGCGCCACCGTCGTGCTGGGCGTCCTTGACCTGCATGACGTTGGTGATCCGGTTGTTGGTGATCTTGTTGTCGCGCAGCACGGACTTCTGCGCCTCGGGCTGATTCCAGCCCCAGCCGACGGAGATCCCGGCGTACGGGAGCTGGTCGAGGCTGTTGCGGTCGAGGGTCAGACCGGCTTCGTAGCCCGCCCAGATGCCGACCGCGTCGGTGTACTCGACGCCCGTGCGCAGGATCGTGTTGTACGCGAACGTGTTGTCCACGCCCGCGAGTTCGGGCGCCGGGTTCGGTTCGGTGTCACCGATGTACGCGGCCCCGGACGAGAGGTCGGTGAAGGACGAGCGGGTGATCCCCGACTCCTGGGTGCCGGCTTCGAGGATCACCCCCGCCCCACCGAGGTGGGTGAACGACGCCCGGTCGACGGCGACGTCACGGCCGCCGCGCACGGTGAGCGCGGCGGACGGCTTGGTGTAGTAGCGGCCCGCGTGGTCGACGGGCCCGGTGGCGCCGGTGAGGGTGAGGCCGGACTGCATCCCGGCGTAGCCCTCGTCGGTGCCCGGCTGGCGGTAGGCGGCGTACACGAAGCCGATGCCACGGACGGTGACGTCGTGGGCGCCGTCGATGGTGAGCAGCTGCTCGGTGGAGGGCGTGACGGCTGCCGCGCGGCGCATGTTCTCGCCCTTGCGCGGAAGGTAGGTGACTGTGCGCGCGGCCGAGTCGTAGGTGAACTCGCCCGACTGGTCGAGGAGTTCGGGTGCGTTCTCGAAGAAGGCGACGCCCGAGTAGCGCGAGGAGTCCACGGTGGTGGTGTCCCAGGCGGGGCCTGTCCGGTCGGTGCCGCCGGAGGAGTTGGTCCAGCAGGGCTGGGCGAAGGTCATGATGTCGCCGGTGACCTCGGTGATACGGCAGTGGTAGTTGCGCCAGCGGACCTTGATGACGGCTTCGGCGTCGGTGGGGCGCTTCCAGTCCGCGATGCCGGTGGCCTTGGCTCCGGTCATGCCGGTCTTGGTCGCGTCGCAGACCGTGGCGGCGCAGGCGCCGCCACGGGCCGGGGTGGCGCGCTGTCCGTCGATGAAGAGCTGACGCGGGGTGACGCCTTCGGGGGCGCGGGCACTCCAGGTGCCGTCGGCCGCCTCGGTCCAGCCCGTGAGCGTCACACCGCCGGAGAGGACCGGGCGGGCGCCGGGTGCGGCGGCCCAGGTGGTGCCGGAGTCGGCGGAGGTCAGCTTCAGGGCTTCGGTGCGCGTGTACGTACCGCCGGCGAGCTCGATCCGTACGCCGCCGTGGAGGGTCTGCGCCTTGTCTCGTGCGGCGTCCAGCGAGCAGGGCCGGCTGTGGGTGCAGGCCGTGCCGGTGCCGTGCGGGGAGGCCTGCAGGACCGGGGAGTCGGCGGCCTGGGCCACCGGTGCCGTGGCCAGCAGGGCGGCGGCAGCGGTGAGCGCGGTGGCGAGGCGGCGGTTCATGCGGCTGCCTTCCAGTCGGGGTGGCCGGGCATGGGCGGGTTGACGGCGCCGAAGAGCCAGTCGCGGAGGAAGGGGTCGAGCGTGCGGTCGCCGGTGACCTCGACGGTGTGCTGGATGAAGAGCTCGCTGGTGTAGGTGGAGTCCTTGTGGCGCTTCACCCACTCGCGCATGATGCGGTCGAACTGCCGTTGTCCTGCCTGGAGGTTGAGGGCGTAGAGGACGAGGGCGCCGCCGTCGTAGATGTTGGTGCCGCCCAGGGCCTTGGGCCGTCCGGGCGGGCCGTCGGTGGCGCGGACCGCGTCGAGTTTCTCGTACGTCGCCTTCATCTTGTCCTCGACGACGGACCAGCCGCGCTCCTGGCTGTACACGGCGGCGTAATAGGTGGCGGGGCCCTCGTTGAGCCAGGCCTGCTGCCAGTCGTTGGGCGTGACGGAGTCGCCGAACCACTGGTGGGTGAGCTCGTGGACCATGGTGTTCTCGTACGTCGGATTGCCGTCCGCGTTGAGCTTGAACCAGTTGGTGCCCATGAGGGTGAGCGTCTGGTTCTCCAGAGCGTCCGTATAGCCCCCGTAGATGTGGATGCCGTAGACCGAGAAGGGGTACTTTCCGAACTTCGCCTCCAGCCAGGCGAGATGGTCCGCGGTGCGGGCGACGATCGGCGCGTACGTGTCCTCCGCGCCCTGCGGGACGACGTGCCGCAGCGGGAGGCCGGTGTGGCTGGTGCCGTAGAGGTAGGTGCCCTTGACCACTGCGATGCCGAGGAGCTCGGTGGGCATGCGCTCGCGCAGGGCGAAGTGCCAGACGGTGGAGCCGTCGGCGCGCTTGTCCTTCCCGGTCAACTTGCCGTTGGCGGTGGCGACATAACCCTCGGGGGCGCTGATGTGGAAGGTCCACGTCGCCTTGTCGGAGGGGGTGTCGTTGCAGGGGAAGAACGTGTCGCAGCGCGAGGACTGGGTGGCCGACGCGAAACCGCCGTCCGCACCGAACCGCCAGCCGGTGACGCTGACCAGGGGGGCTTTGCCGTTGCCGTGGAAGTCGGCGACGACGGCGAACGCGTCGCCCTGGCGCAGCCGCCGGGCGGGGGTGACGGTCACCTCGTAGCCGGTGGTTCCGGTCTGGGTGATGCCGAAGTCCGCCGCTCTGCCGTCGACGGTGATCTTGTCGACCGTCGGCCCGTCGAGGTCGAGGTTGAAGCTGCTGAGGTCCTGTGTCGCCTTGGCCGACATCTTCACGGTGCCGGTGAAGTCGTAGGTGACAGGGGTGAAGTCGAAGGTCAGGTCGTAGTGGGTGACCTGGTAGCCGCCGTTGCCGAGAGTCGGGTAGAGCGGGTCGCCGACGCCGGGTGCGCCGGGCTCGGGGTCGAAACCGTGGGCCAGGGCGGGGGTGGAGAG
>NZ_JAFLRJ010000262.1 GCF_017315755.1 Streptomyces beijiangensis
GGGCGGAGCCCCGGGGAGGGGTCCTACAGCGGCGGGGGCTCCTGCTGACCCCGGTTCACCGGTCCGCGGCCTGACAGAACCTCTCCGTACGCCTGCATCAGATCCGGCAGCCGCAGCGTCGACAGATCGTCCCGGGTGGGCATCCCCGCATACCCCGACAGCCGCAGATCCCGGTACGCGCAGCTCTTCTCGTACAGCGTCCGCAGGAACCGGCCGTTCCCCAGCTCGTCGATCCACCCCTGGTCGACCACGTGCCCGCTGATCGACCGCAGCTCGTCCAGCGCCTCCTCGTCCCAGACGTCGCCGTTGTCGGCGGCCAGCACCTCCCCGATCGACGTGAGCTCCAGCGGCCGGTACGAGGGGAAGTCGACCCGGGTCGTGAAGCGCGAGGAGAGCCCGGGGTTGGTCGCCAGCAGGCGGTCCATGCCCTCGGGGTAGCCGGCCAGGATGACCACCAGATGGTCGCGGTTGTCCTCGGCGCGCTTCAGCAGCACCTGCAGTGCCTCGTCGCCGTACGCGTCGCCCTTGCTGTAGCCGGAGTTGGAGAGGGAGTACGCCTCGTCGACGAAGAGCACCCCGCCCAGCGCCGAGTCGATCAGCTCGTTCGCCTTGACGGCGGTCTGCCCGAGGAACTCGCCGACCAGGTCCGACCGTTGGGCCTCGATCAGATGGTCGCCGCCGAGCAGCCCCAGGGCGTAGAAGACCCGCCCCAGGATCCGGGCCACGGTGGTCTTGCCCGTCCCCGAAGGACCGGAGAAGACAAAGTGACGTTTCGGCGGCTGGACGGGAAGTCCCTGCCCCGCGCGCAGCCTAGCCATGTTGAGCTGTGCGGAGAGGGCCTTGACCTGGCGTTTCACCGGCTCCAGGCCGACCATGCGCTCCAGTTCGTCTATGGCCTCGGCGAGCAGCACCGGATCCGTCGGCCCGGTCGGCAGCTCGGGACCCGACGGCTGCGCGGGGATGGACGTCTTGTGGCGTACGGGATCGTGCGGAGGTCCCGCGGTGGCGGCGAGCGGGTCGGCGCCGAACCGCAGCTCCCTGCCCTCCGGCTGGTCGCTCTCGTAGAGGGCGTCGCCGTCGCGCACGTCCTGGCCGAGTCCGGTGAGCGACACGGCGGCGAAGTCGGTGGAGTCGTCGTACCCGTCGGCGCCGTCCGAGTCGGTGATCGCGGCCAGCCGTGCCGAGGTGTCCATGAACGCCGGGTCCACCCGGTGCACGGCCCGGTAGAGGGGGAGGGCGGCGGCGCTGCGGCCGGTGCCCTCGTGGGCGCGGGCGAGCCAGTAGCGGAGCTCCTTGCGCTGCGGCTGCTCGCTGCGGCAGCGCATCAGGGAGGCGGCGAGGAGCGGTTCGGCCTGTCCGTACATCTCCAGGCGCACTCTTGCCATACCGCCGAACAGGCCCGCCTCGATGCCGAGCAGCGGATCGTCGACCAGCGACTCGGTATGGCGTACGAGACGCTCCCAGTCCTTGGCGAGGTAGGCGCGGCAGGCGTGCAGGAAGCGCACCTGCGGATCCGTGTCGACGGGCGGCAGGCCCGCCAGCGCCCGGTCCAGCTCCGGGACGTGGCGTCCGTCGAGCCAGTGCGAGGCGTGCGCGAGTAAGAGGTCGCGCGGGCTCTCCAGGACCGGCTGGACCCACCAGCCCAGCCAGTACCAGGAGTTGAGCGTTCGCCGGTGGCGTGTGCGCTGTTCGCCGAAGCGGTCCCGGTGGCGGTGCATCCTCAGCAGCGCGGTGGTGGTGTCCACGCGCAGCGCGTGGAGTCCGAGCCAGCCGTCCGCCATCCCCGGGTCGAGCCGCACAGCGGCCCTGAACTCCTCCTCGGCCTGCGGATATGCGCCCATCGTGTAGGCATCCACACCACGCAGCCAGGCGAGATCGGCCGGGGCCCCCGTGCCCTGCATGCCGAAGTCCATCACGTCCCCCACAGACCGTGCCCCCGTACTGTGCAGACCGGCCCGCTGGCCGGTGCCGCCCCGAAGGGCATCGTACCTGCGCAGGGTGCAAGTACCGAAGAGCTGCGGGGGAGTTGTCGACGCGCGTCCCAGTGGGCGGACGGTGACCGAGGGTGATCGGAAAGGGGGGTGTGGCGCCCGGAAAACGGGGGGTGGGGGCAGAACGAAGCCCCCGATCACGGGGGAACAACCGGGGGCTTCGCGTCTGCGGCGGCTTCGAAAAACCGCACATTGAGAACGTAAGACCTGTACGGGCCCTGGGTCAAGCGGAGTTGGGGCACTGCGGGCGGCCGACTTCGGGCGATTCGATACCCGACGGTAGGACTGTCACCCTCCGTGAGGGAGTGGTGCGTTCAGGCTGTCACGGAAGGCTGCTGAAGCCACTCGTATCCCGTACTGCCCTGCCGCACCAGAAGGTCCGCGAAGGGCTTCGAGGGGTCCGCCGAGAAATGTCGTACCTCCGCCGCGGTCCATCCGTCCCAGAACTCCCGCTGCGCGGGCCCGTCCCTGCGCCGGCCCCGGGCCCAGGACTCCTCCGCGCCCAGATCCATCCACAGCAGCCGCGCCAGAAACGGCCGCAGCACCCGGCGCCCCGCCCCCACGCCCTCGATCAGCACGACGGGCGCGGGCTCCAGGACGCGTTCGGGGCCGAAGGTGCGATGCGTCCAGTCGTACGGTGCGTACCGTGCGGCGGCGCCCCGGGTGAGCGGGCCGATCACCGTGGTGAGCAGCCGGTCCGTCCAGGTGAACAGCTCCTGGTGGGTGGCCAGGTCGTCGAGGTGCAGCACGGGCGCGCCGCCGAGCGCATCGGAGAGGCGCTCGGCGAAGGTGCTCTTGCCCGAGCCCGCATGGCCGTCGACGCCGACGATCCGCACCGGTCCGCAGGAGGCGGGCAGCGCGGCGGCCGCAGCTGCCAGACGATCAAGGTCTTCCATGGGGATCACCCTAGTGAGGCGTCTGATCCACCGCAGGTCACGCCAGTGGTCCACACCAATATTGGTGACAGGACGCGGCTGGAATCACTGGCAGAAGTCGGCCGGAACCCGCGATAGTTGCCCCACTGCTCAGCACTTGCTGCCCCATCCGCATCCGACTGGGGGTCCATCACTGTGACCAGCTCCACTCCTCGCAGATCCGTCCTCGCCGCCGCGCTCGCGGCAGCCGCGGCCACCGCTGCCGGGTCCGCCGCACCCGCCTCGGCCGCCACCCCCGCCACTTCCGCCGCCCGTCCGGGCAAGCCCGGAACCGGGAAGCCCTCGCTCGTGGACAACCAGGCCTGGACCTCGTACACCGACTGGCGCTGCGGCGCGGGCTCCGGCACGCACGCCGTCGCGGGCCGCCGCCCCGGCCTGGTCATCGGCGCGCCCAAGGGCCGCACCGACTACACCGACCCGCACACCCAGAAGACCTCCACCTGGGAGTACGCGACCTGGATCTCGCCCGTCCACCGCTCGCACGTCCCGGCCACCGAAGTCATCGCCTCCTGGAACGCGGCAGCCCCGGCCGGCACCTGGATCCAGGTCGAACTGCAGGGCACGTACTCCGACTCCACCGCGACCCCCTGGTACGTGATGGGCCGCTGGGCGGCGGGCGACGGCGACATCAAGCGGACCTCGGTGGACGACCAGAGCGACGGCAAGAGCTCCATCTGGACCGACACCTTCTCCATCGACGACGCGGCGAGCGGGCTGCGCCTCCTCTCGTACCGGCTGCGCCTGACGCTCTACCGCACCCCGGGCACCAAGCTCACGCCCACCGTGTGGCGCCTGGGCGCGATGGCCTCCGAGGTGCCCGACCGCTTCACCGTGCCCGCGTCGACGCCGGGCCTGGCGAAGGAACTGGATGTTCCGCGCTTCTCGCAGAACGTCCACGCCGGTCAGTACCCGGAGTACGACAACGGCGGCGAGGCCTGGTGCAGCCCGACCTCCTCCGCGATGATCATCAAGTACTGGGGGCGGGGCCCGACCGCCGCCGACCTGGCCTGGGTGGACCCGTCGTACATCGACCCCGAGGTCGACCACGCGGCCCGCTTCACCTACGACTACCAGTACGAGGGCTGCGGCAACTGGCCCTTCAACGCCGCCTACGCGGCGACGTACAAGGACATGAGCGCCGTCGTCACCCGGCTCTCCTCGCTGAACGACCTGGAGACGCTGATCCGGGCGGGCATCCCGGCCATAACGTCCCAGTCCTTCCTCAAGACGGAGCTGACGGGTGCCGGGTACGGGACCTCCGGCCACCTGATGACCGTCGTCGGCTTCACCGCCGACGGCGATGTGATCGCCAACGATCCGGCCTCGCCGAACGACGCCGCGGTGCGGCACGTCTACAAGCGTGCCGAGTGGGAGAACATCTGGCTCCGCACCAAGCGGTACAACGCCTCGGGCGGTGTGTCCTCCGGCACAGGCGGTGTCTGTTACCTCTACTGGCCCGCCCACCCGACGCCCGCCCAGAAGCGGGCTCTCGCGGCGGTCGGCATCCGCTGACCGGCGGTTCGGCCCCCGGGGCAGTGACCAACGTCTCTACCTCGGGGGCCGGATCCACTGGCACTGTGGAAAGCATGACTGCCACCGCCATCAAGTCCTCCCGCGCCCGTACCGGCGGCCCCAGGAACACCAACAAGATCGTCGAGCACATCGCGGGCTGGACCTTCGTCGTGGTCCTCGCGATGCTCGTCACCCAGACCGGTCTGATGTGAGCACGGGGTCCTCCAGGTCGGCCTTCCAGTGCCGGGCGGGGACCCCCACCAGGCCGTAGAGCCAGCGCACGGGACTGCGCCGCGCCAGCAGCGCGAAGCCGGCCAGTACGGCGAAGAGCGCCAGGCCGAGCGGTCCGCCCAGCAGATGCATGAGGATGCTCGCGGTCAGTGCCCCGAGGAACGGCAGACCGTGGACGCCCGCTCCCGCGATCGCGACCGCGAGGAGCTGCGGCACCCTGCGGTCCTCGTCCGCGCCGGGCAGCTTCCACCCCTCCACCAGCCAGCCGATCTCGGTCAGCAGCATGGTCCCGATCACCGCCGCGCCCAGGACCAGCAGGGCGAGGAAGGTCCCGGACGTCAGGAAGTCCAGTACGTGGTTGACCACGCTGTCCTTCGGCCAGTCGCGGTACGCGGCCGTACTCGTGGTCAGCATCCGCCGGTAGCCGGTGCCGTCCCAGCCGTGGATCAGGGTCCCGAAGAGCAGGAAGTAACCGCCCACGCACTGGAGATACGCCCAGTACCCGGCGCCCACCAGGACGAGGGCCTGCGCCGCCAGGAACCCGAGCAGCGTGCCCACCACGATCCCGCCCGCGTAGATCAGCACGAACCCCGCCCACACCCCGTCGTGCCCGGTCGCCACGTGCATCGTCGCCCAGGACGGGTTCTGCCAGAGCAGGAAGAGCCCGGTCGGCACCATCAGCACCGCGGCGAAGAGCAGGGTCAGGGCCAGATAGGGGTTGGCCGCGCGGCTCCTCGTCCGTACCCCCTCACCGTGCACCGACCGCTCCCACCACTGCAGTTGGCGCCCTGCGGAGAGGGCGAAGGTCGCGCCGATGCCGTACGCCCAGAAGAGGGCGGCCTGGATCTGGATCATGTGGCCCCCAGCGTCAGACCGGTCGTGTCGATCGAGTCGGAGGTGACCAGGGCCTGGTCGGCGCTGACATCCGTCAGAAAGACGAACGGCGGCACCACGGGCGGCACGGGCAGCCCGTCCGGCGTGAAGGTCAGACAGATGACGCCTTCGATACAGCCGCTGAACTTGGTGAGGTAGAGCGTCACATCACCGCTCAGGTCCAGGGTGTCGGCGCCCAGGCTCATGTCGTTCCCGCCGTCGTGGGTGGTGAGGCGGTAGTCGGTGAGCGAGGCCGACTTCATTTTCAGCACCATGACCTTCACGGGGCCACCGGCGCTCGGCACTTCCCGTACACCGGCGATCAGGAAGCCCTTCGGCGCGAAGAGCGTGGTCGTGATGGTCGGCGTGGAGCGTGGCACCGTGACGGAGCCGGGCGCCGGCGCCTGCTGGACCGGACGGCCCAGCACGGCCAGCAGGACGACGGGCAGCGCGGCCGCGAGCGTACGGTTCCTGCCCCGGTCCGGCAGCGGTTCCTCCTCCCGTACGGGATTCCAGGAGAAGCCCATCGCGCTGCCCGCGATGCCCAGGCCCATCCCGACCAGGAAGCCGCCGAGATTGGTCGCGGCGAACGAGAGCACCGACAGGATCAGGGCGTTGATCGAGACGTAGTGGCGGGTGTGCGGCAGGAACCACAGGAAGGCCCCCGCGGCCATCAGCGCGAGACCGATGCCGATGGCCGCGATCCCGCCGAGGCCCAGGCTGACCAGGATGGTCAGTGGCGAGAGCGGGACCAGGAGCAGTTCCAGGCCGCCGAGGATGAGCAGCAGTCCGGCCCAGAAGGGCCGGGTGCGCCGCCATTTCCTTGATTCGTGCCGTGCGTCGGGCAACGGAAGGCGATCGTCCAGCCATCCCATTTCAGAAGCACTTCTTGCCGTTCAGGCTCACATCGACCCTGAGCCCCTTGAGATGGAAGTTCCCGCCGGTGGCCGACCAGGCGTGCGACTTCACCCCGTCGACCTCGATGTCCCCGGCCTGCAGGCCGAACTTGCCCACCTCGCCCTTGACCCCGGGCACCGCGTCCAGGGTCGACGCGTCCCGGCCGATCTGCGCCGTGCCGAAGTGGGCGTCGCCGACCAGGTCCTCGCCGTCGATGACGAGACTGCTGGCGGTGACCTCGCCCGCGGCCCCGCCCGCGGTCAGCTTGAACACCACGTTCCCCACCGGGGTCTTGACCTCGGCCGCCTGACAGATGTCGGAGAGCCGAGCGTCGCCGAGGCCGAGCAGCGCCACGGGGTGGCCCTTGCCGTCGACGGACCGGTCCGTCTGGACGTACGACGAGAGGCCCGAGCTGGTGAGTTTCCCCGAAGCGACCTGAAAGCTGGTGCCGGAGACGGCGAAGGACGCGGCGAGGGCGCCCTGGGCCATGACGGACGCCATGACGCCGACCGCGAGAATCGCGGGGACGGCGACGACGGCGGTCTTCTTCCATGAGGTACGGCCCTCGGTCAACGGCCGCTTGGCTGCGCTCACTTGGTCCTCCCGTACGTCTGCCATACTGCGGGAATCCTGAGGCAGTGGGAGACTAGGGCTGAATTTGAATAATAGTCAACAGCGCGGAACGACCGAACGATCCCAGGTTCGACGCGCCGAACTCATCGCAACCGGGCGGAAGTTGTTCGCCGACACCTCGTACGACGCGCTGTCCATGGACGACATCGCCAAGCACGCGAGCGTCGCGAAGGGACTGATCTACTACTACTTCAAGAGCAAACGCGGTTACTACCTGGCCATCGTCGAGGACTCGGTCGCCGAACTGGTCGCAGGCGCGGCCGGCCACACAGAGCTGCCGCGCGCCGAGCGGGTGCACCGCACCATCGACGGGTATCTGCTCTACGCCCAGCACCACCAGGCGGCGTACCGCACCATCGTCACCGGCGGCGTCGGCTTCGACACCCAGGTGCTCGCGATCCGCGACGTGGTGCGCGAGGAACTGATCGCCACCATCGCCATGGGTGCGTACGGGCGCAGGGAGATCCCGCTGCTCGCCCGTCTCGCGCTGCGCGGCTGGCTGAACACGGTCGAGAGCGTGACGCTCGACTGGCTGAGCCACCAGGAGCTGGAGCGGGACACCGTGCGCGAGCTGCTGGTGCGGATGTTGCGCAAGACCCTCGACGCCATCGAGGAGTTCGTGCCGGAGTGTCCGTCCCCGCCGCCGGCCGGGACATGACGCGAGGGGTGGGGAGCCGTTCGGCTCCCCACCCCAGGTGCGCTGTGGAGACGGTCAGCTGACGGACTTGATCAGCTCGCCGTTGGACGTGTCACCGCTGAGCTCCCAGAGGAAGGTGCCTCCGAGGCCCTGCTGGTTCTTGTAGCTCATCTTCCCCGCGATGGTGGCCGGGGTGTCGTAACTCCACCAGTTGGTACCGCACTTGGCGTACGCGGTGCCGGCGACCGTACCCGTGGCCGGGCAGCTGGACTTGAGCACCTTGTAGTCCTCGATGCCCTGCTCGTACGTCCCGGGGGCCGGCCCCGTCGCCGTGCCTCCGGGTGCGTCCTGGGTCACTCCGGTCCAGCCGCGGCCGTAGAAGCCGATGCCGAGCAGGAGCTTGTTCGACGGGATGCCGAGCGACTTGAGCTTGGTGATCGCCGCGTCGGTGTTGAAGCCCGCCTTGGGTATGCCGGTGTACGAGGTGAGCGGGGAGTGCGGGGCCGTGGGGCCCTGGGCGTCCCAGGCGCCGAAGAAGTCGTACGTCATCGGGTTGTACCAGTCGACGTACTGGGCCGCGCCCGCGTAGTCGGCCGCTTCGATCTTGCCGCCGGCCGAGGCGTCCGCGGTGATGGCCGCGGTGACCAGGTTCGACGTGCCGAACTTGGCGCGCAGCGCGGACAGGACGTTCTTGAAGGCCGCGGCGCCGCTGGTGTCGCAGGAGAGACCGCAGGCGTTTGGGTACTCCCAGTCGATGTCGATGCCGTCGAAGACATCGGCCCACCGGGGGTCCTCGACCAGGTCGTAGCAGGACTGCGCGAAGGCTGCGGGGTCCTGGGCCGCCTGCCCGAAGCCGCCGGACCAGGTCCAGCCGCCGAAGGACCAGATGACCTTGAGCCCGGGATGCAGCTTCTTCAGCTCGCGGAGCTGGTTGAAGTTCCCCGCGACCGGCTGGTCCCAGGTGTCGGCGACGCCGTCGACGCTGCCTGCTGCGTCGTACGTCTTCTGGTAGTCGGCGTAGGCGTCACCGATCGCGCACTTGCCGCCGGTGACGTTCCCGAAGGCGTAGTTGATGTGGGTCAGCTTGGCCGCGGAACCCGACGTCTCGATGTTCTTGACGTGGTAATTGCGCTGGTAGACATCCCAGTCGGCGAAATATCCGACGACCTTGCTGCCTGCCGCTGCGGCCTGTGCCGTCTGTGCTGTCTGTGTCGTCTGTGTCGTCTGCGCTGTCCGTGCGGCCGGTGCGGTCTCTTCGCCGGCCGAGGCGCTGCCGGCCCCGAAGAGCAGAGTCGCGCCGAGCACGCCCGTACAGGCCGCGGCGATGAGCGCCCTGAAGCGGGCGCGGGAACGGTGTGGTCCGAGCATCGTGTCACCTCGTGGGGGAGGGGAGCGTGGGGGGATCGTGCCGTGGAGCCTTGTTTGACATGAACGCGCAAGGCGCCCGGGGTGAACGTTAGAAGGACTAGACCAGTGTGGTCAATGGTTCGGACCAATTCCGACCCGTGACGGGAGTCCGCCGATCGGGCATACTCAAGCCGCCACAGCCGCTGGTCAGCCTCTTCCGTGATCCGGGAGGGCAGCATCGGCTGCAAGGCCGAGACCCGGCGGCGCCGCCACACCCTGGCCGCGCGTTCGCCGCCGCGCCCGACAGGGAGGAGAGCGTCGCCATGCCCGACCGCGCCCCGCAGTTGGTGGACCGTCAGTTGCCCACCGAGGAGTCCCGGGACCTCATCGCGCTCGTACGAGAGATCGTCCAGCGCGAGATCGCACCCGGAGCGTCCGCCGAGGAGGAGGCCGGGCACTTCCCGCGCGAGATCTTCACTCTGCTGTCCGAGTCCGGCCTCCTGGGACTCCCGTACGACAGTGAATTCGGCGGCGGGGACCAGCCGTACGAGGTCTATCTCCAGGTGCTCGAAGAGCTCGCGGCCGCCCGCCTCACGGTCGGCCTCGGTGTCAGCGTCCACTCACTGGCCTGCCACGCCCTCGCCGGCTACGGCACCAAGGAGCAGCGGACCGCCCATCTCCCCGCCATGCTCGGCGGCGGGCTGCTCGGCGCGTACTGCCTCTCCGAACCCTCCTCGGGATCCGACGCCGCCTCGTTGCGTACGAAGGCCGTGCGCGACGGCGACGACTGGGTGATCACCGGCACCAAGGCCTGGATCACCCACGGCGGATACGCCGACTTCTACACAGTCCTCGCCCGGACCGGCGTCGAGGGCGCCCGGGGCATCACGGCCTTCCTGGTACCCGGTGACGCCGAGGGGCTGAACGCCGCCGCGCCGGAGAAGAAGATGGGCATGAAGGGCTCGCCCACGGCCCAGCTGAACTTCGACGGCGTCAGGGTCCCGGGTTCCCGCCGGCTCGGCGAGGAGGGCCAGGGCTTCGCCATCGCGCTCTCCGCCCTCGACTCCGGCCGGCTGGGCATCGCCGCCTGCGCCGTCGGCGTCGCCCAGGCGGCGCTGGACGAGGCGGTCGCGTACGCCACCGGCAGGGAGCAGTTCGGCCGCCCCATCGCGGACTTCCAGGGGCTGCGCTTCATGCTGGCCGACATGGCCACCCGTATCGAGGCGGGCAGGGCGCTCTATCTGGCCGCCGCACGGCTGCGCGACGCCGGGCGGCCTTTCTCCCGGCAGGCCGCCATGGCCAAGCTTTTCTGTACGGACACGGCGATGCAGGTCACCGTCGACGCGGTCCAGGTGCTCGGGGGGTACGGCTACACCGTGGACTTCCCCGTCGAGCGCTATATGCGCGAGGCCAAGGTGCTGCAGATCGTGGAAGGCACCAATCAGATCCAGCGGATGGTCATCGCACGCCACCTTGCCGGTCCCGAGTCCCACTGACGGGCGCGGTCCAGGCGGGGAACGCCGTGAGCCGCGACCACTCCTGGTCGCGGCGTCCCGGCAGGGTTCTGCCCGCGCTCTCCCAGCGGTGGAGGATGCTCTGGTAGATCGGCGTGGCGGAGAAGTGCGGAACCGATTCTTCCGGTGCCGGGGCGGCGAGTCGGCGCCGCCCCGTGCCGGCCGTGATGTGCACAGGGGTCATACCGGGCAAACGCCGGACGCCGCTCTCAGGTCACGGCTTCCGCGCCTTCAGGGCTCTGGCTCCCGGCCGGGTTTCTGACGTACCGTCAACTCCCTTGCCGCCCTGGAGGTACGCCGTGGCCGTGGACCGACCCGTTGCACTCGACGAATACCCCATCCACCAGGCGCCGTTGTCGATGAAACATGTCGCGACCGGTGACCGGAACGCCTACGACCGCTGCATATTCCATGTCTTCGACCACGAAGGCAGGGCCCTGCTCATCGTCGGACTGGGTGTCTACCCGAACACGGGTGTGATCGACGCCTACGCGACGCTGAGCCGCGGGGACCAACTCCTCGCCGTACGGGCCTCGGACGCCCTCTCCGACGACCGCATGAACCTCTCCGTGGGACCGCTGCGCATCACCGTCGACGAGCCGCTGCGCCGGCTGACCCTGCACTGCGACCCCGACCCGGACGACCCCGGCTCCCTCGCGTTCGACATCGAGTGGAGCGCGGACTTCCCCGCCGTCTGGGAACCCCACCACACCCAGCGCCGGGGCGACCGTCTGATGCTGGAGGGCCGCCGCTACGTCCAGGCGGGCAACTGCACCGGGACCATCCGCGCGGGAGGCGAGGAGATCCTCCTCACTGCGGGGGAGTGGACCGGTACCAGGGACCGCAGTTGGGGCGTGCGGCCCATCCCCGGCGAGGAGGGCGGCCGCGCCGCGGAGGAGCACCGCCCCGAAGGGTTCCACTGGCTCTGGATCCCCGTCCGCTTCGAGGACCGATTCGTCATGGTCATCGCCCAGGAGGACGCGGACGGATACCGCACGCTGAACGAGGCTCTTCTCGTACGGGAAGGAGCGCCCGACGCCCAGCTCGGCTGGCCCAGGACCGACATCACCTACCGCCCCGGCACCCGGCACCCCGAGCGCGCCGTCGTCCATCTCGCCGACCCTGCGGGCAAACCCCTGGAGCTGGGCGTCGAGATCCTCCGCTCCTCGCCCCTCGCGGTCGGCGCGGGCTACCCGCCCGCCACCGACTGGCAGCACGGCAGCTGGCAGGGGCGCGGCTGGACCGACCGGCGCGGTTACGACCTCTCGGACCCGGCGACCCAGCGCATGGCGGCCTTCGGCGTCACGGACCACGCGGCCCGCTTCACCCTGGACGGACAGACCGGCCACGGCATCTTCGAGCACGGCAGCTTCGGCCGCCACGACCCGAGCGGATTCACCGGCTACGACTCGGTCGCTCCCTGAAGGCCTCCTGAAGGCCCCTTGAACGCCCTCTGAACGCCCTTCAAGCCCCGCGAGCGAGGAGCACCGCCATGACCACGGCACCCCGCCCCCGCACCACCACCCGCGACCCGCAGGAGCTCGGCCACCGGCTGACGGCCTGGCTCTCCGGACCGCTGCCCGGCGCACGCGTCGAGGGCATCACCGTCCCGGACTCCAACGGCATGTCCAGCGAGACGCTGCTGTTCGACCTCGTCCACCCCGACGCACCGGTGCGGGCCTGCGCCCTGCGGCTGGCCGCAGACCCGGCCGCGTACACCGTCTTCCCCTCGTACGACATGGAGCGCCAGCACCGCGTGATGAGCCTGGTCGCCGAGCACACGGACATCCCGGTGCCGTGCGTGCGCTGGCTGGAGACGGACCCGGCCCCGCTCGGCGCACCGTTCTTCGTGATGGACCGCGCCGAGGGCAGGGTGCCGCCCGACGTCATGCCTTACACGTACGAGGGGAACTGGCTGCACGCCGCGACGGACGCCGAACGCGCCCGTCTGGAGCGCGGAACGGTCTCCGTCCTCGCAAGGCTGCACACCCAGTTCCCGCCGAAGGAAGCGGAGTTCCTGCTCCCTGAGGGATCGGGCAGTCCGCTGCGCCGTCATGTGGCGGCCCAACGGGCCTACTACGCCTGGGTGGTGAAGGGTGTGGCGCCCTCACCGCTCATCGAGAGCGCGTTCGACTGGCTCGACGACCACTGGCCGAACGACGAGGGGCCGTCCGTCCTCGGCTGGGGCGACGCCAGGATCGGCAACATCATTTACGACGGCTTCGATCCCGCCGCCGTACTCGACTGGGAGATGGCCGCCTACGGGCCGTGCGAACTCGACCTCGGCTGGGCGGTCTATCTGCACCGCTTCTTCCAGGACCTCACCGAGTCCTTCGGTCAGAGCGGACTGCCGGACTTCCTGCGCCGCGAGAACATCGAGGGCGCGTACGCGTCGCTCACCGGGCACACCCCGCGCGACATGGAGTTCCACACGCTCTACGCGGCCCTGCGGCACGCGATCGTGATGCTCAGAATCGCCTACCGCCAGGTCCACTTCGGTGAGGTCCAGGTCCCGGAGAACCCGGACCGGATGATCCTGCACCAGGGCAGCCTCGAAGCCATGGTGCGCGGAACGTACTGGTGATCAGGCGGCCTCGCTCCGCATCTGCGGAACCCTGATCGGCTGCGAGCCCGGACCGCCCACATGCGAGAAGGGCTGCGTGCGCCAGTCGAGTCCCTGAGGGAGCGTCAGCAGCAGCGCGGTGACCTGCTCCTGTACCTCGAGCGTCTCGTCGGCGGGCTTGGCGTCCGCGGCCGGCCGGCCGGTCCCCGCGCATGCCGTGAGCCCGAAGGGGTTCCACGGGCTGGCGCAGAGCGCGTGCTCGGGCAGTACGTCCTCGTCCGCCAGGAGCGCGATCGGCTGCGCACAGTCCGGGCAGATGACCCGGAACATCTCGAAGGTGTCGTACGCGTCCAGCTGGGTGTCGGCATCGTTGTCGACGGAGTCGAAGGATGCGATGGGATCAACGGACTTCAGGTTCTGCATGGAGACTCCCCCTAGGGTGGGCCGACCAGGCGCAGTGGCCTCGACCACAGCAAGCACTTCCCGTCAGGTCGTTGCGGTAACCGCGCCGACCCCGTGGACACGGTCACAAACCTGTGGTGTTCGTCACATGCCTGTCGCAGGTGCCCCTTTCGGGTTGCCGCGACTGTGCCGGATGCCGTCCCTGGCCATAGGTTGATCCGCATGGAGGAGCTGGATCGTCAGATTGTGGGGCTGCTCGTCAAGGACGGGCGGATGAGCTACACCGACCTGGGCAAGGCCACCGGCCTGTCCACTTCGGCGGTGCATCAGCGCGTCCGCAGGCTGGAGCAGCGCGGGGTCATCCGCGGCTATGCGGCGGTCGTCGACCCGGAGGCGGTCGGGCTGCCGCTCACCGCGTTCATCTCCGTGAAGCCCTTCGACCCCAGCGCCCCCGACGACATCGCGGAACGGCTCGCCGGGGTCCCCGAGCTCGAGGCGTGCCACAGCGTGGCCGGTGACGAGAACTACATCCTCAAGGTCCGTGTCGCCACCCCGCTCGCCCTGGAGCACCTGCTCACCCGGATCAGGTCCCTGGCGGGCGTCTCCACCCGCACGACGGTCGTCCTCTCCACCCCGTACGAGGCCCGCCCCCCGCACATCTGAGGGCCGCGCCCGAGCGGTACCCCCGGTGGGGACCACCCGTCCGGAGGCGCGAGACTGGTCCCCATGACCGAGCACACCACCCCCCGGGCCGACCACCGCACCGTGCTGCTGCGCGGTGGAGACATCCACAGCCCCGCCGACCCCTTCGCCACCGCCATGGTCGTCGAGCGCGGTCATGTCGCCTGGGTCGGCTCCGAAGGGGCCGCGGACGCCTTCGCGAGCGGTGTCGACGAAACAGTCGACCTCGAAGGGGCTCTGGTCACCCCCGCGTTCACGGACGCACATGTGCACACGACCTCCACCGGGCTCGCCCTCACCGGCCTCGACCTCTCGAAGGCCCGTACCGCCGCCGAGGCGCTCGCTCTCGTACGGACCCATGCCGAGGCCAGGCCCGGCGACAAGATCCTGCTCGGCCACGGCTGGGACGCCGCGCGCTGGACCGGCGAGCAGTCGCTGTCCCGCCGGGCGCTCGACGAGGCCGCCGGCGGCCGGCCGCTCTATCTGCCCCGGGTCGACGTCCACTCGGCCGTGGTCTCCACCGCACTCCTCGACCTGGTGCCCGGCGTCACCGGGCTCGCCGGCTACCACCCGGACGCCCCCCTCACCGGCGCCGCCCACCACGCGGTGCGCGCCGCCGCGCACGCGGCCGTCACCCCCGGGCAGCGCACCGAGGCGCAGCGCGCGGCCCTCAGGCACGCGGCCTCGCTCGGCATCGGCGCGCTCCACGAGTGCGGCGGCCCCGAGATCTCCGACGCGGACGATTTCACCTCGCTGCTGAAGCTCGCCGCCGACGAGGCGGGACCCCGGGTCTTCGGCTACTGGGCCCAGGAGATTGCGAACGCCAAGGACGCCGAACGCATCCGCGAACTCGGTGCGATCGGCGCCGCCGGCGACCTCTTCGTCGACGGCTCCCTCGGTTCGCACACCGCCTGCCTCCACGAGCCGTACGCCGACGCCCCGCACACCGGCGCCGCCCACCTCGACGCGGCGGCAGTCGCCGCGCATGTCGCCGCCTGCACCGAGGCCGGCCTCCAGGCGGGCTTCCACGCCATCGGCGACGCCGCGGTCACCGCCGTCGTCGACGGGGTCCGTGCCGCGTCCCAGAAGGTCGGTTTGACCCGCATCCGCGCGGCCCGCCACCGCGTCGAGCACGCCGAGATGCTCACCCCGGAGACCGTCGCCGCCTTCGCCGAACTCGGTCTGACCGCGTCCGTCCAGCCCGCCTTCGACGCGGCCTGGGGTGGCGAGAGCGGCATGTACGCCCAGCGGCTCGGCGCCGACCGGGCCCGCACGCTCAATCCGTACGCCGCCCTGCTGCGTGCCGGGGTCCCCCTGGCCTTCGGCTCCGACAGCCCGGTCACGCCGCTCGACCCGTGGGGCACCGTGCGCGCCGCCGCCTTCCACCGCACTCCCGAGCACCGCATCTCGGCGCGCGCCGCGTTCACCGCCCACACCCGCGGCGGCTGGCGGGCGATCGGCCGCGACGACGCGGGCGTGCTGGTACCCGGCGCCCCGGCCGACTACGCGGTCTGGCGCACCTCCGAGCTCGTCGTCCAGGCCCCGGACGACCGGGTCTCGCGCTGGTCCACCGACCCCCGCTCCGGTACGCCCGGTCTTCCCGACCTCACCCCGGGCGCCGAACTCCCGGTCTGCCTGCGGACCGTGGTGTTCGGACAAACGGTCTTCGTGCGTCCGAACGAGTGACAAAGGGACATTTCGTACCGCCGATCGATGGCCGACGCGCTCTCCGGCCACCTGCGGATCTTCCGTACTGACCTGGAGATTTGGGTCAACACCGCAGGTAGGGCGACTGTTGACAGAAAGCAGTCACCGGCGGGTAGGTTCGGCCGAGTCCACCACAGGACGTCCGGTCGGCAAACCTCCACGCAGTCGTCGAACGCCGCTGGGTCATGGGGTGGTGTGCCGGTCAGGCACACCGTCACTGGGAGCCAGGTTCAGCGCCCGCGCCTCGGGGGCGAGGGAAGGTTTCGGCAGGCCGGATGGTGGCACCCGGGTGGGGCCCGGGGTTCAGTAGACAACGGCTTTCGGTCGACTCGCAGCCGGCGGGTCCGAGGTCGGCCCGAAGGACGCCGGGCCCCGATCCGCAGTTCCGTACGGCGCAAGTGAGCGTCGGCGGCAGCCTCCGCATGTGCGCTCGATAAGGTGATGCATCAGCGCATGGACAGTAAGGGGCAGCAGTGAACGACGGCGGTGAGCGGCGATACGGTCCGCTCGGCAAGGCCTTGGTCATCATTCCGACCTACAACGAGGCCGAGAACATCAAGCCGATCGTTGCCCGGGTCCGTGCCGCGGTGCCCGAGGCGGAGGTGCTGGTCGCCGACGACAACAGTCCCGACGGCACCGGCAAGATCGCGGACGAGATCGCCGCGGGCGACGCCCGGGTCCACGTACTGCACCGCAAGGGCAAGGAAGGCCTCGGCGCGGCCTACCTCGCGGGCTTCCGCTGGGGCATCGAGAACGGCTTCGGGGTCCTTGTCGAGATGGACGCCGACGGCTCGCACCAGCCCGAGGAGCTGCCCCGGCTGCTCACCGCCCTCAAGGGCGCGGACCTGGTGCTCGGATCGCGCTGGGTGCCGGGCGGCCGTACCGTCAACTGGCCCAAGTACCGCCAGCTCATCTCCCGGGGCGGCAGCACGTACTCACGGCTGCTTCTCGGTGTCTCGATCCGTGATGTCACCGGTGGCTTCCGGGCCTTCCGCAAGGAGACCCTCGAAGGGCTCGGCCTGGACGAGGTCGCCTCCCAGGGGTACTGCTTCCAGGTCGACCTCGCCCGCCGTGCGGTCGAGGGGGGCTTCCATGTCGTCGAGGTCCCGATCACCTTCGTGGAGCGCGAGATCGGCGACTCCAAGATGAGCAAGGACATCGTCGTCGAGGCGCTGTGGCGGGTCACGGTCTGGGGCGTCGGCTCCCGGGCCAACAAGCTCCTCGGACGCAAGCCGTCCTGATCTCCCCCTTACGCCATCACGGCGCGCGTCCAGGCGCACTGGGAGCATGACGACCGGCTCACCGCCCCCGACAGTTCCCAAGCGCTCACGCGCCCGCACGATCGTGCCTCTCGCCGTCGCCGCCTGGCTGGTGCTGGAGGTCTGGCTGCTGACCGTCGTGGCGAGTGCCACGAGCGGGCTGACCGTCCTGTTTCTCCTGGTGGGCGGCTTCGTGCTCGGCGCCGCCGTGATCAAGCGGGCGGGCCGCCGGGCCTTCAGGAGCCTCACGGAGACGCTTCAGCAACAGCAGTCGGGGGTCGTACCCCCGGCGGGCCCCGGCGGTGCGGAGAGCGGCGGCAATGGCTTCCTCATGCTGGCCGGACTGCTGCTCATGATCCCCGGATTCGTGTCCGACGCGGTGGGGTTGCTGTGCCTCCTGCCGCCGGTGCGATCCCTGCTCAGCCGGTTCACCGAGCGTTCGCTGCAGCGCCGTATGAGCGCGGCGACGCCCGGCACCCTCGGCGACGCCTTCCAGCAGGCACGTATGCACCGCCCCGACGGCAAGGTCGTCCAGGGCGAGGTCATCAGGGAGGACGGCCAGGGTCCGCGCCGGGACGACGGCCCCCGCCCGCCGCTCACTTCCTGACCACCAGCAGTCCGGACAGCAAGAAGCCGCCGGCCGCCACACGCCCTGAAGCGTGTGGCGGCCGGCGGCTCTTGTACGTGCTGTACGCGAACGCCTCGGCGTTACGCGGACTTGCGGCTGTCCCGCGGGTGCACTGCGATGTTCATGGCGCCGGAGCGAAGGACGGCCAGCCTCTCGGCCAGCACCTCCTCGAGCTCCTCGCGGGTGCGCCGCTCCATGAGCATGTCCCAGTGTGTACGCGCAGGCTTGCCCTTCTTCTCCTCAGGGCCGTCCCCGTCCACCAGGAGTGCCATGACGCCGCACGCCTTGCACTCCCACTCCGGCGGAATGTCCGCCTCTACAGAGAACGGCATCTCAAAGCGATGTCCGTTCTCGCATGCGTACTCCACCGCCTGGCGCGGGGCCAGGTCGATGCCGCGGTCGGTCTCGTAGCTGGTCACCACGAGGCGTGTACCGCGAAGAGCTCGCTCACTCATGAATCGTGCCTCCCGGGCTTGTCGCCCACAGGACAGGTATCGCTGTCGCTGTCGTCGTTATCCGGTCAACGTCCGGTCGGCGGCAAAGATTCCCGTTGCCGGTCATGCGTCGCCCGTCGCGCCGCCCCTTGTTGTACCCACCAGTGCCCGCTTTGTCACATCTGATCTAAGATGTCACCCTGCGTCTTGACGTAATCACCACGCAGTAACGGTCCGCCTGGCAGACCAAAGGCGTACACTAGCGGCCTTTTACTTGAAGGTCTAAATTCGGTCCGGCACAGCGTTTCCCGCAGCCGCCACCGCCTGCCTCAGGGGTACCCGCGCCAGCAGGAAGAAACCCAGCAGGAAGAAGACCACGAGCGAGACGATCGCGTCGCGGTAGCTGCCCGTCAGCTGGTACGCCAGACCGAATACCAGGGGTCCGAGCCAGCTCAGCCCGCGGTCGCTCATCTCGTACGCGGAGAAGTACTCGGCCTCCTTGCCCGCGGGCACCAGGTGGGAGAAGAGCGACCGGGAGAGCGCCTGGCTGCCGCCCAGGACCGTCCCGATCGCCGCGGCGAGCAGAAAGAACCAGACGGGCCTCCCCGCGGGCAGGAAATACCCCGCCACCAGGATCAGCGCCCAGACCGCGAGCGAGCCGAGGATCGTGTGCTTGGCGCCGTACGTCCTGGCCATCCGGCCCATTCCCAGCGCCCCGGCCACCGCGAGCACCTGGACCAGCAGGACGGCAGTGATCAGCGTGGTCTGGTCGAGGCCGAGCTCCTCCGAGCCGAAGATCGACGCCTGCGAAATCACCGTCTGGACGCCGTCGTTGTAGACCAGATAGGCGAGCAGGAAGGAGAGCGTCAGCGGATGGCGCCGCATGTCCCGCAGCGTCGCCACGAGCTGACGCCATCCGGCACCGACCGCACCCGTGCCCGTGCTGTCGGAACGATTCGTCCTCCGGTCGCGCAGCCGCCGCAGCGGTATGAGCGTGAAGGCGCCCCACCAGACCCCGGCCGAGGCGAGGCAGATCCTCACCGCCGTCGCCTCGGAGACCCCGAAGCTGTCGTGGCCGGAGTACAGCGCCAGGTTGAGGACCAGCACGAGCGCACCGGAGGTGTAGCCGAACGCCCAGCCCCGCGAGGAGACCGCGTCGCGTTCCTCGGGACCGGCGATCTGGGGGAGATAGGCGTTGTAGAGCACCATCGAGACCGAGAGTGACGCATTGGCGACGATCAGCAGCAGCGCGCCCAGGAGATAGCGGTCGCCGTCCAGGAAGAACATGCCGACGGTGGCGGTCGCACCGGTGTACGCGGCCGCGGCGAGCAGCGGCTTCTTCCGGCCGCTGCGGTCCGCCGCGGCGCCCGCCAGGGGCATCACCAGGACGGCGACGACGACCGACAGCGAGACCGCGTACGCGAAGACCGAACCGGCGCGCACCGGGATCCCCAGCGGGTGGACGAAGCCTTCCGCGTCGGCGGCGGCCCTGGCGACCGAGGTGAGGTAGGGGCCGAGGAACACGGTGAGCACGCTCGTGGAGTAGACCGAGCAGGCGAAGTCGTAGAAGTACCAGCCGTGTTGCTCGCGTCTGCGGGCGTCCCCGGTCGCCGTGCTCCCCGCCGCCCGCGCGGTTTTCGTCGACTCCGTGCTCAACTGGCGTCCCCGATCGTCAGATCCACGCTCCCCGCTCGGTGAGGACCGCGCGCAAAGTCTCAAGATGATCGGTCATGATGCCATCCACGCCGAGGTCGAGAAGCGCGTGCATCCGGCCCGGATCGTTGACCGTCCATACGTGGACCTGCAGTTGGCGGGCGTGTGCGGCCCGGACGAAGCGCCGGTCGACCACCTTGATCCCGTTGTGCGACTCCGGCACCTGGGCGCTGACGGCGCTGCCCCGAAGGGGCGCGGGCAGACCGAAGGAGCGCAGGCGCAGCGCGAGTACGCCGCCGGCGCCGTAGGACGTGGCGAGGCGCGGGCCCCCGAGGCGCTGCGCCCTGGACACCCGGCTCTCGGAGAAGGAGCCGACGCAGACCCGGTCCCAGGCATCCGTCCTGCGGATCAGTTCGATCAGCGGGGCGAGGGCGCGCTCCGCCTTGACATCGACGTTCCAGCGGGCCCCGGGGAACTCGTCGAGGAGTTCCGCGAAGAGCGGCAGCGGCTCACGGCCCGCCACCCTGGCGCGCCCGACCTCGCTCCACGGAAGAGCGGAGATCCGGCCGTGCGCGTCCGTCGCCCGGTCCAGGGTCGCGTCGTGGAAGGCGACGAGTCGGCCGTCCGCCGTGGCGTGCACATCGGTCTCGAAGTAGCGGAACCCCGCCCGGGAAGCGCGTCTGAAGGCGGCCGCGGTGTTCTCCAGGCCGTCCGCAGCCCCGCCGCGGTGGGCGAAGGGGATCGGCAGTCCATCGCCGAGACAGTCCAGAAAGGGGTGGCGTATGCGGGTCACCCGCGCATTGTCGCCTGCTCCGGTGTACCGCCGGCGACGACCGTGCTGCCTTCGCCCGGCGCCGGAACGGCGAGGACGCGCAGGAAGAACTGGGCAAGCGGACCGATCGCCAGGGCGTACGCGACCGTGCCCACGCCGACGGTGCCGCCGAGCAGGAAACCCGTCGCCACGACAGCCACTTCGAGGGCGGTCCGCACCTGGCGGACCGACCGTCCGGTGATCCGGTTGAGTGCGGTCATCAGCCCGTCGCGCGGCCCGGGGCCGAAGCGGGCGGCGATGTAGAGGCCGGTGGCGACCCCGTTGAGCACGATCCCCGTGACCGTCAGCGCGATCCGGCCGAACAGGCCGTGGACCTCGGGAAGCAGGGCGAGGGTGGAGTCGATCGCGATGCCGATGACAAAGACGTTGGAGACCGTGCCGAGTCCGGGGCGCTGTCTGAGCGGGATCCAGAGGAGCAGGACCGCGGCGCCGACGATGATCGCTATCTCGCCCATGGTCAGCCCGGTGCGCTCGGCCAGCCCCTGGTGGAGCACGCCCCAGGGCTCAAGGCCGAGACCACCGCGCACCAGGAGCGCCGAGCTCGCCCCGTACAACGCGAGGCCGACGTAGAGCTGCACCAGCCGGCGGGTGAGATTCCTGGACAAAGCGTTCCCCCGTGCAGTGGTGGTGGACTGATACATGACACTCTGTGGCTTGTCGTCAGATGCCAACCATGGCCAATTCGGGGAAGGTGGACTGAAATCCATGGCTCAGTGGACTTCAGCGGTCGGACCGGCTCAGCTGGCCCGCCAGCTCAACGCCCAGCAGTCCCGTCCCGCCGGACCCGGGACCCGTAAGCCCCCTGCCTACCGGGCCCTCGCCGACGGCGTCAGGCTCCTGGTCCTGGAGGGCCGGGTCCCCGTCGCGGCCAGGCTCCCCGCCGAACGCGAACTGGCCCTGGCGCTCGCCGTCAGCCGTACCACCGTGGCCGCCGCCTACGAGGCGCTGCGCGCCGAGGGCTTCCTGGAGTCCCGCCGCGGTGCCGGCAGCTGGACCGCGGTGCCCGCGGGCAATCCGCTGCCCGCCCGCGGCCTGGAACCGCTGGCGCCCGAGGCCCTCGGCTCGATGATCGACCTCGGCTGCGCCTCGCTGCCCGCTCCGGAACCCTGGCTCACCCGGGCCGTACAGGGCGCGCTGGAGGACCTGCCTCCGTACGCGCACACGCACGGCGACTACCCGGCCGGGCTGCCCGCGCTGCGCCAGATGCTCGCCGACCGCTACACCGCGCGGGGCATCCCGACCATGCCCGAGCAGATCATGGTCACCACCGGGGCGATGGGCGCCATCGACGCCATCTGCCATCTCTTCGCGGGGCGCGGCGAGCGGATCGCCGTCGAGTCGCCGTCGTACGCCAACATCCTGCAGCTCATGCGGGAGGCCGGAGCGCGCCTGGTGCCCGTCGCCATGGCCGAGGGCCTCGGCGGCTGGGACCTGGGGCGGTGGCGTCAGGTGCTGCGTGACGCGGCGCCGCGGCTGGCCTATGTGGTCGCCGACTTCCACAACCCGACCGGCGCCCTCGCCGACGAGGACCAGCGCAGGCAGCTGGTGGAGGCGGCACGATCGGCGGGCACGGTGCTCATCGCCGACGAGACCATGAGCGAACTCTGCCTCGACGCGGACACCGAGATGCCGCGCCCCGTCTGCGCCTTCGACCCGTCGGGGTCCACCGTGCTGACCGTCGGATCGGCGAGCAAGGCGTTCTGGGCCGGGATGCGGATCGGCTGGGTGCGGGCGTCGCCCGACGTGATCCGCAGCCTGGTGGCGGCGCGGGCCTACGCCGACCTGGGCACGCCCGTGCTGGAGCAGCTCGCCATCAACTGGCTGATGAGCACCGGGGGATGGGAGGAGGCCGTCGCCATTCGCCGTGCCCAGGCACGGGAGAACCGCGACGCCCTGGTCGCCGCGGTGCGCAAGGAGCTGCCGAGCTGGGAGTTCGACGTCCCGCACGGCGGGCTGACCCTGTGGGTACGGACCGGGGGGCTCTCCGGCTCCCGGCTGGCCGAGGTCGGCGAGCGGGTGGGGGTGCGGGTCCCTTCGGGGCCCCGCTTCGGGGTCGACGGGGCCTTCGAGGGATATGTACGCCTGCCGTTCACGGTCGGCGGTCCCGTGGCCGTGGAGGCCGCGGCCCGGCTGGCGGCTGCCGCGAGGCTGGTCGAGACCGGTGCGGGCACCGGTGCCGACGCCCCGCGGACCTTCGTCGCCTGAGGACTGACGGCCGAGGCCTGAGCGCCGGCGCTCAGGTCAGCCCTCAGCCGGTACGGCGGCCTCCACGGGCGCCGAGTCCAGGGGGACCTGGCGCTCCGGAAGCAGGTCGATGACCGCCTGGCGGTGCGCCTCACTGGTGGCGTCGTCGTACGGATCGGGTGTGGCCGGGACCTGGAGGCGCAGCACCGGACCGGTGCCCAGGCGTGCGTAGCCCCGGCCCGGCGGGACCACGGCCGTGGGTGTGGTGTGCGGCGGGGCGCCGAGCACCGACTCCACCTGCTCGGGCGAGGCGGGACCGAGCACCACCCGCGCGCGGGTGTGCTGGCGGACGGTGTCGCTGAGCGTGTCCAGGGTGTCGAACTGGTCGGCCACCACCACCGTCACGTTGGCCGCCCTGCCGTGCCGCAGTGGGACCTGCAACAGCTGCTGGGGATCGGTGCGTCCGTCGGCCGCGGCGAGATGGCCGAAGATGCTGGGCCGGTCGAGGAGGATCCAGAGCGGGCGCTTGGTGTCCTCGGGTGCGGGGTGGCCCGCCTGCCTGGCCCGGTTGGCCGAGATGAGCCGGCGCTCGGTCTCGTGCGCCGCCCATTCCAGGGTGGCCAGGGCCCCGGCGAGGCCGCACTCGACGGCCAGGACGCCGCTGCGCCCCGTGAGGCAGGCGTACTCGCCGGTTCCGCTGCCCTCGATGATCAGCACATCGCCGTACCGCAGCGTCTGCAGAGCGATCGAGCGCAGCAGGGTCGTGGTGCCGCTGCCGGGCTCGCCGACGACGAGCAGATGCGGCTCCGTCGAGCGCGCTCCCGTCCGCCAGACGACCGGCGGCGCGTCACAGGTCTCCTCGCCGTCCGTCACCGGCATGGTGCGCTGCACCGCACCCGCGTCGGTGAATCCGATGACCGTCTCGCCGGGGGTGGTGACGAACGGCTGGGCGGCGATGGAGGTGGAGAGGGCGGGCAGCACGCTCATCACGAGCTGGTTGCCCTCCTCGTCCCAGGCGAAGTGGTACTCGCGGCCGCGGCCCGACTTGGCGTGCAGCAGCTGTTCGATACGGGCGCGGGAAGCGGCCTCGCCGTCGGTGAAGTACGCCGGGTACTTCATCCGCAGTGTGCTGATGCGCCCGTCCGCGTCGAACTCGTAGTCACTGAACGCCTTGTCCCACTCGCCGCCGTGGGCGAAGAGCGGAGCGGGGTCCTCCGGCACCGAGAAGTACGGCACCAGGGCCTCGTAGAGCGACTGGAGGCGACCGGTCTCCGCCTCGCCGGGACCGGTCTGTACGGGGACGCGCTCGCGGCCCTTCCAGGCGGCCGCGGCCATCACCGTGATCAGGGCCAGCAACGGCCCGTACGGGATGAGCGCGACCACCAGGACGCAGGCGGCGGCCAGGAACAGCGCGGGACCGCGCCGCTCCTTGGGCAGGGACGCCCATTTGAGCCGCCCCCCTGCTGCGAGCTTCCGCAGACCACGACTGATCGTGATCAGCGGGTGAAGGACGTCGGTGGCGCTGTCGGCGGCCGTTCGCGCAATCTCGCGGCTGCGGGTGATCGAGGCACTGCTGCTGCTCAGAATGCGGGGGAGTGGTCGCCGGGCCACGTCTGTCTCCAGGGGTGATGGGGAGGGTGGGGGGAGAGGTCAGAACTTGATCCCGCCGAGAAGGCTGGCGAGGCTGGCGCCCCCGGCCTTGATGCTCGGGGCGATGGCGGTGCCCGCGAGATAGAAACCGAAGAGGGCGCAGACGAGCGCGTGTGACGCTTTGAGTCCGTCCTTCCTGAAAAACAGGAAGACGATGATTCCGAGCAACACCACGCCTGAGATCGACAGGATCATGAGGGGTTCTCCTGGTTGTGGGGACAGTCACCATGAGTTCTTCCAGGCTCACAGAAAGTATCTATGCGATAAAAGGTGCAAATGGGTGATTTTTCGAGAAATTCACTGGACTGGAGTACGCCGGTCCGCCACTCGGGCGGGGTGTCGCACGCCTGGTCACCGTGGTGATCACGGTCGCGGTGATCTTTGCCACGGCCGGGCCGGGTCATGTCGTCCGGCGGGCAGTACCCTGACGATTCACTCGTACGGCTGTCGTGCCGTGCCCAGCAGAGAGGCGGTCCGTCCGATGAGCGAGGCTCCGGATCCCGAGGTCATCGAGCTGGCGACGAAGGTCTTCGACCTCGCGCGCCGCGGTGAGACCGGGCCGCTCGCCGCGTACGTCGACGCGGGCGTCCCGGCGAACCTCAGCAACGACCGGGGGGACTCGCTCGTGATGCTCGCCGCCTATCACGGCCATGCGGCCGCGGTGGAGGCTCTGCTCGCGCGTGGCGCGGACGCGGACCGGGCCAACGACCGCGGACAGACCCCGCTGGCCGGAGCCGTCTTCAAGGGCGAGGACGCGGTGATCCGCGCCCTGCTCGCCGGTGGCGCCGATCCGGCGGCCGGAACACCGTCCGCGGTGGATACCGCACGGATGTTCGGGAAGACGGAGCTGGTGGAGCTGTTCGGCGCCTCATGAGAGCGGGCGTCGTAAATGTGGTCGCGGCGGTCAATACGGCTGGGTCATCATGACGTCGCGGGTCCGATTCGGGCCACCGACGAGAGGCAGGAAGATGGTCTACACCAAGCAAGAGACGGCGGGCAGCCGAGCATGTTGTCGCGCGGCCAGGTAATCCACGATTTCCGGTTGCGTCGACAGCTTGATGTGAGGCTTCTTCCATGTTTGATCCAGTCATAGCGCCGAGCGGCACCCTGCTCGGTCTCCTTCAGAGGGGCCGTGGTGACGGCACGCTGCACGCGCTCGCGGCGCCACGCCCCGAAGCGCTGGCAGCGCTGAACCACTGCGTCGTGAGTGATCCCCGCCACGACTGGCAGGTCGAGAACCGTTCTCTCTACTACGCCCGCCTGTACCTGGACCTCGACGGCGGACTCGAAGAGATCCAGCAGCACCTCTTCGGCGCCGACGACGTCATCGACGGCGAGGAGACCAGGACCGGGCTCGCGCTCGCTGTGCTCGGGCACCTCGCCTCGTACGGCAGGAGCGACGCCCTGGGGCTGCTGCGGCGGTACGCGGCGACCGGCGCCAACTGGGCCTGGGCCCTCGATGAACTCGCCCTGCGCGACGACGACACGGGGCTGCGGTCACTGGCCGCCCCGGTGCTGGGCAGATTCCCCCGTACTCCCGAGGGCGAGGCGGAACTCGCCGCGGCCGTACGGGACGCCTTCGAGCCCCGCCCCTGGCGGCTCTGGGCACAGGACCCGCGTCAGTCGGTCGGCGAACGTGTGCGCGCCGCGCAGGAGCAGGGCTCCTTCGACCGATGGCAGCGGCAGATGCGACCGACGGGGCCTCGGCCCGGCTGGAGCGTGCAGGCCGTCTTCGAGTGGGCGCAGCAGGGTCTCGACCGCGGCGCCGAGCTGCATCTGCCCGCTGCGCGCTGTCTGACAGCCGTCGCGGGGCCCGAGGACAGGCCCGCCATCGTCGAGGCCGCACGCAGTGGCACGGACGGGGCGCGCGGCGCGGCGCTGCACTATCTCGCCGAGTCACGGGACCCCGTCGTACTGGACCTGATCGAAGGCGCGGTCAACACCGGGTCCCGTACCGTCGCCGAGGCCGCCGTGGCCGCCTTCGAGCGGATGTGCGGCGAGGACGCCGTGGACCGGGCGCGCGGCTGGGTCCACAGGCCCGATGCACTCGGCGGCTCCGCCGCAGGGGTGCTGGCCTGCCGGGGCGGGGCGCAGGACGCCCTGCTGGTGCTCGGCGCGCTGCGGGAGACCGTACGGGCCGACGGTCCGGACGCACCCCTGCTGTGGACGCTCGTCGACGGCGCCGGGCGGCTCGGGATCGCCTGTGCCGCGCCCGTACTGCGCCATGTGTACCGGGAGACCGCCTCCTCGCACCTGCGGGGCAATGCGGCCCGTGCCCTCGCCTCCACCGACCCGTCCTTCGGCGCCGGCTTCGCCGTCGAGTGCCTGTGGGACTGCGAGGAGACGACCAGGGAAGTGGCCGCGCACCATGCCGAGACCGGTGATGTACGCGTGGTGGACCGGCTGCGGCGGCTCGCCGCCGATCCGGCCGAGGAAGCCGAGGTGCAGACCGCTGTACGCAGCCGGATCTCACCCGAAGGCAGTGCCCTGTGAGTGCTTTCTGAACGAAGTTGACCGGGAGAGAGCGCAAAAGCTCATGGGACGTTCGGCGCGTGGAAAGATCCACGTTGGCCCAGGCACCCCGGGCGCGGCGACAACACCCATATGCGTGTCGTCATCGTCACCGAATCCTTCCCTCCCGATGTCAACGGTGTGGCCCACTGCGCCCTGCAGACCGCCGCACACCTCGCCGCGCGCGGTCATGAACCGCTCGTCATAGCCCCGGCGGCGGCCCCGGCCGCGGAAGCCGCCGCTGAAGCAGACGCTGAAGCCGACGCCCCCTGTCCTGTCGTACGGGTGCCGTCCGTGCCGCTCCCCGGATACCCGCAGGTGCGCCTCGCGCTGCCGAGCCGCCGGCTCACCGCGGCACTGGCCGCGCACCGGGCCGAAGTCGTCCACCTGGCGAGTCCGTTCGTCCTGGGCGTGCGCGGAATGGCCGCCGCGGCCCGGCTGCGGATCCCGGCCGTCGCCGTCTATCAGACCGACCTGGCCGGCTATGCCCGTACGTACATGGGCGCCGGGGAAACCACCGCCTGGCGGCGCCTGCGTGCCGTGCACAGCGCCGCCGACCTGACCCTCGCCCCTTCGACGGCAGCCCTGCGGGACCTGGCGGCGCACGGCATCCCACGGGTCCGGCTGTGGCCCCGTGGCGTCGACGCCACGCGCTTCGGACCCTGGCGGCGCGATGAGGCGCTGCGGCGGGAACTCGCGCCGCGCGGGGAGCTCCTGGTGGGCTACGTGGGGCGCCTGGCCCCCGAGAAGCACGTGGAACTGCTGAGCGGTGTCTGTGGACTCGCGGACGTACGGCTCGTGGTCGTCGGCGACGGACCGAGCGAGCCGTCGCTGCGGGCCGCGCTGCCGGGCGCCGTCTTCCTCGGGCGCAGGACGGGGGACGAACTCGCCCGGATCTTCGCCTCGCTGGACGTCTTCGCGCACACCGGACCGTACGAGACCTTCTGCCAGACCGTGCAGGAGGCGATGGCGAGCGGAGTGCCCGTCATCGCTCCGGCCGCAGGCGGGCCGATGGACCTCGTCGAGCACGGCAGGACCGGACTGCTGGTGCCGCCACGGGACGCCGAAGCCCTGCGGACCGCTGTCTGGGCGCTCTCCGGCGACCCCGGGCTCCGGGAGGCGTACGGAAGGGCGGGCAGGGCGGCGGTCGAGGGCCGGAGCTGGGCGGCCGTCGGGGACGCGCTGCTCGGCTACTACACCGAAGTGCTGGCCGCGCGTTCGGCGGTGGCGGCATGAGCGGGCCGCTGAGGATCGTACGGCTGGCGAACTTCGTCACCCCCGCGTCGGGAGGGCTGCGCACCGCGCTGACCGAGCTGGGCAAGGGGTATCTGGCGGCGGGGCACGAGCCGGTGCTGGTGATCCCGGGTGCGTACGGAAGCGATCGGCTCACCGCGCAGGGACGGGTGATCACCCTGCCGGGGCCCGAACTGCCAGGGACCGGCGGCTACCGGGTGCTCGCCGACCGGCAACGGGTGCGGGCAGTGCTCGAAGGCCTCGCGCCCGACCGGATCGAGGTCTCGGACCGTACGACACTGCGCTGGACGGGCGAATGGGCGCGCCGCAACCGCGTGCCCTCGGTGATGGTCTCGCATGAGACCGCCGACGGAGTGCTGCGGACCTGGGGCGTGCCGCCGGGCTTTGCGGCGGGAGCCGCCGACCGGCTCAACCGCCGCAGTGCGTGGGCCTATTCGCGCATCGTCTGTACGACGGAGTGGGCGGAGCGCGAGTTCGTACGGATCGGAGCGCGCAATGTCCTGCGGGCGCCCCTTGGCGTCGACCTGGCGCAGTGGCGGCCGGGGCGGCGCAGCACGGTGCTGCGGGCCCGGCATGTGCGCGGCGGCGCGGTGCTGCTCGTCCTCTGCTCGCGGCTCTCGGTCGAGAAGCGTCCCGGCACCGCACTGGACGCTCTGGCCGCGCTGCGCGGGCGCGGTGTGCGGGCCACGCTCGTGGTGGCCGGGGAAGGCCCGCTGCGGCGGTCCCTGGAGCGCAGGGCCCGCGTAGAGCGGCTGCCCGTGTCGTTCCTGGGGCATGTGGCCGGCCGGGAGGAACTGGCGGATCTGCAGGCCGCAGCGGACATCGCCCTGGCGCCGGGGCCCGCCGAGACCTTCGGGCTCTCCGCGCTGGAGGCGCTGGCCTGCGGGACACCTGTCGTCGTCAGCGCGTCGTCGGCGCTTCCCGAGGTGGTGGGGGACGCGGGCGTGGCCGCCGCGGACACCGGACGGGGCTTCGCCGACGCGGTACAGGAACTGCTGCGCAGGAACGAGGGAGAGCGCCGCAGGGCGGCGCGGGCGCGGGCAGGGCTCTTCGGGTGGCAGGGATCGGTGGACGCCTTCCTGGCGGCTCACGAGGCGGCGGTACGGGTCCGTACGGGGGAAGCGGTATGAAGGTGCTCCGGTTCGCGGCGCTCGGCGACTCGCTCACCGAAGGGGTCGGCGACCCGGTGGAGGGCGGCTGGCGCGGCTGGGCGGCGCTGCTCGCCGGCGGGCTCGCGCCGGGCGAAGTCCCGGTGGAATTCCGTAACTTCGCCAAGAGCGGGGCACAGAGCGACGACGTCGTGACGAAGCAGCTGCCTGCCGCACTCGCGTTCCGGCCCGATCTGGTGGCCGTGGTGGTGGGGGTGAACGACACCCTGCGGTGCACCTTCGACATCCATGAGGTGGCGGCCAGGATCGACCTCGTGTGCGCGGAGTTCGCCGCCCGCGGGGCCCTGGTGATGACCGCCTGTCTGCCCGATCCGGGGACCATGCTGGGCCTGCCGGGCGTGCTGGGGCGGCCGTTGGCCAGGCGGCAGCACGCCGTGAACGCGGTGGTGCACGAGCTCTCGCGGCGGTACGGCGCGGTGCATCTGCACGCCGCCGACGGGGAGTGGGTGAGCGACCGGACGATGTGGAGCGCGGACCGGCTGCACCCGGGGGAGCGCGGGCACCGGATGCTGGCGGTCCGGTTCCATGCGCGACTCGCCGAGAAGGGGCTGGAGTTGGGGGACGTACCGGCATCGGAACCCGAGCGGCCGGAACCCACCAGGTCCGCGAGCCTGCTGTGGCTGGCCACGGCGGGGACGGGGTGGCTGGCGCGCCGCTGCACCGATCTGCTGCCGCAGCTGATGCGGCTGACGGCGGAGGAGATACGGCACCGGGCGCGCGGCACCAGCCTGGGGCTCGACCTGGGCACCGCGCATGCCGTGGCCTCGGCCTTGTCGGCGCTGCCGGTGACCAAGGCGGTCTGATCAGGTGCGTTGGTGCAGGGGGCGGAAGATCACCGGGGTGCCCGGCACGGCCTGGGCCGCCGCTGCGAGGTGCGCTTCGGGGACCACCCCGAGCACGGGATAGCCCCCGGTCACCGGATGGTCGGCGAGGAAGACGACGGGCAGTCCGTCGGGCGGGACCTGGACGGCGCCCAGCACCATTCCCTCGCTGGGGAGTTCGGTATGCGTTGTGCGGTGCAGGGGTGGGCCTTCCGTGCGCAGGCCGATGCGGTTGCTCGCGGAGGAGACCCGGTAGCGGGCACGGGCCAGGCCCTGCACGGCCTCGGCGGAGAACCAGCCGTCGCGCGGGCCAAGACGCAGCGGGAGCACCAGTTCGGCCGGGGGCGCGGTGGTCGGGAGCGCGTCCGCTCCGGTGGAGTGCGCGCGCGGTGCGCCGATGCGGAGCGTCAGGCCGGCGCTGAGCGGTGCGGGCCCGAGACCGGAGAGCAGGTCCGTGGCGCGGCTGCCGAGGACGGGCTCCGCGTCGATGCCGCCGCGGACGGCGACATAACTCCGTACCCCCGAGACGGCACGGCCCACGTCGAGCACCGAACCGGCGGGCACACGGACGGCGGCGCCCCAGGCCGCCGGGCGGCCGTCGATCCGCACCGGGCAGGGAGCACCGGTGACGGCGACCGTGACAGCGGTGACGGCCCGCAGGGCGGTGCCGTCGACAGTGGTCTCCAGCGTCGCCGCCTCCGGAGGGTTGCCGGTGAGGAGATTGGCGAGGCGGTGCGCGTACGGATCGAGGGCGCCGGAGCGCGGGACGCCCAGGTGGGCGTGGCCGGGACGGCCGAGGTCCTGGACGGTGGTCAGGGCCCCCGGGCGTACGACATCGAGGCTCATCGCGCCGCCCCGACAGGGGTGAAGCGGACGCGGGTGCCGGGCTCGAACAGTGCCGCGGGCTCGCGGGCCGGGTCCCACAGCACCGCGTCCGTGGAGCCGATCAACTGCCAGCCGCCGGGCGAAGACCGGGGGTAGACACCCGCGAACTCCCCTGCGAGGGCGAGTGATCCGGCGGGGACGGCGGTGCGCGGGGTGGCGCGGCGGGGCAGCTGGAAGCGGGCCGGGAGGCCCGTCAGATAGCCGAAGCCCGGGGCGAATCCGCAGAAGGCGACCCGGAAGGGGGTGTCGGCGACGATACGGGGGACGTCGGCGGGGTCGACCTGCCAGCGGGAGGCGACCTCGGCCAGGTCGGGGCCGTCGTAACGGACCGGGACCGTGATCTCGGGCCCCTCCTCGGCGGCGAGCGGCGGGACGGTCCAGTGGATCACCTGCTCGGCGAAGTCGCGTGGGCGGTCGAGACCGTCGATGAGCACGGTCCTGGCCGCAGGGACGATGTCCCGTACGGCGGGGAGCGTGCCGGCGTCCCGGCGGCGCAGCAGCTCGGCGTGGAGCGCCTCGACGTCCTGCGCGGAGCCGAGCTCGATCAGCAGGGCGTGCTCGCCCATGGGCAGGGCCCTCATGCCGATGCTCATGCGAAGGGTTCCAACTTCACGCCGGAGGCGATGAGTTCATCGCGTACGCGCCGGGCGAGAGCGGCCGCTCCGGGAGTGTCGCCGTGCAGGCACAGGGACTTCGCGTGGACGGGGAGCCGCTCGCCGGTGATCGCGACGACCGAGCGGTCGCATGCCATGGCCAGGGCGCGGGCGACGACCGCGTCGCCGTCGTCGACCACCGCACCCGGCTCGCCGCGCGGTACGAGGGTTCCGACGGCGGTGTACGCCCGGTCGGCGAAGGCTTCCTCGATGGGCTCAAGTCCCGCCTTCCTGACGGCGTCCAGCAGGTGCGATCCGGGCAGGCCGAGCACCGGCAGCCCGCCGCCCGAGATCCGCACGCCCTCGACGACGGCGCCCGCCTGCTCCGCGTCGTGGACCGTGCGGTTGTAGAGCGCGCCGTGCGGTTTGACGTACGCGACCCGCGATCCGGCGGCGCGCGCGAAGACCTCCAACGCGCCGATCTGGTAAGCCACTTCGTCGGACAGCTCGGCCGCCGGAACGTCCATGGCGCGCCGCCCGAAGCCCGCCAGGTCCCGGTACGACACCTGCGCGCCGATCCGCACGCCACGCGCGGCGGCCAGCTCGCAGACGCGGCGCATCGTGGACGGGTCGCCCGCGTGGAAGCCGCAGGCGACGTTGGCGCTGGTCACCACCGTGAGCAGCGCCTCGTCGTCGGTGAGCGTCCAGCGGCCGAATCCCTCGCCCAGGTCGGCATTGAGGTCAATTGTGGTCATCAGGGCCCCTCCTGGAGTTGGAGCTGGAGCTGGAGTGCGTCGAGGACCGTCCGGCAGGCGTCCTCGAGATAGCGGTGCAGCGCGTCCTCCGCAGCGGTCGTGCGGCCCGCGGTCAGCAGGTCGGCGATGGTCCTGTTGCGGCGCAGGAACGGCTCGTGAAAGAGGCGTTGCGACGGCATGGTGGCGAAGGCGAGGCGCTGTTCCGCGAGCAGCCCGGCCAGGTACGTGTCGATGCGCGAGCTGCACGACAGGGCGCCGAGCGCCTGGTGGAAGCGGAGGTCGGCGGTGCCGACTTGGCCCCAGTCGGCGGCGTCCGCGGCCGCCTCGCCGGCCTCCACCGCCTCGGCCACGGCGCGCAGCTGCCCGGCGGGGGCCGTCGCCGAGGCCCGTACCCCCGCCGACTCCAGGGTGGTCCGTACGGCGTAGATGTCGGTGATGTCGGCCACTTCGAGCCTTCGTACGAAAACGCCGCGATTCGGCTCATGGGCGACGAGACGGTCGTGGGCCAGCAGCCGGAACGCCTCGCGCAGGGTGTTGCGCGAGACGCCCATCGCCTCGCCCAGTGCCTCTTCCGAGAGCCGTGTTCCCGGGGCCAGGGCGCCCTGCGTGATGCGCCGGCGCAGGAGGTCGGCAGTGCGCTGCGCGGTGCTCGCCATGAGGCCTCCGGGACGCCGAGGGATTGTTCAACAAAAGCTTAGCCGGGTCGTGGCGGGCCCGCTCCGCCACGTGCTGAATCTTTCGAGTGAGCTGCCCCATCCGCGCCGTTTCGACCGTTGTCAGTGCGAGGACCTAATCTGTCCGTCGTGACATCGCCTGCCTCGACTGCCTCGACGGAATTCGTTCCGCCCCAGCTCAGCGCGGCGCCGCGGCCCGCACTGGGCCCGGCCGCCGACGAAGGGCTCGCGCGGCGCCTTCGTGCGCTCGCGTGCACCGCGCCACTGCACGACCTGGACGTACGCAAGGCCAATCTGGCCGGTGAGTACACGGTCTACGCGATGGCGGAGGTCGCGCTCGCCGCCATCGACCTGGTCACGCTCAACATGGACTTCGACACCGGGGCCGACCACGACCAGATAATCGCCAGGCTGCTGCCGCGCGTCGCGGCCCAGGCCCCCCGGCGCCCGGCCGCCGAGCATGAGCGGGTCGCCCGCTGGGTGCTGGAGAACCTGATCAACGTGGGGAGCGTCGACCGCGGCTTCCGCGCGGTCTACGGCACCTTCGGGCCCGACGGCGCGTACATCCGGCGTGATTACGACTTCAAGCTCGTCGAGGAGGTACCGGGTCACGGCGGCACCGTCTATCTGCGCACCACGGACGAGGCTGTCAATGTGCTCGTCGGCGCGCTCGACACCGATGTGACCAGCGCCCAGATCGCCGCCGAGGTCAAGCTCGAAGTGCTGATCAACCGGGGGCGTCTCGCCGATGCCCAGCTCGCCGCCGAGCAGGCCAGATACCGCACCGTGCAGTACGCCGAGACGCTCCGCAGGACCCTGGAGGCGACCCGGCGCAATGTGCGCGCGGTCGACTGGCTCAACGCCGTGCCCGACATGATCGACGAGGCGCTCGACCACATCGCCGACCGCTACCGCCACGAGAACGCGATCCTGACCAACATCCGCAAGGCGAGGGACGAGGCCGAGACGGGCTTCGATCCGAAGACGGCGGAGCACAAACGGCGGGCGGCCGAGCTCGTCGACATCGTCAAGGACTGCATCCGCAGGCATACGCAGCTGCAGTCCCGCCTCCTCGAAGCGGGACCGCTCTTCCGCGCCGAGCAGGACCGGCAGGCTTTCGCGGCACCCACCTCGACCGTCGGTCTCGACCTCTACGGACAGCTCGTCGCGCCCGTGCTGCCGTTGCCCGTGGAAAAGGCGCGCCGGGTCACGGACGCGTTCTTCGCGCACGGCACCGGACTGCGCACGCCCGTATCCGTACGGCTGGGCGATCTGGTGGACATCTTGCTGACCCCGCCTGCGGAGCGCGAGCACCTGGGCGCCGAGATGCCCGAGCCCGATCTCATCGCCACACCCGACGACAGCCGGTTCAGCGAGGAGCAGCTCGCGAGCGCCATGGAACTGCTCGACCTGGAGCACGACGCACCGCGCAGACTCTCCGGGCTGCTCGCCGAGGCGCGCCGACGCGATCCCGAACTGCCGTATCTGGTCGCCCTGCTGTCGATCCATGCGGCCAGCCCGCCGGTCGGCACCGCCTACCGGCAGGGCGAGCAGCGGCTGTTGTTCGCGGTGGACGACGGGACCGAGCTCGACGACCCCGAGTTCGGCGGGGCCGACCTGATCGTGGGCACGGCACTCCTCGACACGGTCTCCATGGCCGCGGGCCGGACGGAGGCCGTATGAGCCTTGAGCACGCAGACACCGGTACGGACAGTGCAGATAGTGCAGACAGTACGGACAGTACGGACATGACCGAGGAGCCGCAGCCGTGAGCGAGACCCACGCCGAGCACACCGCGTGGAGCGAGTCGGCCACCCCGGACACGGGCGAGGCCGACCGGTTCACCGCGCCGCCCGCCGCCGTGACGCCGGCCGATGCCGCCGACGCGGCACGGCTCGTCGCCTTCGGGCTGCAGCCCAAACTGCTGCCCGCGCGTGACGCGGAGTACGCCGGGCTGCTGCGCAGATACCGCGAGGAGACCGCCTTCGCGCGCCTCGCCGACGCGGTCGCGACCGGGCTGGGCCTGGTCGTCCTGGAGGTCTCTACCCGCGCCGGGATGGCCGTGACGGCGGGCGAGGACTCGGTGTTCGCCGTCCGGATGGGCGACTACGCCCGCCGTACGGCCGCGGACTCCGCCGACCGCTTCCTGCACGGACTCGCGCATCTGGCGGTCGCTGCCATGTCCTTCCCCCGCCCCGAGGACCTCGCCGACGACGGCTACATCGGCCGCATCACCGTCAACGGTGTCGACGCCTTCGTGCGCGAGGCCTGCCGGCGTCTTGAGGAGCGGGCCGAGGAACTGGGCGAGAACACCGACCCGGCCACCGGGACCCCCGGCCTCGAAGCCGCCTGGCGGATCTACGCCCGGCGCAGCGCGACCGGCGCCACCAAGGACGCGCGGCGCCTCGCCGGATCCACCACCGGCATCGTCGGCAAGGCCGTCGCCTTCCTCACCGACTCCGGCTTCCTGCAGCGCACCGGCGACGACGCCGGAGGCGCGTACCGCACCACCGCCCGCTACCAGCTCCAGGTCCGCGACATGGCAGGCACCGCCGCCATGGCCGAACTCCTCGAACTGGGGGTGGTCCCGGTGACCGACGGCACCGCCACGCTGGTGATGCCGTCCGACCCAGAAGACCTCGAACTGGCCGCCGACGCCGGTCTCCCCTTCCACTCCTGACCCCTCCCCTTCCAGAGATCGACGAGAGTCCGCCGCCATGTACGAGTTGTCCCGGGTCCGTCTCTACTCCATTGGTCCTGCCGGTGCGCGCTACGCCGACACCGTCCTCGACCTGCGCGGAGTCGGCGCGCCCGTGCCCAACCCGGCGCCGGCGCAGGCGGAGTTCTTCGCCGACGAACCGGTCGGGCCACCGCGCCGGCCCGCCCCGGCCGGGGTGCTCTTCCTGGAGAACGGCGGCGGCAAGTCCGTACTGCTGAAGCTGATCTTCTCGGTGATGCTGCCCGGCCACCGCAATACGCTCGGCGGCGCCAGCTCCGGCGTGCTGCGCAAGTTCCTGCTCGCCGACGACTGCGGGCACGTCGCGCTGGAGTGGCAGCACACGCTCACCGGCGAGACGGTCGTCGTCGGCAAGGCGAGCGAGTGGCGGGGGCGTCAGGTCTCCAACGACCCGCGGAAGTTCGCCGAGGGCTGGTACTCCTTCCGGCCGGGCCCCGGGCTGAGCCTCGACTCGCTGCCGGTCGCGGAGTCCACCGCCGTACGGCCGCCGGTGGAAGGCGTCTCGGGCGCACGCGGTCGCCGCCGCACCATGAAGGGCTTCCGCGACGCGATCACCGAGTCCGGAAAGGCGTACCCGCACCTCGACGTGCACTGGGAAGAGATCCACGACCGCTGGAACGAGCACCTGGGCGATCTCGGCCTCGACCCCGAACTCTTCCGCTACCAGCGGGAGATGAACGCCGACGAGGGCGAGGCCGCCGGTCTCTTCGCGGTCAAGAAGGACTCCGACTTCACCGACCTGCTGCTGCGCGCCGTCACCGACACCCGCGACACCGACGGCCTCGCCGACCTGGTCGGAGGCTTCGGCAACAAGCTCGGCCGCCGCGCCGAACTCACCGCGGAGCGCGACTTCACCGCGGGCTCGGCCGACCTGCTCGGCCGGATCGTCGAAGCCACCGCGGCCCGCGCGCGGAACCGCGACATCCACGCGGGCGCCGAGCGGCGTACGCGCACCCTCGCACGCAGGCTCTCGGCCCGCGCCGACGAGGAGCGCGGGCGTACGGCCGAGCTCGCCCAGCAGGTCACCGCTGCCGCGCACACGGTCACCGAGGCCGAGTCCGTCCGCAGCCGCTGCTCACTGATCGCCGCCGAACTCGCCTACCGGCATGCCTCGCTGGCGCTCACCGTCGCCGAGAAGTCGGCGGCGGCACAGCGCAAGGAGATGGCCGACGCCCGCACGCTGCACTCCGCGTGGCAGGCCGCCGAGGCCGTATTGCGCCATCGCGCGGCAGCCGACCGCTCGGCCAGGGTCGCCGTCGCGATCCGCGAGGCGGAGCGTGACGCGGCACCGGCACTGGCCGCACGTGCCACGGCAGCCGCGGAGCTCGTACGGGCCCTGCACACGGCAGCCGAAGGCGGCGAACGTGTCGCGAACGAGCAGGAGGAGCGCTCCGCCGTACTCCAGGAGACGGGCGAGGCCGCACACCGCGACGCCACCGCGGCGGCCACCGAGGCGCAGCGTGCCCGCAGCGAGGCCGGGCATCTGCGCGAGCGGCTCGCCGAGGTCGAGCAGGAGACCGCCGAGGCCGTACGGGCGGGATGGCTCGACGACACCGCGCCCGACGCCGACCCCGCGCGGGCCGCACTGGCGGCGAGCGACGCCGAGAAGACGGCGGTCGCCGCTTGGGACGTGGCGCGCGAGGCAGCCCGTACGACAGGCGACCGGGCCAAGGAGGCGGCCGGCGAGGAGAGCCGCACCGAGCTCGCGGCCGCCCGGGCCGCGGACGCGGCGTCGGCAGCGGAGCACGCGTACGAGGCCGAGCGCCGTACGGCGGAGTCCATCGCGCTGGACGACCGGCTGACGGAACTCCTCAGCCTTCCGGCCGTGAAGGCCGCCGCCGGGCTGCCGCAGCCGCGCCACTCCGGCGAGACCGGTGCCGGGCACGCCCCCGGCCAGGGCGCGGCCGTCGACTCCGCCCAGGATTCCCGGCCGTTCACCGCGGAGGAGCTGGACCGCAGCGCCGACGAGCTGCGGGAACTGCTCGACCAGGGCGTGGCCGCCGCCGAACGGAAACTCTTCGAACTGCGGACGGCCGCCGCCGACGACGCCCGGATCCTCGGCGCGCTCGGCGACGGCGGGCTGCTGCCGGCAGGCCCCGATGTGCTGGCCGCCGTCGAGTACCTCGGCGAGCACGGCATTCCCGCGCTGCCGGGGTGGCGCTACCTCGCCCAGGCCGTCGACCCGGCGGACCACGCCGCCGTCCTCGCCGCCCGGCCCGAACTGGTCGACGGTGTGGTGATCACCGACCCCGCCGCCCACGCCCGGGCACGCGAAGCGCTCACCGGTGCTGCCCTGCTGCCCCGTTCGGCCGTCGCCGTCGGTACGGCCGCCGCGCTGCTCGCACCCGTCCCCGGCCAGGGGACCGGCTCCGACGGCGAGGTCTTCCTCGTACCGCCGAATCCGGCCATGCACGACGAACACGCCGCCGACGAGGAGCGCCAGGCGCTCCGGACCCGTACGGCCGGCCGCGACGAGGAGATCCGCGGCCTCGCCGCCCGGCTCGCGGGGGACCGCACGCTCGCGGCCAGGCTCGGTTCCTGGCGCGCGGACTGCCCGCCCGGGATGCTCACCGAGCTCGCGGGGGCGGCCAGGGCCGCACGGGAGGTGGCCGAGACCGCCGAAGCGGCACTCGCCGCGGCTCGTACGGTACGGGCAGAGGCCGACGAGGCCGCCGCCGACGCCGCGCGTGTACGGGACGACCGCCAGGACGCCGCACAGCGCGCCCGGCGGGTGGCCGATGTCCTCGCAGGACTCGCCTTCCGGCTGCGCGAGCGCGCCGGCTGGCAGGCGAAGCTCCGCGAACTGGCCGACGAGGCAGCCGAGTCCGAGGCGCGCGCGAGCACCTGCCTGGACCGGGCCAGGGCCGCGGACGAGGACCGCAGGACCGCCCAGCGCACCGCCGACGACGCTCACCGCACGGCCCGCGCCCTGCGCGCGGAGCGTGCCGAGATCGCCGGTGCGCCCGAGACCATCCCCGACCTGGAGCCCGGCGCCCCGCGCACGGCCCTGCCGACACTGCGCGAGGCCTACCGCGCCGCGTCCCAGCTGTACGAGAAGGTCGGCGTGGGCGCCGACCTCCGTGCCGAACAGGCCAGGGCCGAGAGCGACGAGAGTTCCGCGCTCACCGAGCTCGACCGGCTGTCCAACAAGGTCCGCACCCGCGCCGCCCAGCTCCTCGAATCCACCGACGGCGCCGACGGTCCCTCACGGCAGGCGGCAGCGGCCCGTGCCGAGTCGCTCGTCCAGATGCTGGAGACCCGTGCGTCGGCCGCGAGCGAGCAGCTCGGCCGGCTGCGCGGGGAGGCCGAGCGCCTCGCCCCCGCCGACGGCGAGGGCACGCACACCGAGCTGCCCGACGCGCAGGTGCCCGCCGATGCGGACGCCGCCCAGGCCCTGCTGCGCACCGCCACCACCGAACTGGGCGCCTGCAGCGACGCGTTGGAGACCGCCCGCGCCGCCCACGCCGAGCTGCTCCACGCGCACCGGGTTTCCGAGGACGCGGCGGGCGGCTTCGACGAGGCCGCGGCCCTGCTGCGCGATCTGCTCCGCGACCACCAGGACGACGAGGGGGCGGGGGCGGAGGCTCCCGAGGCTTACCCCGGCAGCCTGGAGGAGGCGCGCGGGTCCGCCACCGAGGCCCGCCGCTCACTGCGCGGCTGCTCAGCGGACCTCTCCGCCGCCGAGACCGCCGTGCGCGAGGCGAGCGACATTCTCGTACGGCACGCCAACTCCACCCGCTACGAGCAGGTGCGCACCCCGGCCCGCCAGCAGATCCGTGAACTCCCCGCCTCCGCACTGCCCGAGCACGCCGAGAAGTGGGCCGCGGCCTTCGCACCCCGGCTGCGCGTCCTCACCGACGAACTGGAGCAGCTGGAGCGCAACCGCGGCTCCATCGTCGACCGGCTGCGCGGTCTGGTGGAGTCCGCGCTGACCACGCTCCGCTCCGCCCAGCGGCTCTCCCAGCTGCCCGAGGGGCTCGGCGAATGGTCAGGTCAGGAGTTCCTCCGGATCCGCTTCGAGGAGCCGGACCAGGCGACGCTCACCGAACGCCTGGGCGAGGTGATCGACGAAGCCACCCGGGCCGCTCTCAAGAAGAACGCGACAGCGACTCACGCGGAGGGGCGCAGGGACGGAATGTCCTTGCTGCTGCGGGGCGTCCAGGCTGCCCTGGAGCCCAAGGGCATCGCCGTCGAGATCCTCAAGCCGGACGCCGTGCTGCGCGCCGAGCGGGTCCCGGTCGGGCAGATGGGCGACGTCTTCTCCGGCGGCCAGCTGCTCACGGCCGCCATCGCGCTCTACTGCACGATGGCCGCCCTGCGTTCCCACGACCGGGGCCGCGACAAGCACCGGCACGCGGGAACGCTCTTCCTCGACAACCCCATCGGCCGCGCCAACGCCACCTATCTCCTCGAGCTCCAGCGCGCCGTCTCCGACGCCCTCGGCGTCCAGCTGCTCTACACGACCGGGCTCTTCGACACCACGGCGCTCGCGGAGTTCCCCCTGGTGATCCGGCTGCGCAACGACGCCGACCTCAGGGCCGGACTGAAGTACATCAGCGTGGAGGAACACCTGCGGCCCGGGCTGCCGCAGCAGGATCCGGAGGGTGAGGTCGTGCACGGCGAGATCACCGCGACACGGATGTTCAAGCGCTCCCCGGCGGTTCAGGGCTGAGGCGACAGCCGGTTGGGGCGGCCCCGCCGGCGTATCCGCTCCGCGTCCCGTACCTCCTGGCGGACAGTCCGCCGCGCCTGGCGGCGCTCGCGCCGCAGCCGCCGGGCCGTGCTGCTCGGCACGGACACCACTCCGTTGCGCTGGTTCCACACCTGCCGCGTCACCCAGACGTCCAGCACGCTCCAGGTCGCGACCACCGTGCTGGCCACACTGCTCACCACCATCGGGAAGGCCAGCCAGGATCCCGTGACGGTGGACAGGAAGGCCACCATCGCCTGGATCGTGGTCAGCGACACGATGAGCACGGCACGCACCGCGGCCGTACGCACAGGATCGGGCAACCGCGGCCGCACAGCGGGCTCCTCGACCCACAGCGGGCGCAGCGTGTCACTCTCACCGTTCTCTTGGATGCTCATGGACCCCTCACTCCCCGGCGCAGTCCGACACCACAGTGGCTGCCCGGCTTGCGCCGTTTTACGCGCCGTCCCCATGCCTCGTACAGAAAGACGAACGATCCGCCCCGAAGATTCCCCGGTCGGGACAATCCCGGTCATCCATCCGGGCAAATGGGGTGACGAGCCGGTGGCATATGGTCAACACCCTTGCCATTGGCCGAAAATCGTCCGGACGTGCCTTCGAGTTACGTCTGTGGCAGTAGTAGGCTCACGCCGTTTGTTGCCGGAATACCACCCCGCAGTGCGGGGCTGAGCTGGGGGAGGCCATGCGCTTTCGCGGGAAGTCCATCCGCAGGAAGATCGTGGCGTTGTTGCTGGTCCCACTTGTCGCTTTGACGGCAATCTGGGCCTTCGCCGTTTTTCTCACCGGGCGTGACGCCCTTCAACTGATGCGCACCGGAAGTGTCGTTGAGGATGTGGGCTACCCGCTCGTCGACTCCGTACAGGAGATCCAGGAAGAACGGGCACTGACGCTTCGTTACCTCGCGGACCCGGGGGCCTCGGACGTCCTCGCCGCCCTGCGGCAGCAGCGCCTCTCCACCGACTCGGTCCTCGCCCATGTGCGCGACAACGCTGAGCACAGCGAGGGCAGTTCCGACCTGTCGAATTCCGCCTCGAACCAACTCCGCACCATCCTGGACGGGTTCGCGGGACTCGGAGCCCTCCGGCAGAACGCCGGGGACCACTCGGTCACCCGCCGAGAGGCCTACGACCAGTACAACCGGCTGGTCGACCCGGTGCTCAACTTCCTGCTCGCCCTGCCGACGCTCAACAACTCCGAGCTCGACAAGCAGGCGCGCGCACTCATCGGCATCAGCCGGGCGCGCGAGACGCTCTCCCGCGAGGACGCCCTCTTCGGCTCGGCTCTGGTGGCCCGGCGCATGGACGCCAGGGATCTGCGCGACATCGCCGACCTGGTCACCTCGCGCACGGTGTACTACACCGTCAGCCTGCCCGCGCTGCCCCGGCACGACCGCGACGCCTTCACCGCGTACTGGCAGGGCCCCCGGACGGTCTCCCTGCGCAGCGCTGAGAGCAATGCTCTCGCCGCGGGCCCGGCGGGCGCGGCGGACTCCGTTCCCGCGCAACGCTGGAAAGAAGCCGCGTCGACCGCACTCGGCGATCTCGACCGGATGGGCACCGAGGCGCGCGAAGCGTTCAAGGACCGGGTGAAGCCCGCAGCCGTCATCGTCATCGTCAAGCTGGCCGTCGCCGCGGCCCTGGGCATCGTCGGCCTGCTGGTCTCCCTGATCGTCTCCGTACGCATCGGCCGCGAACTGGTCCGCGACCTGCGCAGGCTCCGCAAGGAGGCCCACGAGGTCTCCGGTGTGCGCCTGCCCAGCGTGATGCGCCGTCTCGCCTCCGGCGAACTGGTCGACGTGGAGACCGAGGCCCCGCGCCTTGAGTACGGGAAGTACGAAAAGGATGAAGTCGGCCAGGTCGGCCAGGCCCTCAACACCCTCCAGCGCGCCGCGGTGGAAGCAGCCGTACGCCAGGCCGACATGCGCCGCGGCGTCTCCGAGGTCTTCGTCAACCTCGCCCGCCGCAACCAGGTCCTGCTGCACCGCCAGCTGACCCTCCTGGACACGATGGAGCGGCGCACCGAGGACACCGAGGAGCTCGCGGACCTCTTCCGCCTCGACCACCTCACCACCCGCATGCGCCGCCACGCCGAAGGCCTGGTGATCCTCTCCGGCGCGTCCCCCTCCCGGCAGTGGCGCAAGCCCGTCCAGCTGATGGACGTCGTACGTGCGGCGGTCGCCGAGGTCGAGGACTACGAGCGCATCGAGGTACGAAGACTCCCGCGCATCGGCGTCGGCGGCCCCGCCGTCGCCGACCTCACCCACCTGATCGCCGAACTCCTCGAGAACGCCACGGTGTTCTCGCCCCCGCACACCGCCGTCCAGGTGCACGGCGAGCGTGTCGCCAACGGCTTCACCCTCGAGATTCACGACCGCGGACTCGGGATGACGGCCGAGGCACTCCTCGACGCCAACCTCCGCCTCGCCGAGACCCCCGAGTTCGAGCTCTCCGACACCGACCGGCTCGGCCTCTTCGTGGTCAGCCGCCTCGCCCAGCGCCAGAACGTCCGGGTCTCCCTGCAGCAGTCGCCGTACGGCGGGACGACCGCCGTGGTGTTCATCCCTGTCGCACTGCTCACCGACGCCTCGGACATCGACACCAACGGTGTGGGCTTCCGCCTCGACCGCAAGTCCTCGGGCCCGGCCGGCGAGCCGAGGGTGCGCGCCGCGCTCACCCCGGTCCCGCCCGGCCTGGAGGATCTGCCGCCGCTCATCGACGGCCCGGTGGAACTGGAGCCGCCCGTCGAGACGTTGGCGTACGGGAAGATGGCCTTCGGGGACGAGGACAGTGAGCCCGGCGGGATCTTCCGCGGTCGCGAACAGCATCAGCAGACCCCCGACCAGGTGCCCCGGGCGAGCGAGTCGGCACGGCCCGACGCCACCGTCCCGCTGCTGCCACGGCGCCGCAAACCGCAGCCGCCCACGCTGGTCTCCGACCATGGCCGCCGGGTGGACGTACCCGCACCACGCGCCGCTGAACCGGCGTCGAAACTGCTGGTGAAACCGGCACCGAAGCCAGCGGCGGCGCCGGACGGACTGCCCCGCCGGGTACGCCAGGCGAACCTGGCACCGCAGCTGAGGGACGCGAGCGCGAGCGAGCAGCCCGCTGCCGCCGCGGACGACATCGAGCGCGACGCAGACGAAGTACGAAGCCGGATGGCCTCGCTCCAGCGCGGCTGGCAGCGCGGCAGGGAGCAGAACGGTGAGCACATCACCGGAAGCCCGGCCGAAACAGCACCAGGAACCACATCTGAGGGGAGCGGTCGATGACCGCATCGAACGCCGCAGCACAGAACGCCACAGGGAGCTCCGGTGAGCTCAACTGGCTTCTCGACGAACTCGTCCAGCGAGTCGGCTCCATCCGCAAGGCGCTGGTGCTCTCCGGTGACGGCCTGCCCACAGGCACCTCCAAGGAGCTGACCCGTGAGGACGGGGAGCACCTGGCCGCGGTCGCCTCGGGCTTCCACAGCCTCGCCAAGGGGGTGGGCCGCCACTTCGAGGCGGGCAGGGTCCGCCAGACCGTCGTGGAGCTCGACGAGGCCTTCCTCTTCGTCACGGCGGCGGGCGACGGCAGCTGTCTCGCCGTGCTCTCCGACGCCGACTCCGACGTGGGCCTGGTCGCGTACGAGATGACGCTGATGGTCAAGCGCGTCGGCGCCCACCTCGCGACCGCGCCCCGTTCCGGTCTGATCGCCGGAGGGTGAGTGGGATGCGATGAGTGAGCCGGCCCACTGGTTCGACGACGACGCGGGACCTGTAGTCCGTCCGTACGCGATGACGCGCGGCCGTACCAGCAGCGCGAGCAGGCACCGGCTCGACCTGATCGCCCTGGTCGTCCCGGAGTATGCGGCGGACGACCCGGGCCGGGACCAGCGGCTCTCGCCCGAACATGTGGACATCGTCGAGCGCTGCAGCGACGTGCCGCAGTCGATCGCCGAACTCGCGGCGGGGCTCGATCTGCCCGTCGGGGTGGTCCGAGTCCTCGTCGGCGATCTCGTGGACGACAAATTGGTCCATGTCACCCAGCCCGTGCCGCCGGCCGAACTGCCGGACGTCAGCATCCTCCGTGAGGTAATCAATGGCCTTCGGGCGCTCTAGCCGCAGGAAGCCGCTCGTCGAGCCGGTCACCCTGAAGATCCTGGTCGCGGGTGGGTTCGGGGTCGGAAAGACGACCCTGGTGGGCGCGGTGAGCGAAATCAGGCCACTGCGCACCGAGGAGACACTGAGCGAGGCCGGTCGTCCGGTCGACTCGGTCGAGGGGGTGGAGCAGAAGAACACCACCACGGTAGCCATGGACTTCGGGCGCATCACGCTCCGCGAGGACCTGGTGCTCTATCTCTTCGGTACGCCCGGGCAGGACCGCTTCTGGTTCCTCTGGGACGAACTGGCGCAGGGCTCGCTCGGCGCCGTCGTCCTCGCCGACACGCGCCGCCTGGAGGACTGCTTCGCGGCGGTCGACTACTTCGAGCGGCGCTCCATACCCTTCACCGTCGCCGTCAACTGCTTCGACGGGGCGGGGCGTTACCCGGGGGACACGATCCGCTCGGCGCTCGACCTGGACCCCGATGTGCCGGTGATGATGTGCGACGCGCGCGACCGCGAGTCCGCCAAGGCGGTACTGATCGCGGTCGTCGAGCATGCGCTGGCCCAGGTGGGGAAGGCCCGCGAGCACGCCATCACCTGAGTGCCACCCGAACACCTCCTGAGCGCGCGCCAATGCGGCCCGTACCCCCGCCGACCGGGGTACGGGCCGCAGCTCTGGGCGTACGTACCGACTGCGCGTACGTACCGACCGGGCGCGCCGTTCGGGCGTACCTACTGGGCGTCCTCGTCCAGCCAGCCGAAGGAACGCTCCACCGCCTTGCGCCAGTTGGCGTACTCACGCTCACGGACCTGGCCGTCCATGTGCGGCGTCCACTCGACGTCGCGCTGCCAGTGCGCCTTGAGCTCATCGAGGTCCGACCAGACACCGGTGGCGAGCCCGGCCGCGTACGCGGCGCCCAGGCACGTCGTCTCCGCGACCTTCGGACGGATCACCGGCACGCCGAGGACATCCGCCTGATGCTGCATCAGGAGATGGTTCGCGGTCATGCCGCCGTCCACCTTGAGCGAGGTGATCTGCACGCCCGAGTCCTGGTACATCGCGTCCACGACCTCGCGCGTCTGCCAGCTCGTGGCCTCCAGGACCGCGCGCGCAAGATGCCCCTTGGTCACATAGCGGGTGAGGCCGGTGATGACCCCGCGCGCGTCCGAACGCCAGTAGGGCGCGAAGAGGCCGGAGAAGGCGGGCACGATGTACGCACCGCCGTTGTCCTCGACGCTCGCCGCCAGGGTCTCGATCTCGTCGGCGTTGCGGATGATGCCGAGCTGGTCGCGGAACCACTGCACCAGGGCCCCGGTGATCGCGATCGACCCCTCCAGGCAGTAGACCGGCGCCTCGCCGCCGATCTTGTACCCCATGGTGGTGATCAGCCCGCTCTTCGAGGGAACGGGCCGGTTGCCGGTGTTGAGCAGCAGGAAGCTTCCCGTGCCGTACGTGTTCTTCGCCGTGCCCGTGTCGTAGCAGGCCTGCCCGAATATCGCGGCCTGCTGGTCGCCCAGCGCGGACGCCACCGGGACACCGGCGAGCTGGCCGACGGCCGTCCCGTACACCTCCGCCGAGGACTTGATCTCCGGGAGGACCGCCTCGGGGACGTTCATCGCGGAGAGGATGGAGGTGTCCCACTGGAGCGTCTCGAGGTTCATCAGCATGGTGCGCGAGGCGTTGGTGACGTCGGTGACGTGCACCCCGCCGTCCGTACCACCGGTGAGGTTCCAGATCAGCCAGGAGTCGATGGTGCCGAAGGCGATCTCGCCGCGCTCGGCGCGCGAGCGCAGCCCGGGTACGTTGTCCAGCAGCCAGGCCGCCTTGGGCCCGGAGAAGTAGCTGGCGAGCGGCAGCCCGGTGATGTCGCGGAACCGGTCCTGGCCGTCCGTGGCGCCGAGTTCGTTGCAGAGCGAGGCGGTACGGGTGTCCTGCCAGACGATGGCGTTGTGCACGGGCTTTCCGGTCGCCCGGTCCCAGAGCACCGTCGTCTCGCGCTGGTTGGTGATGCCCAGTGCGCTGAGCTGCTCGGCGCGCAGGCCTGCCTTGGCGAGCGCACCGGCGACGACCGCCTGGACCTTCGACCAGATCTCGGTGGCGTCGTGCTCCACCCAGCCGGGCTTGGGGAAGATCTGGCGGTGCTCGCGCTGGTCGACGGCGACGATCGCCCCGTCGTGGTTGAAGATGATGCATCGGCTCGAGGTGGTGCCCTGATCGATCGCTGCGACGAACTTGTCCGTCATTGCTCTCCCCTTGGTCGGAAGACGTGTCGGTTGTCGGCCTGAAGGCGGTCGTGAGGCGGTCTGAAGGCGGACCGAAGGCGGTCAGAAGGCGGTCAGAAGGCGACGTTGTAGATGAGCCCCGCGAGGGCCCCGCCGATGAGCGGCCCGGAGACCGGCACCCAGGCGTAACTCCAGTCCGATGTCCCCTTGTTGGGGATCGGCAGCAGGGAGTGGACGATGCGCGGCCCCAGGTCACGGGCCGGGTTGATGGCGTACCCCGTGGGCCCGCCGAGAGAGAGGCCGATTCCGACCACGAGGAGGGCGACGATCAGGGCCGTCGTACCGGACTCGCCGAGGCCCTTGGTCAGGCCGAAGGCCAGGATGGGCAGGACGAGAGCGATCGTGGCGATGATCTCGGACATCAGGTTGGCCACCGGGTTCCGGATCTCGGGAGCGGTGGAGAAGATGCCGAGCGTCGGAAGTGCGGTCTCCTCGTCGCGGTTGGCCTGGAACTGGGCGAAGTACGCGAGCCAGCACAGGACGGCGCCCAGCATCGCGCCCACCATCTGCCCCAGCACGTAGACCCAGACCTTGTCCCACTTGCCGGTGTCGACTGCGATCCCCAGGGTCACGGCCGGATTGAGGTGCCCGCCCGAGAGCGGGGCAGCGGTGTACGCCCCGGCAAGGACGCCGAAACCCCATCCGAAGGCGATGGCCACCCAGCCGGCGGCCTTCGCCTTGGAGTGGTTGAGCGTGACGGCGGCGCAGACACCCGCGCCGAACAGAATCAGGACCGCTGTACCGATGATTTCGCCGACGAAAATATCCCCATTGCTCATGGCGGCTCCTTGGCCCTAGCCCGGGACAAGTGGGCCCCGGTCCTCCGTGCAGGGTGCGTTTCCCATGGCTACGGAGCCGGTGGCGGGCGTTCCCGCGCCCCGCCCTGGCCTCCGTGACGAGCGTGCCGTTTCCGTGAGGGGCGCGCCGCGTCCGGCGGCGCCGACAGACAACGGGAAGTGTTCACCGGTGGTGATGGAGCGTCAAGGTCGTGGGACGAAAGGGCGGTCGGCGACCGGAAATCCTCTTGTTCAGCGAACGGCGATCACCGACGAACCGTGCCCGAAGAGCCCCTGGTTGGCAGTGATCCCGGCACGCGCTCCGGCCACTTGCCGCTCTCCGGCCCGCCCGCGCAACTGCAGGGTCAACTCGCAGACCTGCGCGATCGCCTGGGCCGGTACGGCCTCCCCGAACGACGCCAGACCGCCGCTGGTATTGACCGGGATGCGCCCGCCGAGCGCTGTCGCCCCCTCGCGCAGAAGCTTCGCGCCTTCGCCCTCGCCGCAGAGCCCGATGTCCTCGTACCACTGGAGCTCCAGCGCGGTGGACAGGTCGTAGACCTCGGCGAGCGACAGTTCCTCAGGTCCGATGCCCGCCTCCTCGTACGCGGCCCGGGCGATCGAGGCGCGGAAGGATTCCCCGGACGGCTCGACGGCCGCGGCCGAGTCGGTCGCGATGTCCGGCAGGTCGAGTACGGTCCTGGGGTAGACCGGGGTGTTGGTCGCGACGGCGCGGATACGGACGGGATCCGGAGCCCCGTGCCTCCGCGCGAACTCCATGCTGGTCAGGACCAGAGCGGCCGCTCCGTCGGAGGTCGCACAGATGTCGAGGAGCCGCAGCGGATCGCAGACGACCGCGGACGCGGCGACGTCCTGGGGGGTGACGGCCTTGCGGTAGCGGGCGTTGGGGTTGAGCGCTCCGGCCGCCGCGTTCTTCACCTTGACTTGGGCGAAGTCCTCGGCCGTATCGCCGTACAGGGCCATCCTGCGCCGGGCGTAGAGCGCGAAGTAGGCGGGGTTGGTGGCCCCGAGCAGCCGGAAGCGCAGCCAGTCAGGGTCGTCGGGGCGCTCGCCGCCGGCAGGGGCGAAGAATCCCTTGGGCGCGGAGTCGGCGCCCACCACCAGCGCGACGTCCGCAAGACCCGCGAGGATCTGGGCCCTGGCGGTCCCGATGGCCTGGGCGCCGGACGCGCAGGCGGCGTACACACTGGTCACCCGCGCGCCCTGCCAGCCGAGCGCCTGCGCGAAGGTCGCCCCGGCGACGTAGCCCGGGTATCCGCCGCGCACGGTGTCCGCGCCGACCACCGACTGCACGTCCTGCCAGCCGATTCCGGCGTCGGAGAGGGCGGCGCGGGCGGCCACCGTTCCGTACTCGACGAAACTGCGGCCCCATTTGCCCCAGGGGTGCATGCCGGCCCCGAGTACCGCTATGTCGCCGGTCATTACCGCGCTCCCGTCGGCTGCCAGTGCCAGGTGGTCCAGGTGGTTCCGGCGTCCTCGTTGAGCACGCCGGGGACCACCTCCACCTCCATCCCCACAGTCAGATCCGCCAGCTCCACGCCCGGGGCGGCCTGGCCGAGCACCACCATGCGCTCCGCCTCCAGCTCCACCGCGAGCAGGACGTACGGCTTCCACTCGGCGCCGGGATCGGAGACGTAAGGGGCGGGCGGCCGGTACCGCCCGTCGGTGTACGACCAGACGCGGCCGCGCGGCGAGAGCGGCACCGGGGCCAGCTCTCCGCCCGTGCAGGCCGGGTTGCGGCAGAAGGAGTCCTCACGCGGGAAGAAGACCGCCGAGCAGGCCGAGCAGCGGGTACCGAGGAGACGGAAGCCGGTCCCCTCCTCGTCGGCGGTGAACCATCCGGCCACTACGGGTGTGCGCGTGCGCGTCAAAATTCCTCCCGGCATCAGCAATCTGACGGATCGTCAGAAGTCTGCCATGCCACGGCGGAGAACCGGAAGTGCCCGACCCGCGTCCGAAAGGAAGTGGAGGAGTGGCCGGAACCCACGGGGGTGGTCTCGGCCGCTCCTTCGGTGCGTGCGGATCAGTGGTGTCCGGCCACCGACCGCCGTGCGACGGGGAAGTCGAAGTAGGTGTCGGGGAAGAGCTCGGGCTTGAAGGTGAAGTGCCACCACCTACTTTGGCGGCCTGAGCTGATCTCTGGCGCCGTTCCGTGGCCTCGAGCAGCGGGAACGGCGAGGTTAAGCAATCCAGCTCTCGCACCCGACTTGGCGAGAGGCTCTCCTCATGACGTCGAGCGCTGCCCGGAGCCCGTCCACAGATGCTTGAAACGCCTGTGTCGTCTCCGGCCCTAGTGACGGCGAGACATCGAGATCGGCATCCAGAAGGAATTGGCTGATCTCCGAGGCGAACCGCCGCCACGCTGTCGTGTAGATGCTCGTGCACCGTTCAAGTTCGTCGGCGCAGTCGTACCACACGGGGGCCGTCAGTTTCCCTTTGGTGGAGGCCAGGAGGTTGTTCATTTCCGCATAGGCGGCGATCAACTCTCCGGTCAGCGCTTTGCGATGTTCGCCAGCATGGCGATGAGCGAGCACATCGATGAACTCCCGATATGGATTCACATACGCGTCCACGCTCGTTGGCTCCCCTGTTTGCCCACCCGATGGGAAGATATCAGGGCAGTATCGTGCCCGCCGCCCTGCGCGTAGCCAAGCACGTCGCCCGATGCGCAACTGTCGTACGTGAACAGGCTTCCGTCCGGGGCGGGCGTGTGCGCGGTGCGTTGTTGCAGGCCGGGCTCACTGGTTGTGGACCAGCGATCGCCAGGTGACCGGGAAGTTGTAGTAGTGGTCAGGCTGGTAAGGAAAATAAGTGAAGTGCCACCACTCTTCCGGCAGGTTCACGAAGCCCTCGGCGCCGAGCGCACTGCGCAACAGGTCCCGGTTGGTCCGCTGAATGCCCGTGATCCGGGGATCGTCCGTGTGCGCGAGGGTGTCGAAGCAGTCAAAGCCGGTACCCATGTCGACCGAGTTGTCGGGGAAGCGCTGCGCCTTCGGTGCGTAGCACGGCACCAGCTTCTGCCCCGGCCGGTACGGGCGGGTCGGCAGCGCCGGCAGCTTCACCAGCGTCAGGTCCATGGTGGAGCCGCGGCTGTGCCCGGACTTCTCAGCGATGTAACCGTCCGCGAACAGACGGGTCTTGTCGACCTGCGGATAAAATTCCGCCTTCGTCTTCTCGTCGGCCAGGTCCTTGGCCCACCGCACGAAGTGATCGACGGCCCGCTGCGGCCGGTAGCAGTCGTACACCTTCAGCGAGTAGCCCGTGCGCAGCAGCTTGGTCTGCGCACGGTGCAGGGCCTGCGCCGCGGGCTTGGTGAGGATGCAGAGCGGCTGCCGGTAGCCGTCCACCGGCGCGGCCACGAAGTTGTGCTCGTACGGGTAACGCATCTCCTGGATGATCGTCGGGTCCACAGTGCTCAGCGCGACGAACTCCTTCGGGGCCTTGGGCTCGGGCACCGCCCGGGCGGTGGGGGAGAGGGCGGTGACGGCCAGCAGTGTCGCCGCGGCGGTCACCAGGGTGCGTACGGTGAAGGTGATTCGTGTCATGGGCACTCCATCTATCAGGTCAACGGCCTTCGGGGAAAGGGTGATCGGATACAGTCCGCGCCCATGAACTACCGCAATCCGCTGCCTGTCGCCGTCGCCCTCCAGCCCGTCAGGGACAACGACAGAAGGGGGCTCGCCGTCATCACGCGCACCATCGAACCCCGGATCGGCTCGGTCGCGCTCCCCGGCGGCTACATCGACCACCTGGAGGACTGGCGCCATGCGGTCGTACGGGAACTGCGCGAGGAGACCGGCATCGAGGCCGCCCAGGAGGACGTCCGCCTGGCCGACGTGATGAGCGCCCCGGACGGCTTCCTGCTGGTCTTCGGGCTGCTCCCCGAGCGTCCGCTGCAGGACCTGCCGGCCTCCGTCCCCACGGACGAGACCTCGGGCTGGCATGTCCTCTACACCCCGCAGGACCTTGCCTTCCCTCTCCACGCGGCGGCGCTGCGGGCCTGGTTCTCGGGCGCGTACGGCTAGCTCTGCCGGCCCCCCTCGATGCCCCGCACCCGTACCGGATACCGCGGCGGTCCCGCGTCCCCGTCGACTACCTGCTCCACCACCACCCGTCCCTTCACCAGCTTGGTGGTGAACCGCTCGACCTCCGCCTTCTCCCACCCGTCGCCCGCGTCCCGCACGACCACCCCACCGCCGGTGCGTCCCGCCGCCGGAGCCCACACCTCCAGTTCGAGCCCGCCGTCCGCGCCCCGCACCGGTATCACCGAACCGGCCCTCGCCAGTACGGGGATACGGGAGAGAGGCGCATCCAGCAGCACCTGCCCGGGCCCCTCGTGCGTCTGCCCGGTCGCCGTGTCGTACCACCGTCCGCGCGGCAGCCGCACCGCCCGCCGGTCGCCCCCGCGCTCGAACACCGGCGCCACCAGCAGCGCGTCCCCCAGCAGGAAGGCGTCCTCGCAGTCGCGCAGTGCCCGGTCCGCCGACGAGCCCCACCACAGCGGCCGCACATAGGGAGCCCCGGTGAGCCGGGCCAGCTGCGCCAGCGTCATGAAGTAGGGCCGCAGCCGCTCCCTCTCCACCAGCGCGGCGCGCGCATGCTCCAGTACCCGCGGCCCGAACTCCCAGGGCTCCCGCCGCCCCGCCCAGATCGCCGAATGCGTACGGAACAGAGGGAGATACGCACCCAGCTGGAACCAGCGCAGATACAGCTCAGGTGAGGGCCGCCCGTTGAACCCGCCCACATCGGGACCCGAGTACGGCACCCCGCACAGACCGAGACCCAGCACCAGCGACAGCGAGGCACGCAGCCCCGGCCAGCCCGTGGTGACGTCCCCCGACCAGGTCCCTCCGTACCTCTGCATCCCCGCCCACCCGGACCGGGAGAAAAGGAAGGGCCGCTCGTCGGGACGCAGCTTCCGCAGCCCCTCGTAACCGGCCCTGGCCATCGCCAGCGCGTACACATTGTGGGCCTCGCGGTGGTCTCCGCCCCGCCCCTCCAGATCGTGCCGAGAGGACCGGGGCAGCGTCGGGTCCCCGAAGGGCGCGAAGGAGGCGGGCTCGTTCATGTCGTGCCACACCCCCGAGAAGCCCTGCGCAAGCCGCTCCTCGTACAGCGCGCCCCACCACTCCCGTACGCGAGGAGCCGTGAAGTCCGGGAAGACGCACTCGCCCGGCCAGACGACCCCGCGCACCGGCCGCCCCCGCGCATCGCGTACGAACGCGTCGGCTGCCGCCCCACTCGCGTACACCGCGTTCCCCGGATCGGCCCGCACCGCCGGATCGACGATCGAGACGAGCCGCACGCCGTCCGTACGCAGATCCTTGGCGAGCCCCGGCAGATCGGGAAAGCGCTCGCGGTCCACGGTGAAGACCTGATGGCGTTCGTAGTGGTCGATGTCCAGATGGAGCGCGGACAGCGGCAGATCCCGCTCCCGGTAGCCCGCGACGATCCGCCGCACCTCGTGCTCGCTGCCGAATCCCCACCGCGCGTGCTGCGGCCCGAGCGCCCAGGACGGCGGGAGCGCGGGCGCACCCGTGAGCGCCGTCCACCCCTGCAGCACCCTCGCCGGCGTACCGGTCACCACCCAGCAGCGCAGCGGCCCGCCCCCCATGCGCAGCTCGCCTGTGCCCGGCCGGTCGTGCCCAGAGCCTGCCCCCTCCTCTCC
>NZ_JAFLRJ010000263.1 GCF_017315755.1 Streptomyces beijiangensis
ACACACCCCAACGGCGCCCCCACGAGCGCCCGGCCAGATAGTCGACCGGTGGTGCGTCCACCGCTGCCGTCCCCGCGGCCCGCTGCCGCCGGGTCATGATCAGCAGTCCGGCGAACAGGATCAGGAACGGCACCGCCGTACGGAAGCCGGTGATGCCGTCGGCGAAGGACGCGTACCCGGCCGTCAGGTTCTGCAGTACGCCGAGCCCGAGACCTCCCGCGAAGGCGAGCGGAACGGAGAGGAACCGGCCAAGGACCGCAGCCGTCGCCGACACGAACAGGAACAGCGTGAAGTCCTGCGCCGAAAGCCCGAGCAGAGGCGTGGCGAGCACCCCGGCAAGACCGGCGAGACCCGACGACAGCATCCACGCCACCGAAGAGAGCCGGTCCGCGCTGATCCCGCGCAGCTCCACCAGAGACCGGTCGTCGACCGAGGCCCGCAGCCGCAGTCCCAGCCGGGTGTGGCGCATCAGGACCCAGAGCCCCACGGCCACCACGGCCGTGGCGATCCAGGTGATGAGCTGGTCGGAGTCGATCCCGACACCGTCCATCAGCTGCCAGGCCTTCGCCGGGCTCGGCCCGACCCCCGGCAGCCCGAACTGGTTCTCCGCGGGCAGTACCGGCGCCCCCGCGTCGTCGAGCAGCTCGACGGCCCAGAGCCCGGCCGCCGGCAGCGCGACGAGCAGTCCGATCGTCGCCACGATCTGCGCGGTCTCGCCCACCCGCGCCAGCTTCCGGAACATCAGCCGGTCGAGCCCCCACCCGATCCCGGGTGCGACGACGACCACCATCAGCACGGCAGTCGGGACGGCGGGCCACCCGAGCCCCGAGTGCAGCTCGTAGAAACCGAGAGCACAGAGATACGCCGTGGCGCCGTGCGCGAAGTTGAAGAGCCCGGACGCGGAGTACGACAGCACGAGCCCGGTCGCCAGGAGCGCGTAGAGCGCCCCCGACACCAGCCCGCTCAGGACGAAGCCCAGCAGATCACCCATGGCAGCGGACCGGCCCCACTACTTGAAGGGAATGGCGGGATAGCACTTGAAGGGCGACGACACCTGGTACGCCCCGTCCTTGAGCTGCACCAGCGCCCCGCACCCGAAGCTCTCCTTCTGCCCCTTGGGCTCGCTCCGGTCGCCCACCAGCGTCCCCTTGTCGGAGAACGCGGCGGCCGCCTTCTGGAAGGAGTCGACGGTCAGGTCCTTCCCCGCCTTCGCGGCGATCGACAGGAAGAGGTCGGCGGACATATAGCCCGTCATCATGTGCATGTTCAGGGGCACATCCTTGCCGCCGGCGGCCTTCTTGATGTCCTCCTTGAACTGCTGCATCGCCGGCGCGCCCGACTCGAAGGGCTCGAACTGCAGCAGCACCTGTACCCCGTCCAGCGCCTGCCTGGTCGCGGCCTTCGCCAGCAGTCCCGGGTCGTAGTCCGTCGGGTCGGAGATCACGCCCTTGTAGCCGGACCGCTTGAGCGCCGTGAAGAGACCGATGTTGTACGGGGTCTGCATCACGGAGACCACCGCGTCGGGTGCCTTCCCGCCCGCCCCGCTCCGCAGGATCTCCTTGGTGTACGCCGACCAGTCGCTCGGCAGCGCCGTCGCGGGCACCGAGGGCTTCGCGTAACTCACCTTGAACCCGGCCGCCGTGAAGCCCTGTACAAAGGTGCGGATCCCGAACTTGCCCGCGTCGCTGTCGTTGGCGATCAGCGCGACACTCTTGCCCTTCGCGCCGCCGAGGACCTTCGAAAGGCCCTCAGGCCAGGTCTGGTTGAGCGTCCCGCCGGGCATCGGCACCAGGCAGCCGTTGAAGCCGTAGATGTGCTTGGGGCCGCAGAAGGAGGGCAGCGTGCCCCATCCGAAGGTCGGCACCTTCTGCTGGTCCAGGAAGTCGGAACCCGAGAAGGTGATCGAGCTCATCGGGGCGACGGCGAACACCTTGTCCTGCTGCACCAGTTTCCGTGCCGCGGCCAGGTTCTTCGACGGGTCCTGGCCGTCGTCCTCCGCGCCCAGATAGTCGATCTTCCGGCCGTTGATCCCGCCCTCGGCGTTGGCGCGCAGATAGCGCGCCCTGGCCCCAAGGTCGGTGTCCTTCTTGCTGTAGCCGCTCGCGGTCGTCATCGAGACGATCCCGCCGACCTTGATCGAGTCCGCGGTCACACCGCGTACGGCGCTCCCCTTGTTGTCGGAGGCGCCGGAAGTGCCGTTCGTCGAAGCGGAGTTGCAGGCAGTGGCGAGCAGCAGCACGGCAGCGGCCGTGGCGGCGGTGCGGACGGAACGCAACACAGTGGGGTCCCTCCCTCTGGGGTGACCCGCATTCTGCGTGGGACCTGATGGACCGTCAATAACTGACGCATCGCCAATTGATGACCCGTCAGAAACGCTGCCGCCGCTACGGCATCATCGGTACAGCGCGTCGACCTCTTCGCTGTACGCCGTCTCGATGGCCCGCCGCTTCAGCTTCAGCGAGGGTGTGAGCAGCCCGTGCTCCTCGGAGAACTGGTGGGCCAGTATCCGGAAGGTACGGATCGACTCGGCCTGTGAGACCAGGGTGTTGGCCGCCACCACCGCTCTGCGCACCTCGGTCTCCAGATCGGGATCACGGACCAGTGCGGCCGCCGACAGGGGCGGCTTGCCGTGCATCGACAGCCAGTGGTCGACGGCCTCCTGGTCGAGCGTGACCAGGGCGGCGATGTACGGGCGGTCGTTGCCCACGACCAGGCACTGGGCGACCAGCGGATGCGCCCGCACCCGCTCCTCCAGCACGCCGGGCGACACGCTCTTGCCGCCGGAGGTCACGATGATCTCCTTCTTCCGCCCGGTGATCGTCAGATAGCCGTCCTCGTCGAGCGCACCCAGGTCTCCGGTGGAGAGCCAGCCTTCGTTCAGTACGGCGTCGGTCTCCTTGGGGGAGTTGAGATACCCGGAGAAGACATTGGCCCCGTGCACCCACACCTCGCCATCGTCCGCGATGTGCACCGTGCAGCCAGGGATCGGCTGGCCCACCGTGCCGTAACGGGTCTGCTCGGGAGGGTTGGCGGTCGAGGCCGCCGTCGTCTCGGTCAGCCCGTACCCCTCGTAGATCGTGACGCCCGCACCCGCGAAGAACAGTCCGAGCCTGCGTGCCATGCCCGAGCCGCCCGACATCGCGTGGCGCACCCTGCCGCCCATCGCGTCGCGGACCTTCGCGTACACGACCTTCTCGAAGAACTGGTGCTGCATCCGAAGTGTCGCCGAAGGGCCGGGACCGATCCCGAAAGCCTTGTGCTCCATGGCCTCGGCGTACCGCACCGCGATCTCGACGGCCTTGTCGAAGGGGCCCGCCTTGCCGTCGCCCTCGGCCCTTCTGCGCGCCGCGTTGAAGACCTTCTCGAAGACGTACGGCACCGCCAGGATGAAGGTGGGCCGGAACACGACCAGGTCGGGCAGCAGCGCCCGCGCCGCCATCTCCGGCTGGTGGCCGAGCTTGACCCGCCCGCGGATCGTCGCCACCTCCACCATCCGCCCGAAGACGTGCGCCAGCGGCAGGAACAGCAGCGTGGACGCCTCGTCCCCCCGCTTGGAGTGGAACACCGGCTCCCACCGCGTGACCATGGTGTCGGCCTCGAACATCAGATTCGCATGGGTGATCACACACCCCTTGGGGCGGCCCGTCGTCCCCGAGGTATAGATGATCGTGGCGACCGAGTCGGGGGTGACGGCGCGCCGGTGCCGCTCCACCACCTCGTCGTCGACATGCGCGCCCGCCGCGACGAGCTCGCCGACCGCGTTGTCGTCCAGCTGCCAGAGCCGCTTGAGGTGCGGAAGCCGGTCGATCACCGAGCCGATGGTCATCGCATGGTCCTCGTGCTCGACGACGCAGGCGGTCACCTCGGAGTCGTACAGCATCCAGAAGACCTGCTCGGCCGAGGACGTCGCGTAGACCGGCACCGGCTGGGCGCCGATCGACCAGAGCGCGAAGTCGAAGAGGGTCCACTCGTAGCGCGTACGGGACATGATCGCGACGCGGTCGCCGAACCGGACACCCTCGGCGAGCAGCCCCTTGGCGAGGGCGAGCACCTCGTCGCGGAACTGGGCCGCGGACACGTCGGTCCAGCGGCCGTCGGCCTTCCTGCCGAGAGCGACCCGATGGGGGTCCTCCTCGGCATGGTCGAACACGACGTCCGCCAGTCCGCCTGCCTGAGGCGCCGTCGCCATGGGTGGGACAGTGAACTCGCGCAAGATGACCTGCTCCTATGTGACGCTCCGCACAGCGCCGTGACGCTACCTCACCCCGCGGTCCGGTGGGTGAGGGGTCATTGTGCATGGCGGTACGTGATCAGCACAGGTCAGCGGTGGAAAACTGCCCACATGGGGAAGCGTCGGGCGCGTTCCTGACCGAACGGTAAGTTCCCAGGTCCGGAATCTCCACCGAATCTGTACGCCCGCATCACGGCCGCGCTACCGGCGAGGCCGGCTGCCGTACGGATGCGGGCACGGCGTCCGCCGTGGGTGCCCGGAGGAAGAGGAAGACGGCGAGCCCGGCGAGGACCGCGATCGTCCCCGCGACCAGCAGCGTGGAGTCCAGCCCGGATGCGAAGGCCGTGTGCAGCGCGCGGTCCGGGATCCCGGGCCGCAGTGCCGTAGCCCCGCCCCCGGCCAGCGCGTGCGCCGCGCCTGCGGAGCCGTCCAGCGAGTCCGTCATCCGTGAGGTGAGCACGGTCCCGAACACGGCGACCCCCAGTGCGTACCCGAGCTGCCTGGCGGTGTTGACCGCCCCGCCCGCCATCCCCGCACTGTGTGCCGGTACGGACGCCAGCGCGGCGCCCCCGAGCGCGGGCGAGACGAGCCCGACCCCGCACCCGGCCACCGTCAGCCCGACCACAAGAGCAGTCCAGCCCGACCCGGCCCCGAGCACCACCTGCCCCAGCGTGCCTCCGCCGATCAGCAGCAGCCCGCCCCCGATGAGGTACCGGCGCGGCACCCCGTGGAGCAGCCGCCCACCGACGGCGGCCACCACGAAGGCCGACGCGGCGAGGGGCGCGAGGGCCAGACCGGCCTTCACAGGGCTCATCCCGATCAGCGTCTGCAGCCAGATGGAGAGATACGGGAAGACGCCGAAAGCCGCACCGTTGAAGGCCATCGCGCTCACCATGATCACCACGAACGACGGCCGGCGCAGCAGCGAGAGATCGAGCAGCGGATACGCGGCCCTGCGCTCGACGACGGTGAAGGCGGCCAGTGCGAGGGCGGCGACGGCAAGGGTGGCGACCGTACGGACCGATCCCCAGCCGTCCTCCCCGGCCCGCACCGCGGCGAACGTCAGCGCACCGGCGAACACCGCGAAGGCCGCCGTGCCCGCCCAGTCGACCCTCCGGCCGGCGGGACTGCGCGACTCGCTCACCGTCCGCAGCGTCAGCCAGATCGCCGCCACGCTCACCGGCAGATTGACGAAGAAGATCCACCGCCAGTCGAGGGCCTGCGTCAGCGCCCCGCCCAGGATCGGCCCCATCGCTGCGGCGCCACCGCTCACCGCACCCCAGATCCCCAGCGCGAACGACCGGTCCCGGCCCTGGTACGCGGCGCCGAGCAGCGACAGCGTGGTCGCGAGCATCCCCGCCGCGCCCACCCCCTGCAGGGTGCGCATCGCGATCAGCATCCCCGGACCGGAGGCAAGGCCGCAGGCCAGCGAGGCCAGCGCGAAGAACCCGGTCCCCGCCACATACATCCGCCGCCGCCCGGTCACATCCGCCGCGGCGCCCGCGCCGAGCAGCAGCGCGGCGAGTGCCAGCGCGTAGATGTCGATGACCCACTGGAGGTCGGAGAGCGAGGCGCCCAGCGACCCCGCCATGTCGGGCAGCGCCACGATCACGATTGACACGTCGAGCAGCAGCATGAAAGTCCCGAGACAGACCGCTACGAGCGGCCCCCACTTACGCATGATGTTCTCCCTTTACGGATTCGAACCGGCCTCCGTACGATCGGTCCAGCCGGCCGACAATCACCAGGCACCGGCGGTAGAACGCCGGAATCCGACATGAAGCAGGGGGGTGGCAGTGGAATCCAGCACGTCCGTCACCGTCTTCGACGACCTGGACCTGCAGTTGCTGCAGGCCCTGGAAACCGACGGCCGGGCCCCCTTCAGCCGAATCGCTTCCGTCCTGGGCGTCTCGGACCAGACCATCGCCCGCCGCTACCGACGGCTGCGGACGGAAGGCGGACTCCGGGTGATCGGAGTCCGCGAGATCTCCGTACGCGACCAGGACAACTGGCGGATGCTGCGTCTGCGCTGCACCCCCGACGCCTCGGAGTCGATCGCCCGCGCCCTGGCCCGACGCCCCGACACCACCTGGATCGTGCTCTGCTCCGGCGGTACCGAAGTCGTCTGCATGACGCTCGCCCGTACCCGCGACGAGGACCACGAGCTGATCTTCGGCAAGCTTCCGCGCACCCCGCGCATCACCGACATCCGGGCCCACCAGCTCCTCCACCGGTTCTACGGCGGCCCGGAAGGCTGGCTCGGCAAGAGCGGCGCGCTGAGCGTCGAGCAGGTGGCGGCGCTGACGCCTGATTACGCCGAAGGGCCGGCACCCACCGCCATCGCTCCCGAGGACGATCCCCTGGTGGCCGCCCTCAAGAGCGACGGCCGGGCAACCTTCGCGGAACTGCAGAAGGCGACGGGCCGCTCCGAATCGGCCGTGCGCCGCCGCCTGGACCAACTGCTCGCCTCCGGCGCCCTCTTCGTGGACGTGCAGTTCGACGCCGAGCACCTCGGCTACGGCATGTTCGCCCTGCTCTGGATCACTGCGGCCCCCGCATCGTTCGACACGGTGGGCCGTGCGCTGGCCACCCATCCCGAAGTGGCGTTCGCCGCCGCTGCGGCCGGCCCGTACAACATCGTGGCGACGATCGTCTGCCGCGACTCGACCGCCCTGTACACGTACCTGAGCGAGAGGCTCGGGAAGCTGGAAGGCGTCCAGCACATCGAGACCTCCCCGATCCTGCGCCGGGTCAAGCAGCTGAGTTACGAGGAAGGCCGCACGGGCAGGGGCACTTCCTAGACCTGCCGGTGCAGCCGGTCCGCGCCCGCCAGGATCGCCGAGGACAGCGCGCTCGCGGCCTCCCGCGCCCGGCCGTCCTCCCGCCCCTGCAGCAGTACGAAGTCCACATCGCCCAGATCGGGCAGCCCGGCCCGCGCCGGGATCTGGGTCAGCCCCGGCGGGATGAGCCCGCGGGTGTGCGCCATGATGCCCAGGCCCGCGCGGGCCGCGGCGATCAGCCCGCTCAGGCTGGTGCTCGTACAGGAGATGCGCCAGGGCAGGCCGTGCTGTTCCAGGACCTCCAGGGCGCGGGCGCGCGTGATGCCGGGCGGCGGGAAGAGGATCAGCGGGAGCGGGCGGTCGGGGTCGATGCGCAGCCGGGGGGCGCCGATCCAGGTGAGGGGGGAGCGCCAGACCAATTCGCCGTGGGTGTCGCCGGTACGGCGCTTGGCGAGGACCAGATCGAGGCGGCCCGCCTCCAGTTCCTTGTGCAGCGTGCCGGAGAGCTCGACGGTCAGTTCGAGATCCACCTCCGGGTGGTCCCTGCGGAACGACTCCAGGATCTCCGGCAGGCGCGTGAGGACGAAGTCCTCGGAGGCCCCGAAACGCAGCCGGCCGCGTGGCCTCGACCCTCTGAAGAACGCCGCCGCGCGCTCATTGGCCTGCAGGATCGTGCGGGCGAAGCCGAGCATCGCCTCGCCGTCCTCGGTCAGTTCGACGCTGTGGGTGTCACGGGTGAAGAGCGTGCGTCCCGCCGCCTCCTCCAGACGGCGCACATGCTGGCTGACCGTGGACTGGCGAAGGCCCAGACGGTGGGCGGCCTGGGTGAAGCTGAGGGTCTGGGCGACGGTCAGGAAGGTGCGGAGCTGCGCGGGGTCGTACATGGGGCGATGTTATCGCTGATCGTGATGACAGTCAGAGTGGTATGCAGGATTCCCGATCATGAGGCGGAAGAGGAGGATGGAGAGGGCACGCACCTGTCCGAGGGTCCGTACGAGAGCAAGTGGAGCTCATGAGTCGCCGCACGCCGCAGCTTCCGTCCTGGCTGCCGATCGATCCGTACATCCTCGCACTGATCTCCACCGTGGCACTGGCAGCCCTGCTGCCTGCCCGGGGCGGGGCCGCCGACGTAGCGGGCGGGGCATCGACAGCGGCGGTGGCGCTGCTCTTCTTCCTCTACGGGGCACGGCTCTCCACCCGTGAGGCGATGGACGGGCTGCGGCACTGGCGACTCCATCTGACCGTGCTCATCTGCACGTTCGTGGCCTTTCCGCTGCTCGGCCTGGCGGCCAAGGTGTTCGTCCCCTTCGTACTGACGCCCCAGCTCTACAACGGGCTGCTGTTCCTGTGCCTGGTGCCCTCCACCATCCAGTCGTCGATCGCCTTCACCTCGATCGCGCGCGGCAACGTCCCCGCCGCGATCTGCGCGGGTTCCTTCTCCTCGCTCGCCGGGATCGTCGTCACACCGGTGCTGGCCGCGCTGGTGCTCGGCAGCGGCGGGGGCGGATTCTCCGCCGACTCGCTGGTGAAGATCGTGGCGCAGCTGCTGCTGCCTTTCGTGGCCGGGCAGTTGCTGCGCCGCTGGGTCGGCGGCTTCCTCGTCAAGCACAAGAAGGTGCTCGGGTACGTGGACCGCGGCTCGATCCTGCTCGTCGTCTACACCGCCTTCAGCGAGGGCATGGTGCAGGGCATCTGGGGCCAGGTCAGCTTCGTCAGGCTGCTCGGACTGCTGGGCGTGGAGGCCGTACTGCTCGCCGCGATGCTCGCCCTGAGCTGGTACGGGGCCAAGCGGCTCGGCTTCGACCGGGGGGACCGGATCGCGATCCAGTTCGCCGGCTCCAAGAAGAGCCTGGCGGCCGGTCTGCCCATGGCGAGCGTGCTGTTCGGAGCGCAGGCCTCGCTCGCCGTCCTGCCGCTGATGCTCTTCCACCAGATGCAGCTGATGGTCTGCGCGGTGATCGCCAAGCGCCGCTCGCGCGACCCGCTCCCCGGGACGGAGCCGGAGGCCGAGGACGCGATTTCCCGGATCCCTGCCCTGAGGTGACCGGTGACCGGTGACCGGCGGCGGGGTCAGCTGCGCCGCGGTGAGGCCAGCAGATACGTTGCGCCTGCCCGGCGGTCGAGATGGGCGGAGGTCTGCCAGCCGGCCCGCTCCAGGGCCTCCGCGTAATCCGGCGCGTCGGGACCCGCCACCCGTACCGCCTCGGGCTGAGCCGTCTCGGCCACCAGATAGCCGCGGCAGCCCGCCGCCTCCAGGGCGAGCGCGGCCGACTGCGTCAGATGCGAACGCTCCCAGGCGCACGGCCGGTCCGCCGACCGGTCCGCGTTGGTGACCCGTCGCATCTCCAGGAGACCCGCCCAGGCGCTGCGCACCTCCCGCAGCCGCGCCGGATCGTCGGGCTGCGCACTCTCGCCCCCGGTCCTGGCGGCGAAGACGCCCGAGGTGTCGGCCGACATCAACGGGACCGCCTCGTCCGCCAGTTCCTCCCGCATCCGCTGTCCGGCGGGCGTGAGGAAGTGCCGGTGCGGGGGGCGCGGGTGCCGCATGGCCAGGCCCTGGGCGACGAGCGCGGCCAGCGCCGCGGCCGGGCCGTGCAGCAGGCCGGACTCCGGGTCGGCGGTGCGCAGAACCCGGCGCTGGGCAACGGACGGCTGGTGCGTCACGCCTCTGACCGTACCGCCGTGGTGCGGCGCGCGTGCGCCGGTACGAGAAGGCGCCGGAAAGCGTGCGCGTCGCACCACGCGGCAGATATATCTGCGAGTCCCATACGCGGGACTCTAAGGCCCCGCCGCGACCGCAGGAACCCTCGCCGCCGCCGTCACACCCCGTCGAGGCCCAGCTGACGTGCGGCCGCCCCGACCGTCTGCGCGAGCAGCACGGCGATCGTCATGGGACCCACGCCACCGGGCACGGGCGTGATCAGGCTCGCCCGCTCCGCGGCGCTCTCGAAGTCGACGTCCCCGACATTGCCCGCGTTGTAGCCCGCGTCGATGACTACGGCGCCGGGCTTGATGTCGGCGCCGTAGATGAACTCCGGTTTGCCCACGGCCGCGACCAGCACATCGGCCTGCCGGACATGGGCGGCCAGGTCGACGGTCCGCGAGTGGCAGTAGGTCACCGTCGCGTTCCGCGCGAGCAGCAGCATCCCGGCGGGCTTGCCCAGGATGGCGCTGCGGCCCACGACGACGGCGTGCTTCCCGCTGAGCTCCACGTCGTACGCGTCGAGCAGCCGCATGATCCCGCCGGGCGTGCAGGACACGAAACCGGGCTCGCCGAAGCCCATCGCGGCGAAGGAGTGCATGGTCACCCCGTCGACGTCCTTGGCCGGAGAGATCGCCTCGAAGGCGGCGCGCTCGTCGATGTGCGGGCCGACCGGGTGCTGGAGCAGGATGCCGTGCACGGCCGGGTCGTCCGACAGCGCGGTGACGGCGGCGACCAGTTCCGCCGTCGACACGGAGGCGGGGAGGGTGACGTGCCGCGACTCGATCCCGGCCTTCGCGCACCGGTTCTGCTTCATCTTCACGTACGTCACCGAGGCCGGGTCCTCACCGACCAGGACGGTGGCCAGACACGGGGTCACACCGGTGCGGCGCTTGATCTCGGCCGCGGAGGCGGCGGCTTCCGCGACGGTCGTGCGGGCGAGTGCGGTGCCGTCCATGAGGCGGGCGGTGGACCGGGTCTGGGACATACGAGGCTCCTGGGGATCGTGGTGAATCGCCCAGGCGCGCGGCAGAAGGCGGCACACGGCCGCCGGGCTCGCTCCCCGGTGGTACTCCACCTCAGCGCCAGTCACGGCCCACGTTCACTCTAACGGGCTCGGATTCGGGCCCGGATTCGGGCCCGGAGCCGGCCGGCGCAGGGGGCGCTCCCCGCCGGCTCGGCCACCGACCCGTGCCGCGGGGCGCTCAGACCCCTGTGCGCAAGGCGATGCGCTCGTCGCCCGCGTACACGTTCATATTGGGACCGCGCAGAAAACCGACCAGCGTGAGCCCGGTCTCGGCGGCCAGGTCCACGGCCAGCGACGAGGGCGCCGAGACGGCCGCCAGGACCGGGATCCCGGCCATGACCGCCTTCTGCGCGAGCTCGAACGAGGCCCGCCCGGAGACCAGCAGGATGCACTGGGAGAGCGGCAGGCTGTCGTTCTGGAGAGCACGCCCCACCAGCTTGTCGACCGCGTTGTGCCGGCCCACGTCCTCCCGTATGTCCAGGAGCTCGCCCTCCGGCGAGAAGAGCGCCGCCGCGTGCAGACCCCCGGTCCTGTCGAAGACGCGTTGCGCGGCGCGCAGCCGGTCGGGGAGTGCGGCGAGCAGTGCGGGCTCGACGCGGACCGGGGGAGTGTCGTCGATCGGGTAGCGGGCGGTGGTGCGGACCGCGTCCAGGCTCGCCTTGCCGCAGAGGCCGCAGGAGGACGAGGTGTAGACGTTGCGTTCCAGGGTGATGTCGGGGACCGGGGTGCCGGGCGTGAGCCTCACATCCACCACGTTGTACGTGTTCGAGCCGTCGGCGGTGGCCCCCGCGCAGTACACGATCGACTGCAGTTCGGAGGCCGCGCCGAGCACCCCCTCGCTCACCAGGAAGCCCGCGGCCAGGGCGAAGTCGTCGCCCGGGGTGCGCATCGTGATGGCGAGGGGTTTGCCGTTGAGACGGATCTCCAGGGGCTCCTCGGCGACGAGGGTGTCGGGGCGCGTGGTGATCGCTCCGTCCCGGATGCGGATGACGCGGCGGCGCTCGGTGACCCGTCCCATGGAGATCAGTCTCGATTCTGTACGTGCTGGTAGCCGAAACGGCCCTTGATGCAGAGGTTGCCGTGGGTCACCGGGTTGTCGTGCGGCGAGGTGACCTTGACGATCTCATTCTCCTGGACGTGCAGGGTGAGATTGCAGCCCACCCCGCAGTAGGCGCAGACGGTGGTGGTCTCCGTCTGTTCCTCCTCCTTCCAGGTGCCCGCCTCGCGCATGTCGAACTCCGACTTGAAGCTGAGCGCCCCGGTCGGGCAGACCTCGATGCAGTTCCCGCAGTACACACAGGCGGAATCGGTGAGCGGGCCGTCGTGCTCGGTGGAGATACGGGCGTCGAAGCCGCGGCCCGCGACCGAGATCGCGAAGGTGTTCTGCCACTGCTCGCCGCAGGCGTCCACACACTTGTAGCACTGGATGCACTTGTCGTAGTCGCGGACGTAGAGATCGTTGTCGATCTTCGGCTCTTCGTTGAGACGGGCCGCGTCCGCCCCGAACCGGTCCGGCTTCGCCTCGTACTCCTTGAGCCACTCCGCGGCGCGGGGCGTGGTCGAGAGGTCGGTGGACGAGGCGAGGAGTTCGAGCACGATCTTCCGGCTGTGCCGGGCGCGCTCGGTGTCGGTACGTACCTCCATGCCCTCCTCCGCACGGCGCGAGCAGGCGGGGGCGAGAACACGCGCGCCCTCGACCTCGACGACACAGACCCGGCAGGCGTTCTTGGGGGTGAGGGTGTCGCCCTCGCAGAGCGTCGGGATGTCCTTCCCGGCCCCCCGGCAGGCCTCCAGGATCGTGGAGCCTTCGGGGACGCGGGTCTCCTGGCCGTCGAGGGTGAACTCGATGAGCCGGCGCGGGATTCCGAGGGGTGTGACGGTCACTTGTACGCTCCCAGTCGGTCGATGGCGGACTCGACGGCGTTCCACGCGGTCTGGCCGAGACCGCAGATCGAGGCGTCCTTCATGGCCTGCCCGACCTCGCGCAGCAGGGCGATGTCGGTGGCGGCCTCGGCTCCCGTACGGTCCAGGATCCGGTGCAGCGCCTCCTCCTGCCGTACGGTCCCGACCCGGCAGGGCACGCACTGCCCGCAGGACTCGTCGCGGAAGAACTCCGCGATACGGAGCAGGAGGCGGGGGAGAGGGACGGAGCCGTCGAAGGCGAGGACGACGCCGGAGCCGAGGGTGGTGCCGGCGGCGCGTGTGCCCTCGAAGGTGAGGGGGATGTCCATCTCGTCGGGCCGTACGAAACCGCCCGCCGCGCCGCCGAGAAGGACCGCCTTCAGGTCCTCGGGCCGGCCCGCGAGGCCGAGGAGTTCACCGAGGGTGGCCCCGAAGGGGAGCTCGTAGATCCCGGGCCGTTCCACATTGCCCGAGACGCAGAAGAGCTTGGTCTCGGCCTCGCGGAAGGCGGCCGCGCCACGGGTGAGGATCGGCAGGACGTTGACGAGCGTCTCGACGTTGTTGGCGGCGGTCGGCTTGCCGAAGAGGCCCTTCTCGACGGGGAACGGCGGCTTGGAGCGGGGCTCGCCGCGATACCCCTCGATGGAGTTGAAGAGGGCAGTCTCCTCGCCGCAGATGTACGCGCCGGCCCCGCGCCGTATCTCGATGTCGAAGGCGTACCCCTGGCCGAGTACGTTCTCGCCGAGGAAGCCGCGGGCCCTGGCCTGGGCGATGGCGTGCTCCAACCGCCTTACGGCGCGCGGGTATTCGCCGCGGATGTAGAGGTAGCCCAGGTGCGCCCCGGTCGCGTACCCGGCGATGGTCATCGATTCGATCAGCGCGTACGGATCCCCCTCCATCACCACCCGGTCCTTGAAGGTGCCGGGCTCGGACTCGTCGGCGTTGCAGACGACGTAGTGGGGTCCTGCGGGCTGGGAGGCGGTGGCCTGCCACTTGCGGCCGGTGGGGAAGGCGGCACCGCCGCGGCCGACGAGCCCGGCGTCGGTCACCTCGCGGATGACGCCGGTGGGGCCGAGGTCGAAGGCGTGGCGCAGAGCGGTGTACCCCCCGTAGGCCCGGTAGTCGTCGAGGGAAGCGGGGTCGACGACCCCGACCCGCTGCAGGAGAGTCAGCCCCTTCTGCCCGGCCTGCGGGACGGCCATGGTGGCGGGGGGTTCGTCCGGGGCGACTTCGGGTGAGGTTGCGGCGGCGGTGAG
>NZ_JAFLRJ010000264.1 GCF_017315755.1 Streptomyces beijiangensis
ACCCGGTGCTCGGACAGGTGCGCGAGCACCGCGTGATTCGCCTCCCAGCCGTCAGGGAACTTGAGCGTCACGCCCAGATGCACCGGCTCCGTCGAAGGATGCTCGTCCAGGAGGTCAGCCACTCCCGCACGGCAGACCACGATGCACGCGTGCCGATGGCGCGACGCCAGAACGCACAGACGCCCCGTCTCCAAGTGGAACGCCGTCGCGTCGGGCCGCCCCGACAGCGGATGGAGGACCACCGTGACGTCGAACTCACGGCCCTGGAGCCGGTTGGCGGTGTCCACCGCGACGCCCGTCACCCCCAGCTCCGCGAGGGCCGCCCGTACCGCCGCCGCCTGGTCGCGGTGCGCCGTGCCGACCGCGATCCGGTCGGCGGTGAGCGGGACCGGGTCGGGGGACTGCTCGCTGAGCGCCGCGCCGCCGCGGTCCAGGAGGCGGCGGACCGTCTGCGCCACCGCCCTGACCGCCTCCGGGTCGGTGCGCGGGGTGTGGCGGGCCGGGAGTTCCAGCAGGGCCCAGCCGGACTCCGCCGCCTCGTCGAGTGCCCGGTCGGGCGCCGTGCCGTCGGAAGGGACGCCGAAGGACAGGCGCCGGTCGCCGTGGTCCGTACCGCTGCGGAAGGGCGTGTACGGGTAGAACGCGCCGGAGACCAGGGGCGCGGCGGAGGCCGGCAGCCGCCAGGAGACCGGCAGGCGGTGCTGGGGGAGCTCAGGGTTGTGGGCGAGGAGGGTGGAGACGGCGCTTGCCGAGGGGTCGTAACTCAGGCCCGCCCACTGCTCGGCCCCCACCACCGAGAACGGGTCGAGCTGGCCCGGGTCGCCCACGAACAGCGCCCGTTCGAAGAGGCCCGCCACGGCGAGGAGCGCGTCGGAGCGCATCTGGTAGGCCTCGTCGACGATCGCGTGCTGCCAGGGGTCCACGTTCTTGACGTGCGCCCATTTCGCCGCCGTGGAGATGACGATGTCCAGGCCGGTGAGCTCGCCGGCCTTGGCGGACTTGCGGACGTTCGGGAGGTCGTCGAGCGCCTTGTCGTACGGGTCGGGGTCGCTGCTGTGGAGCCGGCCCACGGGGAGGTCGGGGTCCTTCCCGGCGAGACGGAGGACCAGGTCGTCGACCTGTGCGTTCGTCTGGGCGATCACCATCAACGGGCGTCCAGCGGCGGCCAGTTCGCGGGCCGCGCGGACGACGAGGGTGGATTTTCCCGCGCCCGGCGGGGAGTCGACCACCACGCCACGGGCCGACGAGTGCATCGTCGATTCGAGGATCGCCTGCGTGGCGCGGGCGGCTTCGGCGCCGGGGTCGAAGGTCACAGGACATCCTCCGAGGTCACGGGGTCAGGGGCTTCGGCTGTGGACTCGGCGGCCGGTCCAGGCGGGCCGCCGTGGGTCCACGGGGTGTCCTCCTGGGCCGGCAGCTCGGGGCCGCCGCGCGAGGAGTGCTCGAAGAGCGTCCAGCAGATCCGGTCGCCCTTCTCGGGGACCGTTCCCGGCGCGGGGTCCTTGGACCGGCCCATGCCGTTGACCAGCCGCAGCACGAGGGTGCCGTCGTCCTCGTACCGTACGAACTCGGCGCTCTGCGGCTTGCCTTCGAGGGAGCGGTGGACCTTGGCGCGCTCGGCGAGATGCGGGGCGTCATCAGTGCGGAAGGCGATCAGGGGGCGGGGCGAGGGGCGCTTGGACTCGCTCCAGGCCATGGTGACGTCGACGACCTCGCCCGCGAAGGCCTCGCCCGCGAGGCGGCGGCCCGCCATGACGAGCGGGTCGTCGAGGGCCTCCTGCGCTTCGAGCTGGGCCTGCGCGGTCTCCCGCGACGCCAGCTTCCGGGCGGCCGTGACGGCGTCGTCGCGGCGCGGCTGCGGGGGCTCGCCCGCGCGCACCCGGTCGCGGTGGCCGGTGAAGGACCAGCGGTCGCGGGTCCAGCGGTCCATGGCGCGGGTGCCCTCGGGGAGGGTGCGGAGCTGATCGATGCCGCGCCAGACGGCGTCCCAGGTGGGGCGCATCACGGCTTCGAGGACGGTACGGATCTGCCGCTCGGCGGCGGCGAGTTCGGCGAGGTGGGCGTCGGCGGCGAGGCCGTCCTCGGCGGTGGCCAGCGCCTGGCGGGCCCGGTCGTGGCGCTCGATGGCGGGGGCCAGGAGCTTGTTGTCGAAGGCGGGGTCGGTGGCGGGGCCCGCGGGCGGGCAGCTGAGCTGGCCCTTGGGGTCGCGGTCGACCTCGGCCCGGAGCGCGGCCCCGGCTCCCCGCTCCCCGTCCGGCGGGTCGATCCAGGCGAGCAGGGCGCCCAGGTGCTGGTCCTCGAGGGTGGACTGGCCCGTCGCCCAGTGGCGGTTGAGGAGATCGGTGGTGGCGAGGAGGAGCGAGGAGCCGGGGACGCGGGCCCGCTCGCCGTAATGCGTCAGCCAGCGGCCGAGCAGGGGGACGCGCGGGGGTGCCGGGTACGGGGTCTCGGGGTCCTCCTCGGCGGTGCGGCGGAAGCGCATGGAGCGGCCGAGGAGGCGGACGAAGTCGATGCCGGCCCGGCTGGGGACGATCAACTGGGGCGCGTCCGCACAGAGTTCGACCTCGACCTTGGCCTTTTTGCCGGTCTCCGGGTCGAGCTCGTTGCGCTCGGCGGTCTCGACGGTGTCGGCGTAGGTCTCGATGTACGGGAGTACGCACTCGGCGAGCTGGGCCAGGAACGCGAAGCGGAGGTCCCGGTCGCGGGGCTGGGTGACGGTGAGCAGGCGGGGGTGGTCGCGGTCCGTGCCGACGAGGGCGCCGAGGGGGGCGCCGGCCTCACCTGCGGTGGTGAGGGGGACGAGGACGAGGGGGTGGTCGGAGAGGTGCCGGTGGCGGACCGTGGCACTGGGCTGCGCCCGGCCGGTCTCGACGGCTTCCAGCCGGGCGAGCGTACTGATCAGCGACACGCCGTGGCCTCCTCCGCGGCCTGCGGCCACTTGTCCTCAATCGCCGGACGGGCTGGAAATGCCCACCTGGGCTTGTTTGCGCGCGCACAAGAAAGCTGATGCCGGGCAAAAACAAGCCCGTCCGGCGATTGAGGACCGGGGGTCCGGGGGCAGCGCCCCCAGGGCGGGGTCAGCATGCGGCACCACCGAGCGCCTCCGACCGCAGCGCCGCCGCCCTGCGCAGGGCGGACACCGTGGGGTCCGCGGGGTCGCCCGCCTCGCCCCGCGCAGCGGCCAGCACCGCGTCCACCGTCCGCAGCCCGCCCAGCTCCCCCCGGACACTCCTGCCCAGCGCCTCCACCGCCCCCGCCGCGCGCGAGCGGTCCCTGCAGTGGAATGCCAGCTCGCACGCTGCCAGGCACTCCGGGGCGTACGCCGCCTCGACCTGTGCCACCGCCGCCGTCAGGTCCTCCCTCGGCAGTTCCGGGTCGAACGTCGTCCCCTCGGGCAGCGCATCCGCGATGTCCTCGATCCGGGTCAGCCGGGTCAACTGGCGCCGGGTCACCGACAGCTGCTTGCGTACGTCGACGACCGACGCCGTCGGGAGGTTGGAGAAGTCCTTCGGGCAGACCAGCAGGACCCGGTCATGGACCGACGCTCCCGCTGTACGCGCGGCCACCCGCTCCAGCGCCAGTACGTACACCGCGGACTGGCGCGCCGCCGCCCCCACCTTCGCCGCGTCCGCCGAGGCGTCGATCATCGGGAAGGACTTGATCTCGACCACCGTCCAGCGGCCGTCGGGGGCCACCACCACCGCGTCGGGCTCCAGAAAGGCGGGCGATCCGGCGACCTCCAGGGCGAGCATCGGATGGTCCATGAGCGTCCAGCCGCCGGACTCCGTCGCCTCGCGCAGCGCCAGTGCCGTGCGGGCGGCGCGGCCCTCCGGTCCTGCCGCCGAGAGGTCGGGGGTGCGGACGTCCACCGGTTCCGGCCGGTCCGGGTCGCCCATCCGTCCGTACAGCAGGCGCATCAGCTCCGCGCCGCCGTCCGCCTTGACCTTCGCCTCGAAGGCGTTGCCCCGCATGAAGGCGAACTGGGACTGGCCGAAGGCGGCGGGCGAGCCGAGCGCCTGCGCCAGCACGGCCTTGTCGACCCCGGCGCCGTCGAGCAGCGCCCGGCGTCTGCATCCGGGGTTGGCCGCGAGCGCGGCCAGGGCGCGGGCGTCCAGCGGCTGGGGCGCGACCGCGGGGCCGCGCAGCTCAGCGAGCCGCTGTCGAAGTGCCGTCGTCGGCGGCGGTGGCGGCTGAATCTGGGGAGACGGCTGGATCTGCGGAGGAGGTCCGCTGGCCGGGGATGCGCTCACCCGCGGAAGTCTTGCATCCGGCACTGACAATCGGGGACGGAGCGGCAGTTGTGGTGGACGAGAAGCGTGTTCGCAGACGGTCCGTGAGGCGCAGCGCGGGCTTCGCGAGGAGGTAGCCGACGCCCATCACGGCCGCTCCGGCCAGCGCGTCGAAGAAGTAGTGGTTGGCCGTGCCCATCACCACGAAGGTGATGGTCAGGGGGTAGAGCACCGCGACGACGCGGGCCAGCGGCTTCCGTCCGTAACGCCAGAGCATCACCCCGCACCACAGCGCCCAGCCGACGTGCAGGCTCGGCATCGCGGCGAACTGGTTCGTCATGCCGCCCATGCCGCGCGGCGCGCTCGCCTCGCTGCCCCACCAGCCGTACGAACTGAACTGGGCCATCGTGTCGACGAACCCCTCGCCCGCGGCGAGCAGCCGCGGCGGACAGGTCGGCAGCAGGGTGAAGCCGATCAGGCCGAGCAGCGTGGAGGCCATGAGCCAGGTGCGGGCCAGGCGGTACTGGACGGGGCGGCGGCGGAAGAGCCAGACCAGGACGGCCGGGGTGACCAGGTAGTGCAGCGAGGCGTAGATGAAATCGGCGGGTATGCCCACGGCCGGGGTGTGCGTGAGGAACCGGTTCAGCGGGTGTTCGAGATTGAGATGGAGGAACTTCTCGGCCCTGAGTATTTCCAGGCCGTGCTCGATCGCGTCGTCCGCATCGCCCCTGCCCAGCAGGCGGCCGGCCGAGTAGGCGGAGTAGACCACGGCTATCAGCAGTATTTCGGTCCACCAGCGGGGCCGGGTACGGGGCTCGCTGTACGGCATCCGAACGGTCTCCATCGTGTGTGCAAACGAGGGCAGACGCCCGACGTTCAAATGTACGGCTTGGGTGAACGGGAGCGGCTGCCGCCCTGTCGACCTCTCTGACGCCGATACGGGCGCCGAGGTTGCTCCCGTGCCACGTACGGGATGATGGAACAAGAACAACAGGTATGCAGAGCGAAGAGTAGGGAGTGGAGCCGTCGTGGCACCGCGCATGCTGCTGGCCCGGCACGGGCAGACCGAGTGGTCGCTCTCGGGCAGGCACACCGGCAGGACGGACATCCCCCTCCTGGAGGAGGGCCGCCGGGGCGCGAAGCTCCTCGGCGAGCGGCTGCACCGGGAGCCGTGGGACGGACTACCGGACACCGATGTGCTCACCAGCCCGCTCGTCCGCGCCAGTGAGACCTGCGCACTGGCCGGGTTCGGGGAGCGCGCCACGACGTGGGACGCGCTCATGGAGTGGCACTACGGGGCGTACGAGGGCATGACCCCGGCCGAGATCCAGGCGGTCAGGCCGGGCTGGTTCATCTGGCGCGACGGGGTCCCCGAGGGCGAGTCGGTCGCCGACGTCACCGCCCGCGCCGACGAGGTGATCGAGCGGATCCGCTCCGGCGGCCGCGATGTGCTGGTCTTCGCGCACGGCCACATCCTGCGGGCGCTCGGTGCGCGCTGGCTCGGGTACGACCTGGAGTTCGGCGCCCGCGTCCGGCTGGCCCCGACCTCGCTGTCGGTGCTCGGGTGGGCGTACGGCGCCCCGGCGGTCGAGCGCTGGAACGACACCGGGCACCTGGAGCAGTACTAGCCGCAAGAGTTTCCCCGCCGCTACGCCGCGTGGCGCTCCAGGAAGTCCGAGACACCCGCCGCTCTGCGGTACGGGAGCAGCGTCCGCGCCGTCCCCGCCAGCATCGTCCGGATCCGCTCCGACCTGACCTGGTCCCCGTCGAGCAGATCGAGCACCTGGTGGCCGGCGGCGGCCGCCCGGTCGGGGGCGCCCGCCCTGGCCAGGTCGTCCGCCAGCTCCGCCCGGTAGAGGGCGAGGTTGCGTGCGAAGTGCGGGTCCTGGAGCGATGCGGCGCGGTACGCATGGCGGGCCGCCCGGGTCCAGTCGCCCAGCGACGACCAGCACTGCGCCTCCAGCATCTCCAGCTCCGCCTCGACGAAGAAGCTCATCCACTCCGGGTCGGCGTCCGAAGGGCCGTGCGCGAAGAGGGACTTGGCGCCGCCGATCGCCTCCGTACAGCCCGTACGGTCGCCGAGTCCGGCCCAGCCGCCCGCCTCCCGCAGGTTCAGCAGCGAGAGCAGCCGCGGCGACGACAGATGCTTTGCCGCCCGCTGCCCCGCCTGCGCGGCCCGGACCGCCTCGCGCGGGCGTCCGGTGTCCCGTGCGAGGAAGGCCATGTTGCAGAAGGCGTGCGCCTCCAGGGCCGGGTCGCCGGAGACCCGGGCGGTGGCGAGGGCTTCCGCGTAGTGCGAGCGCGCATCGTCGAAGCGTCCCGAGTCGTGCGCCAGCCAGCCGACGGAGATGGCCAGTTCGCCCGCCCCCGCGTGCAGCCGGTCGGCCGCCTGCCGGCGGGCGGACCCCGCGTCGAGCAGTGCGTATGCCGTGCGCAGGGGCTGCTCGGCGCGCCGGTAGAGCCCGTCGGCGCCGTACCGGTCGTCGAGCAGCCGGATCTGCCGTACGGCCGCCTCGACCGCACGCACCTCGGTCTCGCCGACGCGGTGGTGCGTGGCGTCGGGCGCGGCGGGGCCGAGCCCCAGTGAGACGGCTGCCATCGCGGCGGTACCGCTCGTCATGAATGCGCGACGCAGCACGTCGCTCTCCTCGTGGTTCTGCACCGGGTGGTGCTGGACTGCGTGGTTCGGGGGTCTGCGGCTCGTGGGGTGCGGCAGGGGCGCGTCGTCCGCGTCGCGCGACCCTCGTCCGCGCACTGTCTCCCTGTCCGAGAACCCCAGATCGGTGAGGGTCAAACCGGGAAACATGTGCAGGAACACCCGCTCGTAGGCGTAGTTGGGGCAGCGGATCTCGCCGGCCTCCACCCGCCCGATGTAGCGGGCGTCGCACGCCACCTGCTCGCCGATCTCCCGCGCGGCCCTGCGGACGACCGCGGCGAACTCGCCGGGAGAGCGTGCTCCCCTCAGCCGTCTGAAAGCGGAGTTGTGTACTGGCCGTGCTGCCCGTGACGTCGCCATGGCTGAGCCCTCTCCGGCGGATGGTGCTGCCGGGAACGTACCGGCTGTGTCCGGCCACTCACACCGTGTATGCCTACAAACGGGATATCTCACCCATGATCTGCCATGAACTGCCATCCTTTACGGCGGCGTGGTGCCGTAGCCCTTGACGTCTTGGCGCGTTGAACCTTGCGGAGACCGCCACGGACGTGGAGGGGTTGCCTTGTTGGAGGCCGGTATGGAGATCAGCGGTTCAGTGACGCAGGCCACGACTGCTCAGCACAGGCTCCACCAGGAGGCGAGCGCGCCACCGACACCGGACGGCTGCGACCTGGTGACGGTGCCGGCCAGGCAGGGGCTGGAGGCCGTGGACATCCTGCGCCGCGCGGCCGCGCCGGCCGAGGTGGGACCCGTACTGCACGACGGAGCCTGCGACACCCTCGGCTTCCTGGTCCCGCCGGGGACGGCGGCCGGCTGGGACATGCCGGGCAGTGCGTGTACGGAGACGAACGGGCGGGGGCTGCGGATTCCCGCGGAGCCGCCGGTGAGGGGCGGGGCGTGGTTGCTGCCGCCCGCGGAGGATGCGCCGGTCACGGATCCGACGGTGCTGAGGGCTGCGCTGGGTGAGGCGGCGCGGTTGATCGAGGCTGCGGACGGGTGCCGGTAGCTGCGGGTGGTCGTGGGGGCAAGCGACCTTCGGCCGCTCTGTCCTCAATCTCCCCCAAGCTCTTATGGAGCAGGGGGGACCCCCTTGACGGGCTTGATCTGCCCATACTGGTGGTGTGGCCAAGAATAAGCGTGTGGGGCGGGCGGCTCCCGAATCCGTCGTCGAGCCTGTTGACGGTGGGCTTGCCGAGCTCATACCCGATCGGGACCGTCCCCGTGCCTGGACCCTCCTCCTGGACGGTGCCCCGCAGTCCCACGTCGACCTGGACGATCCGCGCCACCTCGACTTCGAGTACCAGCGCCGCCTCGGTCATGTCGCCGACCTCGTCGCGCCCCTGCCGCAGCCCCTCCAGGTCCTCCACCTCGGCGGCGGCGCCTTCACTCTCGCCCGGTACGTCGCCGCGACCCGTCCGCGCTCCACCCAGCAGGTCGTCGAGATCGACGCACCCCTGGTCCAACTGGTGCGCAAGGAGCTCCCGTTGGACCCCGGTGCCCGGATCCGCGTCCGGTCCGGCGATGCCCGTGCGGGCCTTGCCAAGATCCCGGACGGCTGGGCCGATCTGATCATCGCCGATGTGTTCAGCGGCGCCCGCACGCCGGCGCATCTGACCTCCGCCGAGTTCCTCGCCGACGTACGACGGGTCCTGAAGCCCGCCGGGTGGTACGCGGCCAATCTCGCCGACGGTCCGCCGCTCACGCATCTGCGCGGGCAGATCGCCACCGCCGCCGCGGTCTTCCCCGAACTGGCCCTGGCCGCCGACCCGACCGTGCTGCGCGGACGCCGCTTCGGCAACGCCGTCCTGGTCGCCTCGGCCCTGCCGCTGCCGGTCGCCGAACTGACCCGCCGTATCGCGGGTGATCCGCACCCCGGAAGGGTCGAACACGGCCGCGCGCTCGCCGACTTCACCGGTGGCGCGGCCGCTGTCACGGACGCGAGCGCGGCCCCGTCGCCCGCGCCGCCGCCCGGCGTCTTCCGCTGACCGAGAAGAAGGGCGTCAGGGGCTGGTGATCTCCACCGTCGGTGCGTGGTCGTTCCAGGTGCAGAACACCGAGGTCGACTGGGCGTCCTTGGTGAAGGTCACCCGGATCCAGGTGGCCGTCTTCCAGACCTGGAACTTCCAGCCGGACGCGGGCGTCGCCGAGACCAGTTCGGCCGAGGCCGCCCCGATGTCGTACACGACCCGGCCGCCGTTGACCGGATAGCTCTTGACCTCACCGGACGCCGACCGGGACGCGGGCGGCGCGGCGGACGAGGAGCGGCTCGCCGGCTTCGATGCGCCCGGGCCGTTGCTCGCGCCCCCCGAAGGCCGGGCGGCCGGGGACTTCGACGCTTTGGGGGTGCCGCTCCCGCCGGACTCCGCCTTGTTCAGCGACGGGGCCCCGCCCTCGGGGCGCTGCGTCGACGAGCCCAGTGCGTTCGCGCCGACGGGCAGTGCGCGCGGCGGGTCGTACACCGTCCCCGACATCACCGTCCGCACCCCCCACCACGACAGCGTGACCGCTGCACCGGTGGCGAGCGTCCAGGCCAGGCTGTGTATGAGTCCGCGTCGCATCCGGCCCATCCTGCACCACGCGCACCGCTGCTGTCCTGCGAGGCTGGAGGATGCCCGGGGGTCCCCCGGATGGCGTACGGTGCCGCCCATGGCAAGTGTGCTCGTGGTCGAGGACGACCAGTTCGTACGCTCAGCCCTCATCCGGCACCTGACCGACGCCTCCCACACCGTACGGAGCGTCGGCACGGCCCTGGAGGCGCTGCGCGAGGTGGCCCATATCCGTTTCGACGTGGTCATCCTCGACCTCGGACTGCCCGATCTGGACGGGTCCGAGGCGCTGAAGATGCTGCGCGGGATCACCGATGTACCCGTGATCATCGCCACAGCGCGGGACGACGAGGCGGAGATCGTCCGGCTGCTCAACGACGGCGCCGACGACTATCTGACCAAGCCCTTCTCGGTGGAGCACCTCTCCGCCCGGATGTCCGCAGTGCTGCGCCGCTCGCGCGCGATGGCCGGCGCCGAGCCGCCGTCCCGGGTGATCCAGGTGGGCGGGCTCTCCATCGATCCGCTGCGCCGTCAGGCCCAGCTGGACGGGGAGCGACTCGACCTGACCCGGCGCGAGTTCGACCTGCTCACGTTTCTCGCGGGGCGCCCCGGCGTCGTCGTACCGCGCAAGGAGCTCCTCGCCGAGGTGTGGCAGCAGTCGTACGGCGACGACCAGACCATTGACGTCCATCTGTCCTGGTTGCGGCGGAAATTGGGTGAGACCGCCGCCAAGCCCCGTTATCTGCACACCCTGCGCGGGGTCGGAGTGAAGCTGGAGCCACCGCGATGAGGTGGGCGCTGGTCAAGGTGTGCCTGGCGGTCACGGCGATGGTCGTGATCGCCTTCGCCGTGCCGCTCGCCCTCGTCATCAAGGAGATGGCCAGCGACCGGGCGTTCTCCAACGCCGAGCGCCAGGCGGCCGCGCTCGGCCCCACGCTCTCCATCACCACCGACCAGCTCGCCCTGGACAAGGCCGTCGCCATCACCTCGGCGGGCGCCGACGGCCGGATCGCGCTGCACATCCCGGCCTCGGGCGAGCCGGGCTCCAAGGGGTTCGACCTCGGCACCGGGCGGGCCACGGCCAAGGACATCGAGGCCGCGCGCAAGCAGTCCGTCATCGCCTCGGTGAAGGGCGGGTCCGCCCTGCTCCAGCCGACCGCGCTGCCCACCGGCAAGATCGCGGTCATCGAGGTGTACGTGCCCGAGGGCGAGGTCTCCAACGGCGTCGGCACCTCCTGGCTGGTCCTCGCGGGCGTCGGGCTCGCGCTGGTCGTCGGCTCGGTCGCGGTCGCCGACCGTCTTGGCGTACGGATGGTGCAGCCGGCCCAGCGGCTCGCGGGCGCGGCCCAGGACCTGGGTGAGGGGAAGCTCGGGGCGCGCGTCCCGGAGGAGGGCCCCACCGAACTGCGTTCGGCCGCCGTCGCCTTCAACTCCATGGCCGATCAGGTCGTACAACTCCTCGCCAATGAGCGGGAGTTGGCGGCAGATCTCTCGCACCGGCTGCGTACACCCCTCACCGTCCTGCGCCTCAACGCCGCGTCCCTGGGCGAGGGGCCCGCCGCCGAGCAGACCCGGGCGGCCGTCGAGCAGCTGGAGCGTGAGGTCGACACGATCATCCGCACCGCACGCGAGGCCAAACCGCAGACCCAGCCCGCCGGTTCGGGTGCGGGCTGCGACGCCTCGGAGGTGATCCGCGCGCGGATGGACTTCTGGTCGGCGCTCGCGGAGGACGAGGGGCGCGAGGTGCGGCTCGCGGGCGTGGACCGTCCGGTACGCATCCCGGTCGCCCGCGCCGAACTGGCCGCCGCCCTCGATGCGTTGCTCGGCAATGTCTTCCGGCACACCGGCGAGGGCACGGCCTTCTCCGTGGACGTCCACAACGGAGACGACGCGGTGATCGTGCTCGTCTCGGACGCGGGCGGCGGGATCTCCGACCCGGCCGCGGCCCTGACGCGCGGCAACAGCGGGCGGCAGGCCGGTTCGACGGGCCTCGGCCTGGACATCGTCCGCCGGGTCGCGGAGTCCACCGGCGGCGACGTACGCATCGGCCGCTCGGTGCTCGGCGGGACCGAGGTCCGCATCTGGATCGCGCTCGACGGAGGGCGCGCGGCGGGCGGCGGACGGGGGCACCGGGTGCGGGGGAAGAGGCGCGGGTCGTCACGCAGGGGTGTCGGGGTCTGACCACTGTGGTACAGACCTTAAGACCGTCCGGCATATGGGGGGCGGCGTCGCGGGTCTGGGCACGCACATCTGCGGCGTTGTCGTCAATCGCCATGTTCCCCAAGCTCTCAACTCCGTTCGAGCAGGGGAGGCCCCATTCGCCATGACTCAATCCTCCGCCTTGCAGCTGCACGCACCCAGACCCGCTCCTTCTCCCACCCCCCATTTGCCGGACGGTCTTAATCGCTCCCTTTGGCTTCCTTAAGCCCGCCCTAAGAAGTGCAACGACCGCACCAAACGGATCATTTGTCCGTTTCGGAGCGGCTAGCGTGCTGCCGCACCCACCCCCCCATTTCCCCCACTTCCGTAATGCAGAGGCAGGCACGCGATGAGCACGACCACGCACCGGCGCAGAGTGAACGGCAAGACCAAGGTCATAGGTGCTGTCGTTGCCGCGGCCGTGGCCGGCGGCGCCGCGTTCGCGCTGACGGGTACGGCGCAGGCCGCCTCCGTCGGTGCCGTGTACACCAAGACCAGTGACTGGAACGGTGGTTACACCGGCCAGTACGTCATCACCAATGACACCGACAAGGCGCTGACGGACTGGACGCTGGAGTTCGACCTGCCGGCCGGCACCAAGCTCAGCTCCCTCTGGAACGCCGAGTCCACCGTCAGCGGCCAGCACGTCAAGGTCACCGCGGCCGGCTGGGACAAGGCCGGGATCGCGGCCGGCAAGTCCCTCACGGTCGGCTTCGTGACCTCGGCGAGCGGTACGGCGGCCGACCCGACCGCGTGTCTCATCGACGGCGCCAAGTGCTCGGTCGACACCGGCGGTACGCCGGCCCCCACCGGCCGCCCGACCGAGACCGCGAAGCCCACCCCCACGGCCACCGCGTCCTCGAAGCCGACCGCCACGGCGAGTGCGACGCCGACGGCCGCCCCCTCGGAGACGGCGACCACGGGAACCGGCACCGGCACCGGGACCTCCGCCTCGGCGGGCTTCGCCCCGTACATCGACACCTCGCTCTACCCGACGTACGACCTGGTGAACACGGCCACCAAGACCGGGGTGAAGGAGTTCAACCTGGCCTTCATCACCTCGGGCGGCGGCTGCACCCCGATGTGGGGCGGCGTCAGCGCGCTCGGCGACGACAAGGTCGCCTCGCAGATCGAGGCGCTGCGCGCCAAGGGCGGCGACGTCCGGGTCTCCTTCGGCGGCGCCTCGGGCACCGAGCTGGCCTCCGCCTGCTCCTCCGCCTCGGACCTGGCAGCCGCGTACGGCAAGGTCATCGACCAGTTCAAGCTCACCAAGGTCGACTTCGACATCGAGGGCGGCACGCTCTCCGACACGGCGGCCAACACCCGCCGCGCGCAGGCCATCGCGCAGCTCCAGAAGGCGCACTCCGGCCTGGACGTCTCGTACACGCTGCCCGTCATGCCCGAGGGCCTGACCCAGGACGGCGTGAACCTGGTCGCCAACGCCAAGACCAACGGGGTCTCCGTCGACGCCGTCAACATCATGGCGATGGACTACGGCGGCTCGTACAGCGGTGACATGGGTACGTACGCCGAGCAGGCAGCGACCGCCACCCAGGCCCAGATCAAGGGCGTGCTCGGCCTGTCCGACGCGGCCGCCTGGAACGCCGTCGCCGTCACCCCGATGATCGGCGTCAACGACGTCGCCGCGGAGATCTTCAAGGTCGACGACGCGACACAGCTCGCCGCATGGGCGAAGACCAAGGGCCTGGGCCGGCTCGCGATGTGGTCGGGCGCCCGGGACCAGGCATGTGAGGGCGGCGCGAAGAACTACGCCGACCCGACCTGCTCCTCGATCGTCCAGGACCCGCTGGCCTTCACCAAGGCGCTCGGCGCGTACACGAAGTAACCCCTTCTGCCCCACCCCCTGCG
>NZ_JAFLRJ010000265.1 GCF_017315755.1 Streptomyces beijiangensis
GCTCGCGGCGGTGGCGGGGCGGCGGCTGGACGACGCGCGGCCGTGGGTGGATGCGCGGCTGCCGGACGGGACGCGGATGCATGCGGTGCTGGAGCCGGTGGCCGTCGGGTCGGCGTGCCTCTCGTTGCGGGTGGTGCGGCCGAAGGCTTTCACGCTGGGCGAGCTGGTGGCGGCCGGGACGGTCCCGACGGGCGGTGAGGAGGTGCTGCGGGCGCTGATCGGGGCCCGGCTCTCCTTCCTGGTCAGCGGCGGGACGGGCAGCGGGAAGACCACCCTGCTGTCGTCGCTCCTCGGTCTGGTCGGGGCGGGGGAGCGGATCGTGCTCGCCGAGGATTCGGCGGAGCTGCGGCCCGACCATCCGCATGTGGTGCGGCTGGAGGCGCGGCAGCCCAATCAGGAGGGTGCCGGGCGGGTCACGCTCCAGGACCTGGTGCGGCAGGCGCTGCGGATGAGGCCCGACCGGCTGGTCGTCGGGGAGGTGCGGGGCGCCGAGGTGACCGAGCTGCTGGCCGCTCTGAACACGGGCCACGAGGGCGGCTGCTGTCGGATGGCTCTGAAGATTTCAGTACCGCAAGATTCATTTCAGAACAGATTTCAGTAGCGCACGCAAGATTTCAGTGAGGCCACGGAGGGTAACGGCCGTGGCCAGGCCGGGGCGACGTGCGTGTCAACTGCCGTACTGTGCAGTGGTGGTTGACAACCCGGCTGCACAGCAGGCGCGGCGACTACCCGTCGTGTCGGTTCCGCTCTGGGGCGAGGCACTCCTGAGCTGGTTTGGCCGGGGCGAAGGCGTCGGGTGTCTCTCAGTGCTTCAGCATCTCACTCAAAATTTCAGTGGATTGTTCAGTATCTCGTGCAGTGCTTCAGCACAGGCCGGACGTGCCATAGTCGCCGCTCTCTTGGAAGACTCCACGGTCGGCCAAGGGTGTGAAAGCGGCAGCGTAGAGGTACTGCGTGAGGCGTCGGGACACTCGTATGGGCTCGTAGGGCGACCACTTTGGCGCGCGGGCTACCAGTTCTGCGTGTGCGGGGTCGGCGAATGTCGCAGCCGCCTCGCGCCGATCCTGTCCTCGGGTGAGGCGGTCGGCCAGGCCGATTGCTCCAGCGATCAGCAGAGGGGGGTCCACCTCTGTGCTTCCGTAGAACTTGGCAAGGTCGTTGTGCAAACCTGACGGGCCTGTGGTGGCGGCGAGGGACAGCGGAAGGCGAGGAACACTTCGTGAATCAGGCAGGCGTATGACCAGGCCAGGCGCCAGCGCAACATCCAGCGGCCGCAGTTCTCCCGGATGCAGCACGGGCACCAGCGTGAATGGTGTCTGAGGCGAAACTCCGTCCTGATGAAGTCGCGGGCACCATCGATTCACGAGTCATTGACGGGAGGGCGGGGAAGCCAACCTCGAAGTAGCGGTTGAACAACAGTGCGGCCAGGTCACCTTCGGTGGTGCCTGTGGCGATGCTGATATGGGCGAGGTCTGTGCTGGAGCCGGGCTCCCAGCCTCCGGCATAGGGGACTGCCCGCAGCCGCCAGTACTTCGCGAGAAGAGTGCACCGCCAGCAGACATTCTCGACGGCGACAGCGTCTATCCAGCTGCTGAATGACTCACCTGGGACGGGCAGCGGCACGAGCGCCATCCGGCGGGACCGCCCCAGCGTTCGTACAGGGGTGGCCACGATGCGGAGCGTAATACGCCTGGCTACTGCCGAATCCCTGGTGGAAGAGCGGTTGAGCCCAGTGGCGGGGAACCCGAAAACAAAAATCCCCCAAAGGGAACTAGGTCACCTTGGGGAATCTTTTGTGTCTACTTGGACGCGTTGTAGGCTGTACGGATCTCAAGAGACACACGACCGCGGTCGTTCACGTTGTAGCCGTTCTTCTTGGCCCACGCCCGGATCTCGGCAGTGTCCTGGTTACCGCCGGCAGCACCTGCGCGAGCAGGGCCACGCTTGATCTGACCGCTGGCACCCATTTTCCGGCCGGCGTCCAGGTACGGACCGAGCAGCGTGAGAAGCTTATCGTAGTTCTCCGCCGAGAGATCAATCTCGCGACCAATGCTGTCCAGGGAAATTCGATGCGTCTGCACATCGTCGCCTTCCTTGCCGGACAGGTCATCGATGTACCGGGTGATAATTTTCTGAGCCATGCCCGTATGGTCGGCGTTAGTCTGCGGCCTTGTCAAGTGGAACTGAAACAACAAAACCCCCACCTCGCCAATGTGGGGAGGGGATAATTTTCTGTTTCGGGCCCACCAAGAGGTCAGTGGATAAATGTCCGATATGTGGCATGGTTGGGTGGTCTTCGAGACGTGCCTTCACGAGGGCTTGCCCCCGGAACGTGTGAGGTTACTGAGATTGAACTCGTGAAGTCGTTGGGGTAATCGATAGGCCGGTTCCGGTGAGACAGCCGTCGATGAGGTCACTGCGGTATTGGATCGTGCGCAGGCCGCGTCTGACGGTTTGGATGAGGTGGTCGGGGCTGGTGAAGGCGACATTGCTGAGCCAGCCGCGCCTCAGGAGGGACCAGATGCCCTCGAACGGGTTGCAATCCGGGGTATATGACGGCAGTTGGTGGACGGTCAGCCAGTCCCGTTCGCCGATCCAGGTGCGCATCCGGGCGTCCAGGTGGACGTTCAGGTTGTCCCAGATGAGCACGATCGGGCCGCCGAGTTGTCGGTGCGCGATCGAAGCAGGTCGCGGTAGTCGCTCCAGGCGAAGCTCTTTCGTCCGTCGCGCCGGCCGTCGTCGCGGCGGAGCCGGTAGATCAGCCGGGGGCGTTCACCGGGTTTGTAGCAGGTCAGGGCGGCGATCGAGAGGCGTCGCCGTGAGCGGCCACGGACCCGGATGATCGGGGTGTGGCCGCGCCTGGCCCAGGTGCGGGCGATCGGCGGCGTTATCGAGAACCCGGACTCGTCCTCGAAGACGATCCAGGCATCGAGCGCCACCGCGGTGCTTCCACCCATGGCCAGGTCTCCTTCACCCAGCCGGGGATCGCGTCATCGTCGCGCTCAAGGGCACGTCCGGCCGGGATCTGGCAGGAGAAGCCGTGCCGGATCAGGAGCTTGCGCACGCCCTGGGTGGTGTAGCTCTGGTGGAAACGTCGGCCGATCACCGTCTTGCCCCTGGTCAGCGTCCACCGCTGATCCGGTCAGCCGTGCGCGACCGGTCCCTTCATCAACTCCGCGTCCAACTGGGCCTCACTCAGCCGAGGCGGGGAGGTCGAGCCAGCCGAGCGCGCAGACCGCCCTTGGCCCACGCCCGCTGCCATCGCTGCAGCTACCAGACACTGATCCGCAGGTCCTTCGCGATCACCGAACTTGCCTCGCCACGGGCGAATCGCTCGGCCGCACCCGTCGGATACTTTCGCGGAGCTCCCTCCGTTCGTCCGTCAGAACGCCGCCCTGCGTGTACCTCATGACAACGGCGTACCGCGTGGATCAAGACTTGTCAGCAGCTACGACACCACGAGTTCAGGCTCCTTACGTTGTTGGTGGGTTGATTCCGGTCACTCGTAGGATCGGAACACCCAGGGGCACTGGGTGTGGCTGTCAAGCTCATGCCGCAGGAGTGGCTTCTACTGATTGGCCGCCCGGTGCCTCGCGACGACTCGGCCACTGATTGGGATGCGTGCGACACGATCGCTTGGTAAGGACACGCTGGCGAGGTCGTCTGCTGGGACAAGTACTGGAACGACTTCGGAGGTGGCCGTGCCCGAACTGTGGGCCGGTACGGACGCGGGCAAAGCCGAACACCACTGCGTGGCGATCGCCACCGACGGCACACGGAAGCTCTCGCGACGGGTGGCCAACGACGAGAGCACGCTGCTCCAACTGATCAGTGATGTACTGGAGCTGAGCGATGGCGATCCGGTGACCTGGGCAATCGACCTCAACGCCGGCGGGGCCGCGCTGATGATCGCGCTGCTCACCGACAACGGGCAGCAGGTCCTCTACATCCCCGGCCGGACCGTCCATCACGCCTCCGGCTCCTACCGGGGTGACGGTAAAACCGACGCGAAGGACGCCTTCGTCATCGCCGACCAGGCCCGCATGCGCCGCGACCTCCAGACGATGCACCGCGGCGACGAAATCGCCGTCGACTTGCGCATCCTCACCGCCCGACGCCTCGACCTGGCCGCGGACCGCACTCGGGCGATCAATCGCCTGCGCTCCCAGATGCTGGAGTACTTTCCCGCTCTGGAGCGGGCCTTCGACTACAGCACCTCGAAGGCGTCCCTGGTACTACTGACCGGCTACCAGACCCCGGCCGCCCTGCGCCGCATCGGCACGAACCGGCTCGCCTCCTGGCTGAAGAACCGCAAGGTCCGCAATTTCAACCTGGTCGCGGCTACCGCCATCCAGGCTGCCGAAGCCCAGTACACGGCTGTTGCCGGGGAGAGGCCGGCCGCCGTGGTGGTGGCCAAGCTCGCGAGAGAGGTGATGGCCCTCGATGAGGAGATCGCCGAGACCGATGCCCTCATCGAGGGCAGGTTTCGCGATCACCCGCACGCCGACGTCATCCTGAGCATGCCCGGCATCGGCACCGTGCTCGGCGCCGAGTTCATTGCCCACACCGGCGGTGACATGAGCGTCTTCGGCAGCCCAGACCGACTGGCCGGCGTCGCCGGTCTGGCCCCCGTTCCGAAGGACTCCGGGCGGATTAGCGGCAACATGCGCCGCCCACGCCGTTACTGCCGACGCCTGCTGCGGGTCTTCTACATGTCCGCAATGGTCGCAGCCCGCTGCTGCCCCGTATCGAAATCCTTCTACGACCGCAAGAGAGCCGAAGGAAAGACCCACAAGCAGGCCGTCATCGCCCTCGCCCGCCGCCGCCTGAATGTCCTGTGGGCCCTCATCCGCGACGGCCGCACCTTCGAGATCACCGCGCCACCGAGCTCCATCGCACTCGGCTGACACGCTCACAACGCGTCACCAACCGGGCTTGACAACCACATTGGGAATCAGTAGCCACCGAGCCTGGAGCCCAAATGGTGGGGCAGGGCAATCTGCCACCCAACCCTGCATCAGCCCCCGGGCTCCTCCGCAGATGCGGTCCCGGCGTCTACACCGCCAGCGCACAGAGCCCCCAACCGCCTTGCGTGACCTGCGAAACGCTAACTAACGACCTCGTGCATGGTTGGCCGTGACGAGCGTCGGGTTGGGTCGTTGGGCTGGATGTGGTGGGGTTTCAGGCACGTGAGTTGATCTCGTCAGAGCGTCGGATCACGGGGCTCTCGACGTCCGTGATCGCTGACTTGGTGGCGGAGTTGGGACCGGCCTGGCAGGCCCGCAGAGATGCTGCCCTGCTCGACCGGCCACGCCGGCGAGGGGTCGGTGCGGGCGCGAAGTACAAGCTGGTCTTCGTCGACCGGCTCCTGGCCACCCTGGTTCATCTGCGGCACGGCGTCACGCACGACGTGCTGGCCTGCTGGTTTCAGGTCGACCGCTCCACCATCACCCGTGCGGTCGGAGAGATCCGGCCCCTGCTCGCCGACCGAGGATGCCAGATCGACGGTGGGCTGCGGCTGCGCACGCTCGCCGACGTGATCGCCCATCTCGGCGCCACGGGCCGGACAGCGTTGATGGACGCCACCGAAATCCGGGTCCGCCGCCCGGCTGCGAACCGCGGGGGACGCAGCCGCTTCATCTCCGGGAAGAGCCGCATCAACGCCATGAAAGCCCTAGTCCTGACCGACGAACACGGCCAGTTGTTGTTCTGCGGCGAGACGCGGGCAGGCTCAGTCGCCGACATAACCCAGGCACGCGACGCCGGCCTGATCGACCTGCTCGCCGACACCATCGACCTGCAGATCCTCGCCGACGCCGGCTACCAGGGACTCGCCGCGCAGACCAGCGGCCAAGTCGTGACACCACCTCGCAAACGTCGCGGGAAAAACCTCGAGCACCTGCAATGGCTCATGACTCACCACGAAGCCGCCCGCTTCGCCCACTCCTCAGCCCGGATCCCCGTCGAACATGGCATCGCCCACCTCAAGAACTGGAGGGCTCTCGCCCGACATCACAGCCGGCGGGAGAACCTGCCCGACACCATCCGCGCCGTCACCGGACTGCTGAGTGACCAACAAGCACCCCGCCACTCAAAGGCACTCGAACTGACCGCCTCATCAGCTTGATCCAGGTGCCATACGCAAACGCGCCACGTCCTCGCGCTAACCATGCACGAGGTCGTAAG
>NZ_JAFLRJ010000266.1 GCF_017315755.1 Streptomyces beijiangensis
GGCTACCCACCCGCTCCACCCGCGCAGGTTGGGGAGTTGGGTGCGGGGCTTCCAGTGGGGGGCTCGGCGCCGTCGGCGGCTGCGGGCCCGGGAACGGGCTCACGGCTTCGCCGCCGGCCGACTGCGGGCCCGCCACCGGGGCGTCATGGTCCGCAGGAGCGCTCGAGCCCGGTTGAGCGGGGATCGAGGCCTCCGGGAGTGGATGCTGCTTGCGGGCTTCTCGTACTGCTCGCCATCTGGTGACCGTGCCCAGGACGAAGATCGTCAGGACCGTCAGGACCAGGAACTCGCTGATCAGCAGGCCCCAGAACAGGCCGTAGCCCGAGAGCTGCGACGCCGGGGTTTCCGGCCAGGCCGCCGCCAGGTCGTGTGGGGACTGGATCAGTTCGCGCAGGGCCAGCGGTGTGCGGGTGAACGTTACGCCTGTGGGCCACGCGCCCTTGGCGAAGAGGCCCGCCAGGCCCGTGGCCAGCCAGGTGAGGATGGTCAGGCCCAGGAGGAACGCCAGGACCCCCACCAACAGGGCATCGGGCACGCCCCGTTGGGGTGTCTCGGGGGTGCGGGGCGACACCTCAGGCCACCGTCGATTCTGGGGAGTCGTTGAGTTTCAGTTGGCGCTCCATGCGCGCTGCTCGCTCCTCTGCCTCCAACTCCAGCTGGGCTGCGAGTGCGTCGTCCGCCTCGGGGGTCGAGGACTCGGTCATGGCGCGGTCCGTGAAGCAGAGGGGGCGCTCGGCCTCCGTGATGAGGTGTTTGACCACCTGGACGTTGCCGTTCACGTCCCAGACCGCGATGCCGGGGGTGAGGGTCGGGATGATTTCCACCGCCCAGCGTGGGAGACCCAGGACTCGGCCCGTTGCGCGGGCTTCGTCTGCCTTTTGGGCGTAGATCGTGCGCGTCGACGCCATTTTGAGGATCGCTGCCGCCTCACGCGCCGCCGCTCCGTCCACCACGTCCGAGAGGTGGTGGACCACCGCCACGAAGGACAGGCCGAGGCGTCGGCCGAACTTGAGCAGACGCTGGAAGAGCTGGGCCACGAAGGGGCTGTTGATGATGTGCCAGGCCTCTTCGACGAGGAAGATGCGCTTCTTTCGGTCCGGGCGGATCCAGGTGTGTTCCAGCCATACGCCGACGATCGCCATGAGGATCGGCATCGCGATGCTGTTCCGGTCGATGTGCGAGAGGTCGAAGACGATCAGTGGGGCGTCGAGGTCGATGCCGACCGTGGTCGGACCGTCGAACATGCCGCGCAGGTCGCCGTCGACCAGGCGGTCCAGGACCAGGGCGACGTCCAGGCCCCAGGCCCGTACGTCTTCTATGTCCACGTTCATCGCCTCTGCCGACTCCGGCTCCGGATGGCGGAGTTGGTCCACGATGTCGGTGAGGATCGGCTGGCGCTCGACGATCGTCTCGTTCACGTAGGCATGCGCGACCTTGAGGGCGAAGCCGGAGCGTTCGTCCAGGCCGTGGCCCATCGCCACCTCGATGATCGTACGGAGAAGCGCGAGCTGGCCCGTTGTGGTGATCGCGGGGTCCAGCGGGTTGAGGCGGATGCCACCGTCCATGGCGGTCATCGGGTCCAGACGGATGGGAGTTATTCCCAGCTCCTGGGCGATGAGGTTCCACTCGCCCACTCCGTCTTCGCCCTGCGCGTCCAGGACCACCACCTGGCGGTCACGGAAGCGGAGTTGGCGCAGGACATAGGTTTTTTCCAGGGCTGATTTGCCGTTGCCCGACTCGCCCAGTACCAGCCAGTGGGGGGCCGGGAGCTGTTGGCCGTACAGCTGGAAGGGGTCGTAGATGTAGCCCTTGCCGGAGTAGACCTCGCGGCCGATGATCACGCCCGAGTCGCCGAGGCCGGGTGCGGCGGTGGGGAGATAGACCGCCTGGGCCTGGCCTGTCGAGGTGCGCACGGGAAGACGCGTCGTCTCCACCTTGCCGAAGAGGAATCCGGTGAAGGCGTCGGTGGCGGCGGACAGTGGGTCTCGCATGGCGGCACTGCCCCTATCGTCGGATGCCGGTCGCGAACGGCAAGGTGTTGACGAACGCCCGGTGGTGCTCGCGGTCGCACCACTCCAGCTTGAGGTAGGACTTGCCTGCCGATGCTCTGATCGTGCGTTTGTCGCGGGCCAGGGCTTCCGGTGAGCGCGAGGAGACCGTGATGTAGCCGACCAGGTTGACGCCTGCCGCGCCGCTCGCCAGGTCCTCGCCGCGCTGGTCGAGGCGGCCGTGGGCGGCGATGTCGCGGGGGTCGACGGTGCGGTTCATCTTGGCGGCGCGGGATGCCTCCGCCTCGTCGTTCGTCTTCTCCGTGAGCATGCGCTCGATGGCGATCTCGGTGGGCTCCAGGTCCATGCAGACCGCGACCGTACGGATCACGTCAGGGGTGTGGACCAGCAGCGGGGCAAGGAAGTTGACGCCGACCGGGGTCATCGGCCACTCCTTCACCCAGGCCGTGGAGTGGCACCAGGGCGCGCGCGTGGAGGACTCACGGGTCTTCGCCTGGAGGTACGTGGGCTCCATCGCGTCCAGCTCGGCCGGCCAGGCATTGCGCTTGGTCATCGCCTGGATGTGGTCTATCGGGTGGTCCGGGTCGTACATCGAGTGGACGAGCGAGGCGAGCCGGCCCTGGCCGAGCGGCTGGCGTACCCGGATGTCGGCTTCCGCCAGACGCGCGCAGATGTCGGTGAGCTCGCGCGCCATGACCACCGCGAGGCCGGCGTCCTTGTCCAGCTTGCGGCCCGCGGCGGGGCTGGCCGCGCGCGCCATCGCATGGGCCTCGCCCGCCAGTTCGCGGGTGTAGTGCATGCACGCGACCAGGTAGGCGCGGTGCTGCTCGCTGGAGGTGGAGACCATCGACTGGAGCTGGTCGTACGACTCCTGGAGCCATGCCGGTGAGCGGGTGTCGCCGCGTTTGGCGACGTCTTTGGCGTGCGCGTCGGGGTCGGCGGGGAGCGTACGGGCCAGGATCTGGAGGCGGGTGACGAAGCCGTCGCCGTTCGCGACGTGCTTGAGGAGCGTGCCGAAGCGGTCGACGAGGGCCTCCTGGTCCTCGCTGTCGCGCAGGCCGACGCCCGGGCCTTCGATCTCGATGGCCGCCGTGACGGTGCGGCGGTCGGCGTGGAGCAGTACGGCGATCTCGTCGGGGCCGAAGGGCGCCGCGAGCCAGTGGATGCGGCCGATGCCGGGGGGCGGGCCGATCTCGACCTCGCGGCCGTCGGCCCGTACACCCGCCTCCATGGTTCCCGCGCGGAAGCCGGTGCCTCGGCGGAGACTGCGCTTGTAACTGCGGTTGATCTCGAACCATTTGTAGAACGTGCGGTGCTTGTACGGGATGTACACCGCGGCCAGGGCGATCAGCGGAAAGCCCATGAGGAAGACGATCCGCAGGAGCAGGACCTGCACGATGAGGCCGCTCATCATGCCGAGGAACGCGCCGCCGATGATCAGCGCGATCTCGCCGGTCTCGCGGTTCTTGCCGACGATCGCCGACGGGCGGGCCCGGCCGATCAGATACGTGCGGCGGGGCGCGATCTGTTGGGACTGCGAAGTCAACGCCCTCCACCTCCTGTGCTCTTGCGGTTGCCGTGCGGGGTGCCGCTGGTCGGGTTGTTGCTACGGGGCGGGGGTGCGGCGGAGGGGACAGATCCGCCGCCGCCCCCGCCGCCACTGTTCGGCGTACGGCTGCTGTGTGCGGCCATGCCGCCGGACAGGGGGTTGGTGGGGCGTGCGCCGCCGCCTTCGGCCTTGTTGCCGCCTCCGCCTCCGCCGTTGCCACGGGAGGAGTGGGTCTTGATGCCCTGGGAGACGAGGGCGGCGGGGGAGGAGATCACCGCTGCGGCCTGGGCGCCGTCGGTGGCCTTGGAGCGGCTCGTACGGGCCGTGGCGATCTCGTCGCCGAAGCCGGGGACGAAGCGGTAGATCATGGCGCTGGCGAAGATGGCCAGGAGGATGATCGCGAGACCGGAGACCACGGCGGAGAAGGAGTCGGGGCCCTTGTCGCCGGAGAGCGCCCCTGCCAGGCCGAGTACCACCACGATCACCGGCTTGACCATGATCACGGCGATCATGATGCCCGCCCAGCGGCGGACGTGGCCCCACATGTTCTTGTCGACCAGGCCCGCGTAGACGGCCGTGCCGAGGAGGGCGCCGACGTAGAGGAGGGCGGCCCTGATGACGAGTTCCAGCCAGAGGACGCCGGCCGCGAGGATCGACACCAGGGAGACCACGATCAGCATGATCGGGCCGCCGCCGATGTCGGTGCCTTTCTTGAGCGCCTCGGAGAACGAGCCGAAGAAGACGTCGGTCTGCCCGCCTGTGGCGGTCGAGATGACCTCGGTGACGCTGTCGGTGGCGGAGACGATCGTGTAGAGGATCAGGGGGGTGAAGGCGGAGGCGATGACGGTCAGCCAGAGGAAGCCGATCGCCTCGGAGAGCGCGGTGGCGAGCGGGACGCCGCGGATGGCTCGTTTGGCGACGGCCAGGAGCCAGAGGACCAGGGTCAGGACGGTGGAGGCCGCGAAGACGACGGCGTACTGGCGGAGGAAGGCGGCGTTGGTGAAGTCCACGTTGGCGGTGTTCTTCACGGCGTCGGAGAGCTTGGTGACGATCCAGGCGGCGGCATCCGCGCAGCCGCGTGCCAGGGAGGAGAGGGGGTCGGTGTTGTCGGCCACCGTCCCGCCGCCTGGGGAGACCGTGGAGCCGCCCTTGTCGCCCTGACAGTAGGCCTTGGCCTCGCCGACGATCAGGTCGCAGTTGTTCTTGCTGGGCGATGGGCTCGGGGACGGCGTCGGCGCTGCGAAGGCGCGGCCGGCCAGCAGTACAGCTGTTGCCTGTACGGCGGCGAGCAGACCGGCGACCTTGAGTGCGCGGCGTGGGCTACCGGGCATACGTGAACCCTCCGAACTGCTCGACTGCCTTGGCGATCTCGTCGGCGTTGGAGGCCGTCCGGTCGGCGTTCACCGGGGCCGGGCCCTCCTTCTGGGAGAAGCTCTCGACCTTCCAGTCCCCGTCTGCCCACTGGAGCTTGAGTGTCATGGTGAACCAGTCGTTGGTCACCGGGTTGGTGGAGCCGACCCCCGCGGTGCCGAACACGCCGGTGCACCAGACGTCGACGGTCGCGGTGCTGTCCGCGAACTGCGTGGTCTTCGTGCCGACAGGGGCGGTGCGGGAGACGTAGGTCATCCCCCGGGCCGCGTTGCCGTCCGCGTCCAGGCCGACCTTGTCCAGGAACTGCTTGTCGTACGCAGCGTCGAACTTGGCGTCCAGCGAGTTGACCTGGCCGGGGACGAACACCTGGCGCACGATGTCGTCGCGGCGGGCGGGTTTGAGGATGTCGGCGGAGACGAGTGCCACGGCGTAGTTGGCGGCAGCGGACTGGGCGCCCTGGTCACTCTTCGGGTACCCGGACGGGATCGATCCGTTCTTCCCGGTCACCGGCTTGGTCCCCGTCGCGGCCGTAGGGTTCGCGCCCGCCTTCTTGTCCGTGCCCGACGACGCGTTGTCCCCGCCGCCGCCCTGGTTCGCGAACGCGATAGCCGCGATGAGCAGGACCACCACGGCCACGACCGTGACGACCGAGCGCGACATCCGTGCCGCAGGGGGCCTCGCGCCCTCGCCCTCGGGCAGGCGGGTACGGGTCTGGCCCGCGCCGCCGACGCTGTCGTAGCCGTGATCGCGCTCGTCGCCGAGACTCATGACGCGTACGCCCCCTCAACCCTTCGCTGTGTTGCTGAGTTACGACGGTAGGTCGTGCACTGACGGGGGGTTAGACGGCCATCCCGTACACGATGGTGAAGAGGGTGCCGAGTGATCCGATGATGAAGACCCCGGTGAGGCCGGCGACGATCAGTCCCTTGCCCTGTTCGGCACTGAAGGTGTCCCGGAGGGCTGTCGCTCCGATACGTTGTTTGGCCGCGCCCCAGATCGCGATACCGAGGCAGAGCAGGATGGCGACCGCCATCACCACCTCCACCATGATCCGCGCTTCGTTGCCCAGGCTCCCGAACGGCCCCCAGTTGGGGGCGATTCCGCCGATGATGGTGGTGATGTCGCCTTTATCGGCTGCCAGGTACATGTTCAAGTCACCGCCCCTGTCGGGTAGTTCGTTGCCCATGCTCCACGGCATGGGCACGCACCATCTTCGCTGATGAAACAGCCCCCGTGTGTCGTCCGGTGGCTCTCTTTACCCGTATCCCCGCACGTATGTCCGGGAAGACGGCTCTGACCTGCGACGCCGACCGGATGTATGCGGGAACACGTATGGTCACTCTGTGTATCACGGAGGGTGACGCCGGGCAATGATTGGCGTTATCCACCTTTACGCTGTCGCAGGAACGGGCGGGGGCTCGGGCGTTCCGGTGGCGTATGAAGAGGAGCGTCTGGCCGTTCGGGGACGGCTGCGGTTTCGGCCGTCGGGGGGTGTCGAGTACCGGCCGGAGGGCGCGTGCGGTGCGCTCGCGGCGGAGTGCCAGGCCGAAGTGGGCCTCGACGGCCCGCAGAGTGAGCGGGCCCAGGGTCCGGTGGCTCTTGAGGCGGTTCTGTACGTCGGTGAAACGGCCGTCCCCGTCCAGCGCCCCGGTCGCCGTCAAGGCGTCGTCCAGAAGAGCGGGTTGGCTGCCGCCGCGCTCCAGGCCGCCGCGCTCCAGGCCGCCGGGCGGCCGGTTCGGCGGGCCGTCCGCCGTGACCGTGAGGGTCCAGAGCTCCTCGCCGTCCTCCGCTGTGCAGGCGAGGCGGGCCGGGGCGGTCGAGTGCTGCCCCCAGAGGGTGAGGCCGGGGAGCGGGGAGTCGCCCGCGTCGATGCGGTCGCTGTTGTTCTCGACGGCGACGGACCAGTCGCCGTGGGCGGGACCCACGTTCACCGTGGGTCGGTCCCGGTCCCGGAACAGCGCATGGAGGCGGGCCCGGGAGGCGCCCGGCGGTGGGGGCACGGACGCGGTGTCGGCGCCCAGGCGCCGGGCCAGCTCCCTGGGGTGGGTGTCACGGGCGAAGGTGATGCAGTACGAATCGCTGCCCTGGAGGGTGTCCAGGAGCCAGCCGATACCGCCGGCGGAGGCGGGGCCGAAGATGCCGCGGTGCGGGGTGCCTGTGTGCAGGCCGAGGATCCGGCGGGCCCGCTCCGGAGTGATCAGGAGGCCGAGGAGGGGGTCGGCGACCAGCTCGGCCGGGACCACATGGGCGAAGGCGGCCCAGGCGTCGATCCTCTTGGCTCCCATGACGACATGGTGCCGGACACCACTGACAACGCCGCTAGTTGGCGGCGTCCAGCTTCGCCCGCTGCTCCGGGGTGAGATCGAGGTCCACCGCGGCCAGGCTGTCGTCGAGCTGGGCCACCGAGGATGCGCCGACCAACGGGATCACCGGGACCTCGCCGCCGATCAGCCAGGCGAGGACGACCTGGTTGGGGGTGGCGCCCGTTTCGGCGGCGACCTCTGCCAGGGCGGCCTGGCGGGCGGCCGTGCCGGCGTTCTGGTAGCCGGGGTCGAGGGGCTTGTCCTCGCGTCCGTAACTGCCGTTCAGGAGCGGTGAGTACGCGACCAGGGGGAGCGACGGCTCCTCGCGGAGGTAGCTGAGCAGGTCGCCGGAGACGACGCCCAGGTTGCCGTCCGGGGAGCGGAGGGTGGGCTGGTCGGTGCGGTGGCGGAGGTAGCTGTGGTGGTACTGCAGGACCTCGTAGCCGGGGAGGCCGGCGGCGGCGGCCAGGGTGCGGGCGCGCTCGATGCGCCAGGCCCAGTGGTTGCTGGCGCCCAGGAGTCCGACCGTGCCTTCGGCGACCAGCTCGGCGAAGCCCTCGACGGTCTCTTCGAGCGGGACGCGGGTGTCCTGGATGTGCGCGTAGAGGAGGTCCAGCTTGTCCGTGCCGAGGTACTCGCGGCTGCGTTCGGCGGACTCGCGGATCGTCTTCGCGTCGAGCCGCTCGACGTCCTTGCTGAAGGTGGACGTCGCGTGGTTCGGGCGGCCGCCGAGCTTGGTGGCGACGGTGATCTCGTCACCGATGCCCCGGTTGCGGCGCCAGCGGCCGATGAGCTGCTCGCTCTCGCCGCCCTGGGTGCCGTTGACCCAGAACGCGTAGTTGTTGGCCGTGTCGATGAAGGTGCCGCCGGCTTCGACGTACCGGTCGAGGATCGCGTACGAGGTCGCCTCGTCGGTGGCGGTGCCGAAACGCATCGCGCCGAGGCTCAGGACGCTCACTTCGCGCTGGGTGTCCGGGTTCTGACCGATGGTGCGATACCGCATGCGGATGCCTTCCGGGCTGCTGGGCGGAGCGCCCTTGGCGGGCGGTGGAAGGGGAGTCTGCATGCTGGAGTGCGCTCGAAGTCAAGGGGGGTTCATGCCGCCCGGTGCCCGGGGCTGGGCATGATGGGCCGATTGCCGGTCGACGGACGATCAGCAGAGAGCCCGAGGGGAGCGCCGGCGAATGATCACGGTGCGGGAGTTGTACGTCTACCCGGTCAAGGGGTGCGCGCGAATCGCGGTCGCCTCGGCGCGGGTGGGGGAGACGGGGCTGGAGCACGACCGTACGTTCATGGTCGTCGACGCGGCGGACGGGTCCTTCCGCAGCCAGCGGAAGCTGCCGGGGATGGCCGTCGTACGGGTGGAAGTGGCCGACGGGGGCGCGAAGCTGGTGCTGTCCGCGCCCGGCGTGGAAGAGCTCAGAGTCGGCGTCGAGACCGATGGCGTACGCATACCGGTCAGCCTCTTCGACCGGCCCGTCGGGGACGGCGTCGATCAGGGGGATGCGGCGGCCGAGTGGTTCTCGGAGGTGCTCGGGGCCGCGTCGCGGCTGGTGCGGGTACCGCCCGGTTTCGACCGTGCGGGGTGGGGCGAGACGCCGGGGAAGGTCGGATTCGCCGATGCGCACGCCGTCTCCGTGCACTCGACCGCCTCGCTGGACGACCTCAATGCGCGGATCGCGGAACGCGGGGGCGCGGCTCCCGTGGGCACCGATCGTTTCCGGCCGAACATCGTGCTGGAGGGGCTCGGCGAACCCCACTTCGAGGACCGGGTGCGGAGCATGGCCATCGGCTCCGTCGAGCTGGCGTACGCGGTGCGCGCGATGCGCTGCAACGTCCCGCTCGTCGACCAGCTCACCGGGCGCCGCGCCGGCCCTGAGCCGGTCCGCACGCTGGCCACGTACCGGCGTGAGCCGGAGTACGACAACAAGGTCAGCTTCGGGATGAAGGCCGCGGTGGTGCGGGGCGGGACGCTCGCCGTCGGCGATCCGGTCGAGGTGACCCGCTGGGAGGGGTGAGGGCTCAGCCCGCCGGGCTCTCGCCGTCCACCGGGTCCTCGCCGTCCGGTTCGACGAAGTGGTCGAACTCGCCCGCCTGTACGCCGAGTACGAAGGCGTCCCACTTCTTCTGCGTCGTGGTCACGACATTCTCCGGGTCGCTCGTCTCACGGAGATGGACCAGGTCGTCGGGGCCGAAGGCGATCTCGATCCACGGGCCTGGGCCCTCCTCGCCCTCCGGGGCGGCGCGGATCCAGTCGAGGTCTGCGGGGATGTCGGACACGGTTCTCCCTGGTGTGGACGGGGGGACACGGTCAGGCTAAGGGAGGGGCCGGTGCGCGACGTGCGGTGGCTTCCGGGTGAAGTAGGCGGTGAACCCGGCTCTTATGGGGGAGGGTTGAGGGGTGCGCAAAGTCTTGGTGGTCGGTGGGGCCGGGGTCGGGTTGCTCCTGGCCTTCGTCGCGCTGCTCGTCGTCGGTACGTACTCCGCGGCGGCCGGCATCGCAGGCGGCGGGGCGAAGGGCTCGGTCGGGCTGGCCAAGGGGGCCGTTCCCACGATGTACCAGCCGCTGGTGCAGAAGTGGGGGAACCTCTGCCCGGCGATCAATCCGGCGCTGCTCGCCGCGCAGTTGTACCAGGAGAGCGGCTGGCGGGCCGACGCGAAGTCGCCCGCCGACGCGCGGGGGATAGCGCAATTCATCCCGGGGACCTGGGCCACGCACGGGGTCGACGGGAACGGCGACGGCAAGAAGGACATCTGGGATCCGGCGGACGCCATTCCGTCGGCGGCCTCGTACGACTGCGAACTGGCGAGCTATGTGAAGAAGGTGCCGGGCGACCAGAGCGACAACATGCTGGCGTCCTACAACGCGGGGGCGTACGCCGTCATCAAGTACGGGGGCATCCCGCCGTACCGGGAGACGCAGAACTACGTCAAGATCATCCGGAGCCTGGAGAAGAGCTTCGCCAGGCCGATCGGGCGCGTGGCGCCTTCCCAGCAGGCCGCCTCGGCCATCTATTACGCGCAGCAGAAGCTGGGGACGCCCTATCTGTGGGGTGGGAACGGCACCGCCGACCAGGGCGGGCGCTTCGACTGCTCGGGGCTGACGAAGGCCGCGTACGAGAGCGTGGGGATCGGGCTGCCGCGTGTCGCCAACGACCAGTACAACGCGGGGCCGCACCCGTCGCGGAACGAGCTGCTCCCCGGTGACCTGGTGTTCTTCTCGGACGATCTCGGGAACTCGCGCGCGATTCACCACGTTGGTCTGTACGTGGGAGGCGGGTACATGATCGACGCTCCGTACACCGGCGCCGTGATCCGCTTCGACAAGATCGATTCACCGGACTACTTCGGGGCGACGCGCGTGACGAAGGACGGGGCACAGGCCGTCGGGTCGGCCGCCGGGGCCGCCGGAGCTGCCGGGGCAGCCGAATGAAGGTTCTGCTCTTCGGGGCCACCGGCATGGTCGGCCAGGGCGTCCTGCGCGAGTGCCTGCTCGACCGGCGGGTGACGAGCGTGATCGCGGTCGTGCGCGCACCGCTCGGCTTCACCCATCCCAAGCTGCGCGCGGTCGTCCACGGGGACTTCTCGGACTTCTCCTCGCTGGAGGAGGAGTTCGCCGATGTGGACGCCTGCTTCTACTGCCTGGGCGTCTCCTCGGTCGGCCTGCGCGAGGAGGAGTACCGGCGGATCACGTACGACTACACCCTCGCCGCGGCCCGCGCGCTCCCCCCGAACCCGGAGCTGACCTTCGTCTATGTCTCCGGCGAAGGCACCGACAGCACGGAGAGCGGCCGTTCGATGTGGGCGCGGGTCAAGGGGCGCACGGAGAACGCACTGCTGGCGATGGACTTCCACGCCTATATGTTCCGCCCCGGCTTCATCCAGGCGCTGCACGGCGCGACCTCGCGGACCCGGCTCTACCGCGCGATGTACGTGGTCGCAGGGCCGCTCTACCCGCTGCTGCGGCGGCTGATCCCCCGTCATGTGACCACCACCGAGAACCTGGGCCGCGCGATGCTCGCGGTCGCGGGGAGGGCCGGTTCGGGCGAGCGCGTCCTCGGCAGCCCGGAGATCAACAAGGCGGCGTCGGAAGCATGGCCGCAAGTGTGACGTGGCTTGAACTCTCCGTTACGGTCCGGCCCTGAGCTGCGACGATGAGTCACTCTTCGGTAACGTCATAGTGATCGTTCGGTGGAGAGTGGAACGGCGCGGCCGTCCAGGGCGTTCCCTGGACGGAGAAGGATTCAGACTGGGCGTCAGAGACTGACCAACGGGGGTTGGTGGAAGCCGAGTACGGCGTGGAGACAAGGCAAGGGGCCGCAGCACATGGCTGGACTCGCGATGGATGGGTCGAACCCCGATCTCGGCCTGCTCTACGACATCAACGGTCTGGCGAAGGACGCCCCCGGGTGGTTCGACCGCGGGATGGAGTTCGTCGGCGAGTACGGAATCCTGCTCGCGCTCGTCCTGGTCGCCGTGTGGTGCTGGTGGTCCGTCAGGCGCCAGACCGACCGGGAAGGTGCGGTGGCCGCGGTCGCCGCGCTTGTCTGGGCGCCGCTGGCCGCGGGCCTTGCCGTACTGGTGAACATCCCGATCCGGGGCTTCGTGGAGCGGCCGCGCCCGTTCGTCGAGCATCGGGGCATCGACGTCCTCGTGGCAGGCAAGACCGACTTCTCGTTCGTGAGCGACCACGCCACGATCGCGATGGCGATCGGGGCCGGACTGTTCGTCACCCACCGGAAGTTCGGTCTTCTCGCGATCGGCCTCGCGATGGCCGAGGGCTTCTGCCGGGTCTTCATGGGCGTGCACTACCCGACCGACGTCGTCGGCGGATTCGCGCTCGGTACGGCCGTGACGCTGCTGCTCGCGCCCCTGGCCGGTCTGCTGCTGACGCCGGTCGTGCGGGCCGTGTCGCGGTCGGAGAAGCTCGGGCTGCTGGTGCAGTCCCGGCGGATCGTGGCAGTGACCGCGGTGCCGATTCCCGAACCGCGGCCGGAGTCGGACCGCCGCGACCTGGCTGCCTGAACGGTCAGCGGCCAAGCGGTCACAGGGACTGCGGGAAGTTGAAGACCTTCTCCGGGTCGTATTTCTTCTTGAGCGCTGTGAGGCGGGTGGCCGCGTCGCCGAAGTAGGCCGTGCGCCAGTCGGTGAGGGTGGGGTCCGTGTAGTTCTGGTAGGCCGCACCGGACGCGTAAGGGCGCATGGTGGCGTGGGTGTCTTTCAGCCAGTTCTGCTGGGCCGATCCTGAACTGCCCGGGCGCCACGAGGCGATGTACTGCGCCAGCATGCGCGAACGGCGGTGGACGAAGGCCGTCGCGGACGGGTCGACACGGTTGATCGCGCCGCCGAGCGCGGTGAGCGCGATGGAGCCGCCACCCGCGGATTGCGAGGCGAACGCCTCGGCGCGGGCGAGGAGCGCGGCGAGGCCGGCCGCCGGGATCGAGCGGTCGTAGAAGTCGGACGCCGCGGAATACGTCTCGCGCTGGAGCGCGCCCTGGGAGGTGCGGCCGGGGGTGGCGCCGGGGAGGTGGCACTGGTCCTCGGAGAAACTCGCGCAGCCCGCGTACACGAGCATCGCTTCCTTGTAACCGCGTCGGCGCAGCGATACGGAGGAGGCGGGCGAGCCCGCCCGGTCGGCCAGGCGGTCGACGGCGTTCTGCAGGTCCGAGTACGTACCGAGCGAGAAGGTGGCCACCGAGACCGTCGGGTTGCGGCCGCCGGCAGCCGACTCCAGATGTGCGGACGACCAGATCTCGTCGGGCTGGTCGGGGCCCCACTCCTGCCAGGCGGCGAGGACGGCCGCAGCCTTCGACCAGGGCCAGCTGAGATAGGCGCCGACGGTCTGCGGGGCGG
>NZ_JAFLRJ010000267.1 GCF_017315755.1 Streptomyces beijiangensis
GGCAGTCTGCGGCCCGGCGACGTCCTGATGATGTTCACGGACGGCCTGGTCGAGTCGCCGGGCCGCAGACTGCCCTTGACGGGGTCGAACTGGGCCCCGTCGTAGACGCCGAGCAGGGGCCCCTCCCCCGACTTCTCCTCCCAGCGGCCGCTGCCCGCGTGCAGCTGGAGGGCCGGGAGGTGGCCCGCGGAGAGCAGTTCGTAGTCGCCGGAGTCCAGGTCGAGGACCAGATGGATGGAGGTGGCGAAGCCCTCGTCCCAGTCCTGGCGGAGCAGATAGCCGTTGGCGGCGGGGAGGAAGCTGTGCGGGGGCAGCGAGCCGAGCAGGCCGCCGAAGGCGCCGGAGAGGAGCAGCGCGCGGGAGCCCGCGTCCATGCCCTTGCCCGAGACGTCCGTGAGGACCACTTCGAGGGTGCGGCCGGTGCCCGTGCGGGCCGCGACCACGAAGTCGCCGGAGAAGGACTGGCCTCCCGCCGGGCGCAGAGCCATCTCGCGGTGCCAGCCCTCGGGGAGACCCGGGAGCTTGCTCTGTACGCGGATCCGTTCACGCAGGTCGAAGAGCATGGTGCCGCCACGCCGCCAGGGGACCCCGACCCGGCTGCGGAACTGCGCGATGAGCAGGCCGAAGAGTCCGCAGGCGGCGACCGTGAGGACGGTTCCCGGGGTGACCCTGCCGGGGCCTTCCGTGTACGGGCCGAGCAGGACCGACTCGACGATGAGCGCCGCCGCGGCAGCCGCGTACAGACCGAGCAGGCTCGCCGGGCGCAGCAGCAGACCGCCGGCCACGATGGGCAGGACCAGCGCCGACGGTGCGCACCAGACCGGCATCACCATCGTCAGCGACGCGATCGCGGGGACGGTGAGCAGCAGACCTGCCAGGGCGATCCAGTCGGAGCCGTCACCGCGGAAGTAGTCCACACCGGATCTGCGCACGCCGATCTTGGCCCGGTGCAGCTTCTTGCGCATCCGGGCCGTGAAGGACTTCGCTCCGCCGCCGGCCATTCCTCGGACCTTATCCACCCGCGCCCTGTCCGCGCAGGGGGACCCCTGTGACATTGCGTTCGAAATCGGCTCGCCCGGTGCGGGGAGTCCTGGTAGGCATGGCATATGACGACGGAGCTGCGGGTGTTGCGTCCGGCCGAATGGGCCGGGTGGTACGGGAAGTTGGAGCGGGCCTTCGGCGGGGTCCTGGAGACGGACGAGGAACGTGATGTCTACAAGGATCTGACGGATGCCGCTGGATACGAGCGGTTCATCGGCGTCTGGGACGGCGACGAGTGCGTCGGTACCGCCGGGGCCTTCCGTTTCCGGGTGAGCGTGCCCGGCGGGGCCTTCGTGCCCGCCGCGGGCGTCACCGCGGTCAGCGTCGCCGCCACACACCGCAGGCGCGGGGTGCTGACCTCGATGATGCGCAGGCAACTGGACGACGTGCGGGCGTGGGGCGAGCCGCTCGCCGTGCTGACCGCCTCGGAGCCCGCGATCTACGGGCGCTTCGGTTACGCGGCTGCGACCCGCCAGCTGAAGGCGGAGATCGACACCACCCGGGTGACCCTCGCGATGCCGGAGGGCGTGGAGGGAGTACGGCTGCGGTACGCCGATCCCCGGGCCGCGGCGGAACGGTGCGAGGCCATCTATGTGGCATCGATCGGCTCGCGCCCCGGGATGCTCGCCCGCACCGTGCACTGGGATCGGATGCCGCTGCTCGATCCGCCGGCCGAGCGCGAGGGCGCGTCCCCGCTGCAGTGCGTGCTCGCGGAGCGGGACGGGGAGGCGGTGGGGTACGTACGGTTCCACATCAAACCCGAGTGGGACGCGAGCGGGCCCAAGGGGACGGTCGTCCTGCGGAACATGGACGCCCTGGACCCGGTGGCGTATGCGGCGCTCTGGCGCTTTCTCTGCTCCATCGACCTGACGTCGACCGTGGAGGTGCACAACCGGCCCGTCGACGACGCGTGGCAGTACCTCGCCTCCGACATCCGGCGGTGCGCCCTGCGGCAGCGGGACTCGCTTCATGTGCGGCTGGTGGATGTGGGGGCGGCGCTGGAGGCGCGGACGTATCAGACGCCGGTGGATGTGGTGTTCGAGGTGGAGGACGCGTTCTGCCCCTGGAACAGCGGGCGTTGGCGGCTGAGCGGGAACTCCAAGGGCGCGTCGTGCACGCGGACGGAGGATGCGGCTGATCTGGCGCTGTCCGTACGGGAGTTGGGGGCGGCTTATCTGGGCGGGGTGTCGCTGTCCGCGTTGGCGGGGGG
>NZ_JAFLRJ010000268.1 GCF_017315755.1 Streptomyces beijiangensis
CGGCCGCCGCTGGGGCGGGCCCCGGAGCGCTCATGCGCCGTTCACCGCGCGGGGAAGGAGGCCCGCCCCAGCGGCGGCCGGTCGCGCCACAGCTCAAGTCCGACGTCGACGAGTTCGACGCGCTGGAGGTCGTCGACCGCGGTCAGGGGGTGCCAGGCGGCGAGGTCGGTGGAGCCGCCCTGCTCGGGCCGGAGCTCGCCGCCGGTGATGCGTCCCTCGTAGACGATGCGCAGCCCGTGGAAGTCCGCGAACATGCCGAGCTTGCGCGGATAGCGGCGCGTGATGGAGTCGATGCCGAGCAGCCGCACCGGCTCCACGGTGTAGCCGGTCTCCTCGTCGAGTTCACGGACGACCGTGTCGACGGGGTCCTCCGCGTGGTCCATCCCACCGCCGGGCAGCGTCCAGCGCTTGGTGCCGTCCCCGGCCACCCAGCGCGCGAGAAGGACCTGTTCGTCGCGTACGCAGACGGCGTACGCCGCCACCCTCAGCTCCTTGTTCATTGGCTGAGGCTAGTACCTGACGGGGTGTACGTGGCCGCCCTTACGGGAGCCGCGGGTTGGCGGGCGAGCAGTCGGGGGGCGACCAGCGCAGGGGGCTCGCGGAGTCGGCCCGGACCGTCCGGTCGATCTCGAAGCGGGTCCGGCGTTCGCCGGTGGTCCCGTCGAACGCCGTACGCGCCGTTCCCGTGAGCTGGAGCGTGTCTCCGGTCGCCCAGTCGAGGACGAGGATCCCGGCACGCGGATCGGTCTCCAGGTTCCCCAGGGTCAGGAACATCGCGTTGCCGGGGTAGTCGCGCCAGCTGAGCGCCGAAGGGGACTCCACCGTGATGAACCCCGGGTTCCCCCCGCGGTGACTGGCGTCCATGCCGCCGGAGGAGGCGGTCGCGGTGGTCGCGGTGGTCGCGATGAAGAAGGTGTCGGCGGCGCGGAGGAACCTCTCCTGGTCGGGGGTGAGGTGCCCGCCGCGCCGCACGGCACCGGTCGGGTGGGTTGCGTCGGGGGCGAGGAGATCGCGGCGCTGGATGTACTTGGGGCAGTTGGCGAAGACCTCGTCCGCCTCCACGGCCAGGCCGCGCGGGGTGGTGCGGGCGGTTCCGTTGAGGCGCATACGGCGGCGGGTGCGCGGGTCGAGGGCGATCGTGCCGACGGGGCCTTCGAGGGCGCCGTACAGAGGGTCGTCCTCGGTGGGACCGCCGGTCACGGAGATCGACCGGGGGCCCGTGGCCCGTACGAAACCGGGACGGCCGGTGAGCAGCGAGGCCCAGATCCGGTCCTCGCCGTCCGCCGCCCCGATCACCAGCATCGGCTGGATTCCGAGGAAGGCGGCGGCCACCGGCTTGATGCCGTCCCCGATGGAGCGGCCGACGTGTTCGGCCTGCGCGCGGACGCCGACGCGGCCCTGCACGGTGAGCGATCCCTGGTGGTACGTGGCCATGGCGGGGCCTCCTTCTAGAAGAAGCCGCAGGTGGGCGCGGTGGCGGAGGGTGCGGGGGCTTCCTCGGCGCCGGCCGGGGCGTAGATCTCCAGCCGGGTGCCGTCGGGGTCGTGGAAGAAGATGCCGCCGGAGGAGGCGCCCTCGTGGTGGGCGACCACGCCGTCGTGGGCGAAGTCGGCTCCATGGGAGCGGAGTTGCTCTTCGGCTGCCTTGACGTCCTCGATCGCGTCCACCTGGAAGGCGAGGTGGTGCAGACCGGCGAGCGCGCGGTCGTACGCACCGTCGGCCTGCTGCCAGAGCGTGAGGACCAGGGTGCCGTCCTGACCGAGGAAGGCGTAGCGGCTCTCACCCTCCTTGCCCTCGCCGAGCACCTGGAAGCCGAGGACGTCCGCGTAGAAGACCAGCGAACGGTCGAGGTCGGTGACGTTCAGGCCGACATGGCCGGTGCGAAGAGTGCTGGGCATGGGACGCCTCCGTCGATGGGGTATCTAACCTCTCACTTCGACTTTAGGGGTTACGATGAGTGGACGTCAACCGGTCACGTACCCTTGAGCGGTTAGCACCGAAAGGACGTCAGGGATGACCGCCACCGACCCCCGGCCACTCATCGGCGAGCCGGTCTCCCTCGACCTGCTCAATACGCGCTGGATGCACGAGGGCGTACGACAGGACCTGCTGACCGGGGTCGACGAGCTGGCGATCTGGCTGAGGAGCGTGGGTCTCGACGGGCGCTTCACCGCCGACGAGGCGACGCTGACGCATCTGCTCACCGCCCGCGACGCACTGGACGGACTGGTCGACAGCCCCGGTGACGCGCACGCCGCCGCCCGGCTGGATGCCGTACTGGACCACGGCCGCATCCGGGCCACGCTCACCGCCGATGGCCCCGGCGAGCGGCCCGAGTTCACGGACCCCGCCTGGGGCGCCGCCTGGACGGCCGCCCGCGACTACCTCGATCTGCTGCGCACCGCCCCCGACCGGATCCGCGGCTGCGCGCACGAATCGTGCATTCTGCACTTCTTCGACACCTCACGGAACGGCACCCGGCGCTGGTGCTCGATGGCCGGCTGCGGCAACCGCGCCAAAGCCTCACGGCACTACGCGCGCAGCCGCGACAACTGAGGTCCCGTACGCCCCAATTGCACCGCCATGCACCCGATGACGCATGGCGGAAATACGCCATGGCTCCATCCCGCCAGGGTCAAGTCTCCCCAAAATCACGCCATATAAGTAAAGCTGACCGGTCATCCGGCACCGAATTCCGGACCCTTATCGACACCTCCAGGGATGCTGATGACCTCCGAATCCCCTCGCTCCATATCCGGGGCGAGACGCGCGGCCCGTATAGCGGCCGCAGCCGGTCTGGTGGCCGCGCTGGCCGCCTCCGGCGCCGCCCCCGTCTTCGCCGCGAACACCGACGATCCGGCCCCCGTCGCACCGAAGTCCTCCTCGGACAAGCTCGGTTCGTCCGACGCGAAGCTCCTCGACGAAGCCCAGGCGAAGGGCGACAAGACCATCACGGTCATGGTCGCCACCGCCCCCGGCGCCACCGAGCAGGTGAGCAAGCAGCTCGACGCCATCCAGGGCGCCAGCATCGGCAAGACCGACGACAAGCTCGGTTACGTACGGGCGACGATCCCCACCGCCAAGGCGGACGCGGCGATCAAGGCGGCGGAGAAGCTGTCGGCCGTCAACGGCATCGACCTCAAGCACGCGGTCGAGCTGGACGACCCGACGCCGGCCGCCGACACCGCCAAGGGCGCGAAGTCGCAGGCCAGCGCCGGGACGTACGCCGCTCCCGGCAAGGACACCCCCGCGAAGAACCCGTACAACCCGTCGCACGAGACGGGTGCGGTCGACTTCGTGAAGCAGCACCCCAAGGCCGACGGCCGCGGAGTGACCATCGGCATCCTGGACTCCGGAGTCGACCTCGGTCACCCGGCGCTGCAGAAGACCACCACCGGCGAGCGCAAGATCGTCGACTGGGTGACGGCCACGGACCCGATCCTCGACGGTGACGGCAGCTGGCGCCCGATGATCACCTCGGTGACGGGCCCGACCTTCACGTACGGCACCCGGACCTACAAGGCTGCCCCTGGTGCGTACCAGATCAGCACCTTCAAGGAGTCCGTCACCGCCGGCGGCGACGAGGCGGGCGACGTCAACCGTGACGGCGACACCACCGACAGCTGGGGCGTGCTGTACGACGCCAAGGCCGGCACGGTGACCGTCGACGTGAACGACAACGGTGACTTCACCGACGACGCCGCGATGCAGCCGTACAAGGACAAGTTCCAGGTCGGCTACTTCGGCACGGACGACCCGGCGACCCAGGTCGTCGAGCGCATCCCGTTCGTCGTCGAGATCCGCAAGAGCGTCCCGATGGACCCGTACGGCGGCGACTGGGTCGGCAAGAAGGCCGACTTCGTCAACATCGGCATCATCGCGTCCGAGCACGGCACGCACGTCGCGGGCATCACCGCCGCCAACGGCCTGTTCGGCGGCAAGATGAGCGGCGCCGCCCCCGGCGCGAAGATCGTCTCCTCGCGCGCCTGCACCTTCGGCCCGGGCTGCACCAACGTCGCGCTGACCGAGGGCATGATCGACCTCGTCACCAACCGCCACGTCGACATCGTCAACATGTCGATCGGCGGCCTGCCGGCGCTCAACGACGGCAACAACGCGCGCGCCCTGCTCTACAAGCGCCTCATCGACACCTACGGCGTCCAGCTGGTCATCTCGGCCGGCAACGAGGGCCCGGGCGTCAACACCATCGGTGACCCCGGTCTCGCGGACCACGTCATCTCGGTCGGTGCGACCATCTCCAAGGAGACCTGGGCGTCCAACTACGGCTCGGGTGTCTCGAAGTCGTACAACATGATGCCGTTCTCCTCCCGCGGCCCGCGTGAGGACGGCGGCTTCACGCCGACGCTCTCCGCCCCGGGTGCGGCGATCAACACGACGCAGACCTGGCTGCCCGGTTCGCCGGTGAAGGAGTCGGGTTACACCCTGCCGGCCGGCTACTCGATGCTCCAGGGCACCTCGATGGCTTCCCCGCAGGCGACCGGCGCGACCGCGCTGCTCATCTCGGCCGCCAAGCAGCAGCACATCGAGCTGGCGCCCGCCGATCTGCGCACCGCGCTGACGTCGACCGCCACGCACATCAAGGGTGTTCAGGCATACGCCGAGGGCGCGGGCCTGATCAACATCCTGGGCGCCTGGGACTCGATCAAGGACGGCGCGACCGCCCACGAGTACACGGTCAAGGCCCCGGTCGACACCGCGATCTCCTACGCGCTCCAGACGCCGGGCTTCGGCACCGGCATCTACGACCGCGAGGGCGGCCTGCAGGCCGGGCAGAAGAAGACGTACGACGTCACCATCACCCGCACCACCGGTCCCGACCGCGCGGTGAAGCACAAGCTGTCGCTGAAGAACAACGACGGCACCTGGCGCATCCTGGGTGACGACGAGGTCGCGCTGCCGCTGGCCACGCCGGTCACCGTCAAGGTCCAGGCGCGTCCGGACTCCGGCGGCGTGCACAGCGCCATCCTCGAGGTGAACGACAAGCGCACCGAGGGCGTGGACCAGCAGATCATGGTCACCGCCGTCGTCTCGACGGCGCTCGCCTCGCCGTCGTACACCTTCAAGGACTCGGACTCGGTGCAGCGCAACAGCACCAAGTCGTACTTCGTCACCGTCCCGGCGGGCGCGAAGACCCTTGAGGTCGGCATGAGCGCACTCCGCTCGGGCAGCCAGACCCGCTTCATCTCGATCCACCCGTACGGTGTCGCGGTCGACGACACGGGGACGCCGAGCTGCTACCCGAACTACGACAACCCGGCCAACACCTGCCGTCCGGATCTGCGTTCCTACGCGGACCCGACGCCGGGCGTCTGGGAGATCGAGGTCGAGTCGCGGCGTACCTCGCCGTACCTGGACAACCCGTACAAGCTGGATGTCGCGCTCCTCGGCGCCACCTTCGACCCGGCGGTCAAGGTGATCCCCGAGGCGAAGATCGGCACCCCGGCCGCGGTGGACTGGAAGGTCACCAACGGCTTCGCCGCCATCACCGGCGGCAAGCTGAAGGGCGGCTCGCTCGGTTCCGCGAAGGTCGCCAAGCCGACCATCGCGCAGGACGAGACGCAGACCTCCACGGTCACCATCGGTGCGGGCGTCGAGCGTCTGGACGTCGCCATCGGCGGCGTCTCCGACACCTCGGCCGACCTCGACCTCACGGTCTACAAGGACGGCGTGCAGGTCGGCCAGTCCGCGGACGGCGACTCGGAGGAGGCGGTCAGCCTCACCAAGCCCGCCGCCGGTACGTACACCATCGAGGTCGCTGGTTACTCGGTCCCGTCCGGATCGACGACCTACAACTACCGCGATGTGTACTACGCCCCGTCGCTCGGTGCGGTCTCGGTCGACGAGTCGAAGGCCATCTCGCTGGCCAACGGCGCATCGGCCCAGGTCAGCGCCACGGTGACTGTCGCCAGTGCGGCCCCTGAGGGCCGTGAGTTCTTCGGCGAGGTCCTGCTGGTGAACGGCCGCGGCACCGTCGCGGGCACCGGCAGCGTCCAGATCGAGAAGGTCACGCCGTAACGGAAGTCACTTCCGGGCTGTACGGCAGCGGGGCGGGCGCTCTTCGGAGCTTCCGCCCCGCTGTCCGTTTCCCGGACAATGGATTGGACAAGCCGCCCCAGGACATACGCATCATGGGACAACACGCTGGTCAGCAGTCACATACGGAGGAGTCACCGTGAGGGTCGGAATCGTCGGAGCCACCGGTCAGGTCGGCACAGTCATGCGCAAGATCCTGGTGGAGCGGAACTTTCCCCTCGACGAGCTGCGCCTGTTCGCCTCCGCGCGCTCGGCGGGCACGACCGTGGACGGTGTGACGGTCGAGGACGCCTCCACCGCCGACTACTCCGGCCTGGACATCGTGCTCTTCTCCGCCGGTGGCGCCACCTCCAAGGCTCTCGCCGAGAAGGTCGCGTCCCAGGGCGCCGTCGTGATCGACAACTCCTCCGCCTGGCGCCGTGACCCCGAGGTCCCGCTGGTCGTCTCCGAGGTCAACCCGCACGCGATCGCGAACCGCCCCAAGGGCATCATCGCCAACCCGAACTGCACCACCATGGCCGCGATGCCGGTCCTGCGCCCCCTCCACGACGAGGCCGGCCTGACCGCGATGGTCGCCACCACCTACCAGGCCGTCTCCGGTTCCGGCCTGGCCGGCGTGGCCGAGCTGCACGGGCAGGCCCTCAAGGTCACCGAGTCCGCCGACCAGCTGACCTTCGACGGCGAGGCCGTGGACTTCCCCGAGCCCACCGTCTACAAGCGCCCCATCGCCTTCAACGTCCTGCCTCTCGCGGGTTCGATCGTCGACGACGGCTCCTTCGAGACCGACGAGGAGCAGAAGCTCCGCAACGAGTCCCGCAAGATCCTGGAGATCCCGGAGCTGAAGGTCTCCGGCACCTGTGTCCGGGTCCCGGTCTTCTCCGGCCACTCCCTCCAGATCAACGCCCGCTTTACCCGCCCCCTGAGCGTGGAACGCGCCTACGAGGTGCTGCAGGACGCCCCCGGCGTCGAGCTCTCCGAGATCCCGACCCCGCTCCAGGCCGCCGGCAGCGACGTCAGCTACGTGGGCCGTATCCGGAACGACGAGACCGCCGAGAACGCTCTCGCGCTCTTCCTCTCGGGCGACAACCTCCGCAAGGGCGCCGCGCTCAACGCCGTCCAGATCGCCGAGCTCGTGGCCCAGGAGCTCAAGGGCTGAAGAGCTGAGGACTGAGCCCTAGTTGACCTGGGGCTCGACGCCCCTGCGCACCTCGAAGTGGAAGCAGCCGTACTCGACGGCCCTGATGTGCACCAGGGCGACCTCGGGCTCGGCGAAGGCTTCCGCCAGGGCCGAATCGAACCCTCCCCCGGACTCCGTCCGGGAGGTGCCCCCTGCGGCCGTCTCCGGTATCTCCAGGAGGCGGCCGCCGACTATGTGCCCCTCCGCGTTGTAGCGGCGAAGGGTGCGCAGGGCGCCGGGGCGGCTGAAGGGGTAGTCGTCGGCGTCGACAGCGGGGCCCTCGCAGGGGTCCGCGTGGATGAAGACCGGGCCCTGCTCGTCGTAGGCGCCCGGCTTGGCCCAGGTCTCGGCCGCCCAGCGGCGCAGCGGCGCGTAGGAGACGAGGGCGATCTCCTCGCCGGGAAGGGCGAGGCGCAGGCAGCAGCGGAGCGGGGAGCCCTCGGTGGCCGTGTACGGGACGCAGGGCCGGCCCGCGTCGTCGGTGTCGCGGAGCTCCTTGAGGGCCGTCGGCTGGATCGGGAGTGCGGTGTAGTTCGTCATGGCTCCAGACTCCTTCCGGCGGGTGGCCGTTTCCGGCGGTATTCGGACGTTGCGCTCGGCCGGGCTCAGGCCTTGGTGATCCGGGCCCTGGCACGCTCCGGGTAGCGGGCGGTGAAGACCGCGGCGACCGCGAAGCCGGCGACCTGGACGGCGGTGGACACTCCGCTGCCGAGGTCGTTGGCGTAGACGGCGACCAGCACGGCGGCCGTCACGGTGAAGGAGGCCGCCCAGAAGGCGGTGATCACGACATTGATCCTGCGGAAGAGCGGTGTGTGCCAGACCTCGCGCGGGGCCTGCTTGCGGGCTATGCCGATGGTGAAGGGGCGGCCCACGGCGAGCGTGGCCCAGGCGGTCACGGCCAGCCAGCCGAAGGAGAGCGTGCCGCTGTAGTCCTGGAGGCCGCTGTCGGGGCGGGCGAAGGCGAAGGCGGTGAGGGCCGCGAAGTAGGCGACGGTGCTGATCTCCAGGATCTTCGCACCGGCGCTCTCGCCCGCCTGGCGGTCGTTGACCAGCAGCCAGGCGCCGAGCACCAGACCCGTCAGCGCGCCCCACTGCCAGCCGGCGGAGGAGACGACGGCGAAAGCGATCCACGGGATGAAGCCGCGCAGATAGTTCATGACAGATTCCCTCGTTCGGTCCGGCGGTGCGTTCCAAGTTCGACAGGTCAAAAGTAGAAGGTCCTGCATTGACGTGTCAAGAGTGGAAGGTAAAGTGGTGTCCATGAGCCTTCGCCATGCTGTTCTCGGGCTGCTCGCCGAAAAGCCGGCCAGTGGCTACGACCTGATGAAACTGTTCGAGTCCTCGCTGTCCAACGCCTGGCCGGCGACCCAGAGCCAGGTGTACGGGGAGCTGGGCAAGCTCACCGACGCCGGCCTCATCGAGGTGGTCGCGGAAGGCCCTCGCGGGCGCAAGGAATACGCCATCACCGAGCCCGGCCTCGCCGAGCTGCGGCACTGGCTCACCGAGGTCGAGCCCAGCCGGGTCAGACGCAGCGATCTGCTGCTGCGGGTCTTCTTCCTCGGCGTGCTGACCCCGCTGGAGGCCAGGACCTACCTGGCCACCGAGGCCGCCCGCGCCGAGCGGCAGCGCAAGGGGCTCACAGAGCTGGAGGCCTCGATCGACTGGGGCGACGACCCGATCTCGGTGCACGGGCGGCTGGCCCTTGAGTACGGACTGCGGATCAGCACCGCCCAGGAGGAGTGGGCGCGCTGGGCCGCCGGCCAGCTCGAAGCCGGCTGAGCCCACCCGAAGCGGCCGCCCCCTGCTCCCCGCCGCCGCGGCGTGGAAGGATGGCCGGAAACGTCACATACCGAGGAGATGCCCAGGTGCCTGGCACGAATCTGACCCGCGACGAGGCGCAGCAGCGGGCGCGTCTGCTCACCGTCGGCTCGTACGAGATCGATCTCGATCTGAGCGGCGCACAGGAGGGCGGCACCTACCGGTCCGTGACCACCGTGCGCTTCGACAGCGCCGAGGCCGGGGCCGAGACCTTCATCGACCTGGTCGCGCCCGAGGTGCACGAGGTCGTGCTCAACGGCGAGGCGCTGGACGCCAAGGCCGCCTTCCAGGACTCGCGCATCGCACTGCCCGGTCTGCAGTCGGGGCCGAACGAGCTGCGCGTCGTCGCGGACTGCGCGTACACGAACACCGGCGAGGGACTCCACCGGTTCGTCGACCCGGTGGACGAACAGGCCTATCTCTACACCCAGTTCGAGGTCCCGGACGCGCGGCGCGTGTTCGCCTCCTTCGAGCAGCCCGACCTCAAGGCGACCTTCCAGTTCACCGTTAAGGCCCCCGAGGGCTGGACCGTGATCTCCAACTCGCCGACGCCGGAGCCCAAGGACCATGTGTGGTCCTTCGAGCCGACGCCCCGGATCTCCTCGTACATCACGGCGCTGATCGTCGGTCCGTACCACTCGGTGCACAGCAGTTACGAGAAGGACGGCCAGTCCGTACCGCTCGGCATCTACTGCCGTCCCTCGCTGGCCGAGTTCCTCGACTCCGACGCGATCTTCGACGTCACCCGTCAGGGCTTCGACTGGTTCCAGGAGAAGTTCGACTACGCCTACCCGTTCGCCAAGTACGACCAGCTCTTCGTGCCGGAGTTCAACGCGGGCGCGATGGAGAACGCGGGCGCGGTCACCATCCGCGACCAGTACGTCTTCCGGTCGAAGGTGACGGACGCGGCGTACGAGACGCGCGCCGAGACGATCCTGCACGAGCTCGCCCACATGTGGTTCGGCGACCTGGTCACCATGGAGTGGTGGAACGACCTGTGGCTGAACGAGTCGTTCGCCACGTACACCTCCATCGCCTGCCAGGCGTACGCCGAGGGCTCCAAGTGGCCGCACTCCTGGACCACGTTCGCCAACTCGATGAAGACCTGGGCCTACCGGCAGGACCAGCTGCCGTCCACCCACCCGATCATGGCCGACATCCGTGACCTGGACGACGTCCTGGTCAACTTCGACGGCATCACCTACGCCAAGGGCGCGAGCGTGCTCAAGCAGCTCGTGGCGTACGTGGGCATGGACGAGTTCTTCCGGGGCGTACAGGCCTACTTCAAGGCGCACGCCTTCGGGAACACCCGGCTGAGCGATCTGCTCGGCGCCCTGGAGGAGACCTCAGGACGCGACCTGAAGACCTGGTCGAAGGCGTGGCTGGAGACCGCGGGCATCAATGTGCTGCGGCCCGAGATCGAGGTCGACGGGGACGGGGTGGTCACCTCGTTCTTCGTGAAGCAGGAGGCGCCCGCGCTGCCCGCCGGCGCGAAGGGCGAGCCGACGCTGCGCCCGCACCGGATCGCCATCGGCTGCTACGACCTCCAGGACGGCAAGCTCGTCCGGACGAGCCGGATCGAGCTCGACGTCGACGGGGAGCGCACCGAAGTGCCGTTCCCTGCCGGGACCGTGCGTCCTGATGTCGTCCTGCTCAACGACGACGACCTCAGTTACGCGAAGGTGCGCCTCGACGAGGAGTCGCTGCGGGTCGTCACCGCGCATCTGGGCGACTTCACCGAGTCGCTGCCGCGCGCGCTGTGCTGGGCCTCCGCCTGGGACATGACGCGTGACGGCGAGCTGGCCACCCGCGACTACCTGGCACTGGTCCTTTCGGGCATCGGCAAGGAGTCGGACATCGGTGTGGTGCAGTCGCTGCACCGCCAGGTGAAGATGGCGCTCGACCTGTACGCGGCGCCCGAGTGGCGCGACGCCGGTCTGACGCAGTGGACGGACGCGACCCTGGCGCACCTGCGGGGTGCGGAGCCGGGCAGCGATCACCAGCTGGCCTGGGCCAGGGCCTTCGCCGCCACGGCGCGTCTGCCCCTCCAGCTCGACCTGCTGCACGGACTGCTCGAGGGCACGGAGTCCGTCGAGGGTCTGGCCGTCGACACCGAGCTGCGGTGGGCCTTCGTGCAGCGGCTGGCCGCGGTCGGGCGTTTCGACGCGGAGGAGATCGAGGCCGAGCTCGTACGCGACAAGACGTCCGCGGGCGAGCGGCATGCCGCGTCGGCGCGGTCCGCGCGGCCCGTCGAGGCGGCGAAGGCGGAGGCGTGGGCCTCTGTCGTGGAGTCCGACAAGCTGCCGAACTCCCTGCAGGAGGCCGTGATCGGCGGTTTTGTACAGACCGATCAGCGCGAGCTGCTGGCGCCGTACACGGAGAAGTTCTTCGCCGCGGTCAAGGGCGTCTGGGACTCCCGCAGCCATGAGATGGCGCAGCAGGTGGCCGTCGGCCTCTACCCGGTGCTGCAGGTGTCGCAGGCGACGCTGGACGCGACGGA
>NZ_JAFLRJ010000269.1 GCF_017315755.1 Streptomyces beijiangensis
CACCCAGGCGCTGGCCATGCTGGCTTCCGAGAGCACCAGTATGACCTTGCTCTTCTCGCTGATCGCCTGCGTGACCTGTTCCAGAATCGTGCGGCCGCCCTTCATGTCGTGGGGCGCGAACCACGTCTGCACCCCGAAAATGAGGAGATGCTCGGCCAGGGCGGTGGCGAACTGCTCGTCCACGGCGCTGTAGGAGATGAAGGCGCTCGGCTTGAATTCTGTGTGCTCCATGTCCGTCCCCTGAGTTGCTGTGTGCACCATGTCCGGATTGACGCCGGAGTCGAGAAACAAGCGCGTGAGCGACCGAGTGGCCTTCAGCAACCTTTGGCGTGACCCCTCGTAACCAGGCTGGGCCGCGGTCATTTCCAACGCGCGCACCGTTGCTGCATAACTGTGAGCGACAGTTGCCTCGTCAATGGTGTTCAGTCCGACTTGCCGAACGTCATCGAAGTTCGTGAAGATTACCCAGGAGTCGACGAAGCAGGTGAACCCCAGGTGCGCCTTCGCGAAGTTGCAGTACGTGAGCTTGGTCCGGGTGAACTCCGCTCGGACGAAGAAGGACTCTTCGAACTCGGCGGCCATGGTGCAGTCGACGAACCCCGCGAGGTAGAAGTCCGCCCTGCGGAACGCTGCTTCCTCGATCGTGCACCGCTCGAAGCGTGCGCCTGTGAAGGACGCTCCGATTCCGTTGATCTTGCTGAATCGGCAGTCGAGGAAGACCGCACGGTCGAGCTTCGCGCCACCGAGAACACAGTCTCTGAAGCTGCAGTCGGTGAACGTCAGCCCGCCGAGTTCCTGGCCGGCAAGGCGGAGATGCGCGAAGGTCCGACCGCTGAAGCGGGAGGAGCCTGCTGCGACCTCCGCGAGGAAGTGGGCCGACTGCTCGTCGTCCTGCTCGGCGCGCACGAACCCTCTCCTTGAGGTCGGTTGACGGACCGTCCGATCTTCTCTCGGCGTTCCGGGCGCCGCCCGCATCGCCAGAGTTGATTATGGCAGTAGGGCATCTACCGCGTAGCGGCATCGGAGGAATCATGGTCAAGGCCGTCCGAGGGGCCAGGAGTGCGGAGTTGATCGGCGAATACGATCAAGGCAGACGAGAGTTCGTCGGACGCGACCTCACCGGCATCCACATCAGCGAACAGGTTCTCCGGAACAGCGTGTTCAACGAGTGCAGGTTCGTCGACTGCATCATCAGCCGGACCGACCTCTCCGACTGCACCTTCGACGGCTGCCACTTCGAGAGGGTCAACGCGGTCCAGTCCGATTTCATCGACGCCCGCTTCCAGGGCTGCACGATCGAATCGACGGCGTTCTACAGCAGCGACTTCTTCCGGGCTACGTTCACTGCTTCCAGATGCGGGAGCAACTTTCGTGAGGCGTTCTTCGTCCAGGCACAGTTCCTGGAAATGGCGTTCTTCGGCTCGGTGTTCGAGGAGGCCGTCTTCGGCTTCAACGTCTTCGAGAAGACCCTGCTGGCAGCCACCACCTTCAACAGCTCCCGGGTACTTGGTCCGAGCCGCTTCGATGCCGCGACCGTCGCGAACGCGCTTGCGCTGAACATCTTCGTGCTGAACCGGAACAAGAAGGAGGATCCGTCGGAGCAGGTGGCGCTGGAGTCTGTACGGGCCATCAGGAGCTTGGCGGAGTTCTTCGTAGCTTCCGGCGTCGACCCTGGCACGGTCCATGCCCGTCTGAAGGGCAGCCTCTTCGAAGCGCCCTCCGCGCATCCGTCCGTGTTCATCAGTTACAGCGCCCGGGACACCGAGTTCGCCTCCATGCTCCAGTCCCGGCTGGATCGCGAGGGTATCGACGCTTGGTTCGCCCCGCACGATATTCAGGGCGGCCGCACGGTGCAGGAGCAGCTCATCCATGAGATCCAGGAACGGTCTGGAGTCGTACTGATCCTTTCGGAAGCCAGCATGGCCAGCGCCTGGGTGACCACTGAGATCCTGCTCGCTCTGCAGAGCGAGCGGCAGACCGGCCGGCGGATGCTCTTCCCTGTCCGCCTGGTCGATGAGGACCGCCTGAGGTCCTGGCACATGGTCGACACCGAAGAGGGATACTCCGTGGCCCACCGACTCCGCGAGGACCCCATCCCCGACTTTTCCCCCGAGCGAACCGAGGAGGAGATGGAGGACGCATTCATCACCCTGCTCCGGAACCTGCGCGGGCCGGCGGGAAACGCTTCCGGGAGCGGGGAGACCTGAGAAGTCACTGCCGTCGGCTTCCCCCGCCGTCACCAATTCCCATAGTTCCACGCACCGGATTGGGCGGAGTACAACATGTTGAGCGGTATCAAAGAGCACTTCACCCAGCGAGTAAGGATACTGATCGAGGTCCCGCGGGGGCCGGTTCATCTCCGTCGGGCCCAGGAACTGCTCCAGTCCCACGATTGGCACGTCGAGTCCCCTGCCGGCCAAGAGCCCATCACGCTGCAGAATGGGCGTGCCGGTATCAACGCCGAGGTCCGTCTCTTCGGCTCAGCGGTACGCGCACGGAAGGCTGCGGCCATCATTGTCCGGGCCACGGCGAAACGCGAGAAGGTTCAGCTGTGGGTACGAGATTCGGAGCGGATACAGCCGATGTACGAGGAACGGACAACGTACCGAGTCCAACGCGTTCCTCCTGTCGTCAACGGCCTGCTGCAGCAAATTCTGGCGCGCTGGCTCGCCTCCGTGGACGGCATCGGCACGACCCGCCCCCTCGACCTTCCCGGGCCCGGCTGTGCGGCTGCTCCTGTCGCTTCATCCTCCCCCGCCGCTGTCGCCCAGCCGCCTGGGTAGCTCGATCCAGTCCTCCACCGCACCTTGGACCAGCTTCTTGACGCGATCCTTGCCTTCGGTCTCGAAGACGTCTTTCAAGCATGCGCATCGTGAGAGGTCTCCGGCTCCGAGGAGGCAGACGTAGATCCCCGCGATCTGCAGCGCTCGTGCCGCTGCGGCCATTTTCACATCGGTGGGCAAGGGGATCCGGCTCGCGAACTCCACGGCATAGGCCCGTTCTATTCGTGACCGACCGAAGATTCCGAGCAGTCCTCCGGCTGCACGCCCCACGAGCGCGTGCAGCTGCTTCTTGCCGTCCAAGATGGCCCGCGCCAGTTCGGCCAGTTCATCGCAGCCACCTCTGCGGTGCTTCTTGACCAGTGCGTTCCACGTCTCGTCCGAGACGTACTCCGCGGCCCGCTCTGCGATGGCCGCAGAGCCACCGTCCTTCAACGCCGCTTCACAGAGGGACGCCATTTCCTCGAGTCGTTTACGGTTGCCGGACGGCGCTGAGGGCGCGCGTCGTGGAGCTGGAGCCGGCGGCACCTGCCTTCGGCTGCGGGGCGGGCGAGGAGTGGATCGCGTCGCTGCCACACGCTTCACAGGACGGCGGGGAGCTCCGGTCACGCGGCCGGCAGGCCGGCCTCGGTGGTGATGGCAACGCACGTCGGATCCAGCCACCCTGTTGCGGCAGAGCGTCCCGTCGTCAGTCTGCGCACGGCATCGGTAGACCATGCAAAGAGCGTGGCCGCTTGCCCGTACTCCGACAACGGAGCCTATTCGGCCAGGCATTTGTCACGCCAACAAGCCGCTGTTCATGCGGAGTTGATGCACGATGAATGCCAAGTGCTGCGTGTGGCCCGCCTTCAACCAGGATTCGGCGTTTCCGGTGCCCTCGGGGCCGAAGCCATTGGCGCATTTATGAAGCCAGTGCTCGCCCTCGCTGAAGTCCGGCCCACGGTACGAGCCGCTCCCCGTAATGCGGCCGGCTGCTGCGCGCACTTGGTCTGATCGGAAGGGGCCTCTGGTCAGTGCCTTCGTGACGAGGAATCCGTCCGGTGTCGTGTACCGCATCAGGCCCCACGGCGGGCACTGGAAGATGCTGCGTGCCATGGTCCCCCGTACCCACAACGACCTCTTCCTGGTCGGCTACACCCACCAGCGCATCTACAACAACCATGTGACGTTGGGCAGTCTGGGCGTCAACATTCGCGGCCGCTCCGCGAAACTCACGCTCAGCTATCGCACGACGCGTCAGATCCTCGGCTCCGCAATCGGACTGCTGAGCGGTGAGCACTTCGACGATCTGGACGGCAACGAGGAGACACTGAGCCCTTTCCAACCTCAGTTTGAGCAGGTCAGGTGCAAGGTGAGAATGGCCTGGACGAGGCTGGTGACGCAGGTGCTGCTGCAACGGAGTTTGCGCAGGAGACGCCAGTGCCCTGTGACGAACCTGTGACTTCAGCGCGTCGACGACCGCACTCCCTCCCGCTAGGTTCAAGATTAGACAAAGATTGTTACAAGCCTCGGGAGGGCACGTGACCGAAGGGCCGGACCCGGAAAAGCGGTTCGACGACTCCGAGCTCGTGGAGATGTCCCAGGGCGACCCCGCGCAGGCGCGACTCCTGCGCAAGTCCCTGGAGACCCTCGCCGCAGGGCACGGCGGTGACACGTTGAAGGAGATGGCGCAGGAGGTTCTCTCCGGGCGGGCTTCGCTGCGGGATGCCGCGAACGTGTCCGCGTACTCCGACCAGTTGGTCGAGCAGGCCACCCCCATGGCGGAGAAGTGGGCCTCGCTCACCGACGCCGAGCGCGAGGAGCTGGCCGCCGAGGGCAGGCGTGCGATCGCGGCGGAGCAGGAGCAGATCGACGAGGAGCGACGCGCGGCGCCCGACAAGGGTGGAAGTCAGAAGTCTCGGCATGATGGCCGTGGCTGGTCACTGTACTGAGGGGGCGGGAACCGACCATGGGGTTTCGAGTGGAGCCTGAGGCGCTCCAGGGGTTTTCCTCGCTCGTGTCGCGAGGTGCCGAGGGTGCGACGCACGCTGTTGCCTACACCGGGAGCAATGCACAGATCGACAAGGCGGTTGGCGGGCAGCTCTGGGACATGGTCGCGGGCAGTCACGACGAGTATGTGGAAGCTGCCAAGAAGGCTCTGGGGAAGGTGCAGAGCGTTCTCCATTCCTCGCAGGCCGAATTGTCCAAGTCTGCTACTTACTACCGACAGACGGACAAGGGCGAGGCAGCGAAGATGGACGCCGCCTATCCGGGCTCCAAGGGCGGTGGCGGCTCGCCGTCCGAAGGCAGCAATGGGAGCGACTTCGCCGATGCGCAAGACGCCTCGGCCGCCCTCAAAGCGCCGGCGGGCGACAGCGACAATCCGCTGATCGCCTACGGCCAGGGGCACGTCGACGAGTACAAGATGAATCCGGTCCAGAAGGTCCTCGGCACGGTCCTGGACCTGGGCAGTCCGTCGACCGTGGCCGTGGAGGCCGTGAAGCTGCTCTTCGGCGTCGACATCTTCGGGGAGATCAACAACTGGATTCTGGGCGACTGGTCGAAGTACCAGGACTGCGCCGGCGTCTGGGACTGTCTCGGCTCGTTCTGTGACGCGGTGGCGGCGAACCTGAAGAAGGGCACCGGCAATGTCGGTGTGACCTGGGAGGGCAACGCGTACGACGCCGCGAAGGTCTACTTCGAGGAGTTCGGCAAGAAGCTCGACGACTTCAAGGAGACCTTCGAGTCCCTGCGGACCTGTTACGACTCGGCGGCGCGCGAGGTGTTCCAGCTTGCCGAAGTTCTGAAGGCCGGCGTCGTCTTCCTCGCCGACATGGCCATCATCTGGATGGCGAACATGGCTGCGGCCACGGCGATCAACGCGATTCCGATCGGCGGTCAGGTGGCTTCCGTCGCGATGTTCGCCCTGGCCGCTGCGCAAGCGGTCATGATCATCACAAGGTTTGCTGAGCTGGTGAAGGCGTTCGACGCGACCATGATGGCCATCACGCTTCTCGGGGCAGGACTCTCCGCAGCGGTCAACGGGTTCTACGCGGCCGACGGTTTCCCCGAGGCCGACTCCTCCGCCTACGACAACCGAGTGGTGAACTGAGATGTCCTTCCCCCTCTCCGGGGAGAGCCTGGAGATGTTCCTCTCCCGCGCCCGGATGCTGTCCGTGGGAGCTGTCCCCGTGTATCTCGCTCTCCTGTTCTTCGTCACGAAGGAGGAGGGTTGGCACTGGAGCTATTTGGTACTGGCCCTCCTGCCGCCCGTCGCTGCGGTATTGGGGGTCCAGGGGAAGCGGGACATCCTGCCGGGGCGAGCGGTGTGGGCGATGGTTCTTTCGATCGCTCCTCTGCCGTTGATCGGCGGGCTCGAAACGTTGTTCTGAGCTGTCAGCAGGCGGAGGCGCTCTTGCTCGCCGCGAGCAGTGCGCCCAGGCGGTCGGCGTGGTGGTGCGGCAGATGGCCGCTGTCGTCCAGCTGCACCGCGCAGGCTGTGGTGGTTCCGACCAGCTGTTCGAGAGTGAGCGCCGCTGCGTCGGTGTCCGCCGTATGGCGTGCCAGTGCGGGGAGTTCGGCGGCTGCCAGGTCGATTGCGGTACGGGCCGCCGCCAGAGTCCGGTAGGCCTCGCGGCGCAGGAGCCAGCGTGCTGCCCTGTCCTCCTCGGACTGGCCCTTGTTCAGGACGTGTTGTACGTAGGCGTGCGCAGCGTCCCGGGCCGTCGTTACGCGGCTGCGTACACCCCCGCCACTCTGGCCCGGCCACGGAAGGTGGCCCACGAGGAGCACGATGCCGCAGGCCAGCAGGGTCTCGGCGATGCGGCTCCAGGAGGCCTGGGGTTCGCCGCCCGCCATGACCAGCGCCAGCACGAGTGTCGTCACCACCGCTGTCTGCGCTGCGAAGTGCCGCGTGGAGAAAGGAATGAGCGCTCCACAGACCGCAACCACCGCGATCATGCCTGCGGGGCGCGGCAGTCCGGCCGCCAGTCCGGCGAAGACGACCGCACCGGCGACCGTCCCCAGCGCTCGGCACAGCACGCGTGAGGCGAGTGGGCCCAGGTCCGGCTTGACCAGGAAGACCGCGGTCGCGGGCAGCCAGTACCAGTGGCTGTGGTGCAGGACCTGCGCGATGGCGGCGCTCGCTCCGAAACAGAGCGCCACTCGTGTGCCGTACTCGCGGCCGGCCGGGCCGATCGCCTTGCGCAGAGCCGCTGTTGGGGTGGGGCGTCTGGCGTCCAGAGGTGTCGACGTACCGCTGTCGAAGGCCTGGGCCGCGTGCAGCAGGGCGTTGTCCAGGGCGCGCAGCCCGGCGTCGTCGCGGGACGGTGCCGGGAGCGGGCCGCAGGGAGCGCCCGTGCGCACCGCTGCTGCCAGGCGGCGCGGGCCCTCGGCTGCGCGTACGGGAAGAACGGGGCCCGGAGCGGACCAGGCGAGGGCGGTCGCGGCCTCGGCCAGTGGGAGCGCCGCCGTGTACTGCGCGTACAGGCGTCGCCCCGCCTCGCTCGCGCCCGCGCGGTCGAATCGGTGTCCGGACAGGGCGTCCTGCGCCTGGTCGAGTGCGGTGGTCAGTGCCGCCCTGCGGGCTTGTGCGTGCGGGCCGCCGACTGCGGTCAGGAGGTCCGCGACTGCCGTGTAGACGGCGGCCACCGCCAGGCGTTCGCCGTCGTAACGGCCATGCGGTGTCGGCAGGACCAGTCGCAGGGTGAGGAGCCATCCGGCGCCTGCGAGGAAGAACAGGCCGCGTTGCCAGCCGGGCTCGGGCAGCGCCATTCCCGCACCGATCGCGGAGGCCACAAGCAGTTGCGTACCGGCTGCGGAGGCGACCGGGCCTACCGCGCTCGTCGCCCCTGCGATCAGGCCGAGGAGCGTGAGGAGGAGTGGCAGGAGTCGGCCGCCCTCCGTCCAGAGCATCGCGTACGCACCGATCATCAGGCCGCACGCTCCCGCGATCGCGGGCACCGCCAGACGCCGTACGGCCGCCCTTCGGCTGCCCGGCCGGTCGTTGATCCCTGCCAGCATCGCACCCAGCGCTGACATCACCCCGATGGACGGCCGGCCCGCCAGGACCGCGGCGGCCAGCAGGGGGCCGGCCGTCCATCGGGGT
>NZ_JAFLRJ010000027.1 GCF_017315755.1 Streptomyces beijiangensis
CCCCTACCCCCACGTCCTCGCCTTCCCGCTCGCCATGCAGCTCATGGCAGGCCCCGGCTTCCCGCTCCCTCTCCTCGGCCTCGTACACACCCGCATAGAGATCACCGCCCACCAGCCCCTGCACCCCACCGACGAACTCGAACTCACCGTCTACGCAGCCGAGTTGAGCCCCCACCGCCGCGGCACAGAAGTCACCATGGTCACCGAGGCCCGCCGCACAGGCGACCTGGTCTGGGAGTCCCGCAGCAAATACCTCGCCCGGCACACCACCACCGGACAGCGGGACCAGGCCGCACTCCCGGAGTCCCTCCCCGCAACCGCAACCGCAACCGCAAGCACAACCGCAAGCACAACCGCAACCGCAACCACCACCTGGGAGCTCCCCGCCGGCCTCGGCCGCCGTTACGCCGCCGCCTCCGGCGACCGCAACCCCATCCATCTCCACCCGCTCACGGCCCGCCTCTTCGGCTTCCCGCGCGCGATAGCCCACGGCATGTGGACCTTCGCCCGCTGCCTGGCCGAACTGGAGACCCAACCCACCTACGTACGCGCCGAGTTCACATCCCCCGCGCTACTCCCCAGCACGGTCGCCTTCGCCACCGAAGGCACAACTTTCCAACTCCTCAGCGGCAACAACAGCGACAGCGGCGGCACCCGCATCCACCTCACCGGGCAGACGGCACCCACCGCACCCCACGCATAAGGTTCCCGAGCCCCGCCCACGCGAAGTTCATCAGCGTCGCGGCGGCCTCCTTCGCGGAGACGCCTTCCGTGTCGTTCGCCCAGCCCGCCAGCGACTCCGCCGCGCCCACCAGCGCCTGCGCAAGCCCCGCCACATCGCGATCGAGCAGCTCGGCATCCCGGTCCGAAGGGCCCCCGTGCGCCTCCCGCGCAGCCGCCCCGATCAGCCCCGTCACGAACTCCACGATCTCGTCCCGCATCACCGCGACCTCACCGGCGAACGGCTCCCCGTGCGTACGGGCCTGCCGGTGCAGCACCGCCCACCCGTCCGGGTTCGACGCCGTGTGCTCGAAGAAGGCACCGAGCCCCGACCACAGCTGCCGGTCCGCCGTCGCCCCGGACTCGACCCCCGCCTGCACCGCCGCCACCAACGCCGCCGCCTCGCGCCGGATGCACGCGGTGAAGAGCTCTTCCTTGGAGTTCAGGTACAGATACACCAGCGGCTTGGAGACCCCCGCCAGCTCGGCGATCTCGTCCATCGACGCGGCCCGGTACCCGAGCTGCCCAAAGGTCCGTACGGCAGCGTCCATCATCTGCTGCTCCCGTACGGCCCGCGGCATCCGCTTGCCCTTGGCAGTGCTCACGTGACAGCCCCTTCCGCCCGCTTACCCCCCGGTAAGGGTACGGACCGTCACCGGGTGCCTCACCACCGCATCGAAGAGATATCCCTGGGTGTTGGGCACGGCCCGCTCCGGCTGGGTGTTGCCCGCCGCGTCCGTCGCCCGTGCGAGCAGCTGCACCGAACCCGCCTCGCGGGGCCGCCACGGCACCGACCACCGCACCCAGCTGTCCCGCCGCGGCGCGTCCCGCAGCTGCACGCGCCGCCACCGCGCACCCCCGTCCGTACTGACCTCGACCCGCCGCACCGGAGCCTTCCCCGACCACGACCGCCCCGTCAGCTCATGCGTCTCGCCCGCCGTCAGTACGGCCCCCTGCGCCAGCTCGAAGGCGGACTTGATGGTCTGCCGGGTCAGCGGAGCGCTGCCCTCCGCCGGATAGCCGGACCCGAAGAGCCGGTAGAAGTCGGTGTTCCACGGCGAGTACAGCGGCTCGGCGCTCACCTCGATGTCGCCGACCCACTTCACGGAGGCGATCCCGATCCAGGAGGGCACGATGACGCGCACCGGGAAGCCGTGGTCGTACGGGAGGGGCTCGCCGTTCATCTCGTACGCGAGGATCACGTCGTCCAGCGCCTTCCTGACGGGCAGCGGCCGGCGCACATGGCCCAGGTTCACGCCCCCGGTGACGTACTCGTCGTCGAGACCGCGCGGCATCACATCCACCGCGTCCCGGCTTATCCCGGCCCGGCGGAGCACGTCCGAGAGCCGCACCCCGCGCCAGTGGGCCACACCGACGGCGCCCAGCGTCCATGCCGTACCGGTGACGGTGTCGCCCTGCTGGGAGGTGTAGAAGCTGCGGCCGTTGCCCGCGCATTCGACGGCGGCGGTGCGGGTGACGGAGGGGAGTCTGCGCAGCTGGTCGTAGGTGAAGCGGACGGGTGCACCGCGCAGACCGCTGCCCCAGACGGTGAGGCCCCAGGTCTTCTCGTCCAGCACCGGGGTCGAGGTGTGGTTGCGGACGAAGAAGCGGTCCACAGGGGTGTGCAGACCGGTGGAGCGGAGGGCGGCGAAGTTGGTCTCGGCGTTGGTGCCGCGGACGGTGAACAGCTCGGGCGGCAGTGGCTTCACAATGCCGGGGGCCGCGATGCCGGGAGCCGCAGTGGCGGCGAACGAAGGTGCCGCGTAGCCGAGTTGGGCGGCGACGGGGGCGGCTGCGAGCAGCTTCAGGACAGCACGACGGGCAGGGATCATCGCAGGACTCCTCAGCAGGAAAGGCTCAACGGAATTACCGGAACGCGAAAAGTGCAGGCGTCAGCGACAACAACAGCGGCGCGACAGAGGGCGCGACATGACAGCCATGCGGTGATCCTAGAGCGCGCCCCCGCACCGGGTCAGCTCTTCGCCCGCAAACGCAGGAGTGCCCCCGGCCGAGACGGCCGGGGGCACTCCTGTACTGATCTGGCGTTGCGGTTACGCGGCGACCGCGACCGGCGTCTTGTCCTCGACCGGCTCGGCCGAGCCGATGGAGTCGATCGGCGACGACGAGGCGGAGTTGTACGCGTCGAGGTCGAGGATCTTCTCGCGGGCCGAGACGATCACCGGGACCAGCGACTGGCCCACGACGTTCGTAACCCTACTGTCTGTATATACGTTGGCACTGCGGTGACACCGACAGAGGGGGCCAGCGTGGCCAAGCCGAAGCGCGTGGCGATCTACGTCCGCATCAGCAAGGACCGCAAGGGGCAGGAACTCGGCATCCAGCGCCAGGAGAAGGCATGCCGCGAACTCTGCGAACGGCTCGGGTGGGGCGTCTACAGGGTCTACCCAGAGAACGACGTATCAGCATCGACAACGAGCAAGCGCAAGCGCCCGGCGTACACGGAGATGATGCGTGACGCACGCGATGACCTGATCGACGGCATCGTCGTCTACTCCATCGACCGTCTGACGCGACGCATCACCGAGCTGACCAACTTCCTGGAAGAACAGAAGGAACACGGCTTCGCCTTCGCCACCACGGAGGGCGAGGACACTTCCTCAGCCAATGGCCGGATGATCCTGACGATCAAGGGCGCGGTGGCCCAGCAGGAGACCGAGCGCATGTCAGAGCGGATCAACAGTTCCTTGCTCCAGCGCCGGGAGAAGGGCAAGCCGCACGCAGGCGGCCCCCGCGTCTTCGGATTCGAGCCAGGCTCGAACTTCCAGCGGGTTGTTCCTGGCGAAGTCGAGCTGATCCGGCGCGGATACGAAATGCTCATGGGAGGCGAGAAGACCCCGGGCGATGTGGCGCGCCTCTGGACCGGGGCGGGGGCACAGACACCAGGGGCGACCGCTTGGACCATCCAGAAGGTCAAGCGCGTGTACCGGTCCGAGCGTGTCGGCGGCATCGTCACCTACAAGGGCCAGGACATCGGAGACAGCGTCTACCCCCACCCGCTGAACCGCGTGGAGTGGGAGAACATCCAGACCGTCCTGGACGAGCGGGCCACACCTGCCGCCCAAGGATCCGGCAAGCGGAAGCACGTCTATTCGGGCTTCCTGAAGTGCGGCAACTGCCAATCGAAGATGCGCGTGCAGTGGGCGACCGTACAAGGCCGAACCTTCCGCCGGACGCTCTGCCACTCCGGGCAGGTAGGCAAGGATGGCCAGCTTGGATGCGGGAAGGTCAGCCGCTCATACACATGGATAGAGGAGCGGTTGGACGAGGTAATCGAGGCCGCCATACGGAGGCGCCAGCCGCAGGCGCAGGCAGCCCCCACCGAGGATCTGACCGGAGCCATCTCCGTGCTGGAGGAGCGCATCCGAGGGCTGCAAGGCCGCTGGAAGAACGGCCAGATGGAGGACGAGGACTACTTCGACTCCCTGAAGCATCTACGGGCGGAGTTGACCGCTCTCGGTGCGCGGGAGGCGGCTCAGGCCGTCCGACGCTCGCGCACGACAGCCGACGCGCTCACGGTCTGGCTGGACAAGGACGCAGAGAACCTTGAGCGTCGCCGAGCCATCGTCGCGAGCGTGATCAAAGAGGTCGCGGTATTCAGTGTCGGTCGAGGGCGAAGGAAGCCCCCGGAGATCGATTCCATCAAGGTCACGCCGCTCGGGGACGAGAGTCAGACGGCGGAGAACTAGGCAGTTTCGTTTGGATCATCAGGCGGATCAGGGGCGGATGCCCGCGCATGAGTCGGGCTGGAGGGGGCCTCGGCGGGCCGGCACCAGACTTCTGCCTCGGCTATCGCAGCCGAGGAGTAGAGCGGATCCTGGGTGATCAGCGGCATGCCCTCGATGCGTTTCCCGTCGACCGTGATCGCTCCGGTGCGGCACGGCATCCACACTGTCGAAAGCACATGTGGCTCACCGCCGAGGTCGTACGCCTCGTTCCGAGTCAGTTGGCGGTCGAAGGGATCCGTCACCTCGACCTCGATGCCACCGGCCGCCGCACGCATTCCGGAGGCGAGGTCGAGGTCCCATTCCACCGGCGCCGTGGTCAGCTCCGGTTCGTGCCAGGGCAAGCCCGCCGTCACGTCGGCGAAGTGGCGGTTGAACGAAGTCGCCAGCCACTGGCTGAGTTCCGGATCGGGACCGACCACCCGGACCCGCTCAGCATCGCCGTACACGAGGGCATGGCCAGTGCCTCGCTCCGACCAGTCCACCCGCCAGACCGAGGCGTACGCGACAGCTTGTTCGCCGCAATAAAGCGTGAGGAACGGATTGGCACCGATCAATCGAACCCGCATGAGGCGACCCTACCCACCACACGCCTTCCGGCCCCCTCGATGATCCAAACGAGACCGACTAGTGCGACCAACGAGGCAGCTGTCCACCACGGCCGCCAGCCGTTGTTCGTAGTCAGCCGGAGGATGCCACCGATCAAGGATCTCAGCGATCCACTCCGGGACTTGAGGGGGAGGCCCGTCATTCAAGGGCTTCCCCCCTCTCGCTCGCGGAGCAGGGCTTCACGGGCAACCTCACGGTTGGCGTGCAGGTCGTCCGCGATACCAGCGGCGATTGCGGCGGCCCCAGGAGCGTGGCCGGAGCCGACGTAGCGCCACTGCACCTCGGTGATCAAACTCGGATCGTTGGCGCCCTGTTCACCGTGCCCAAGATGCTCCGCTCGGTCGGCACGCAGGGCCGCGTATGTCGTCGAGTAGGCGCGGGACTTGGTGAGGATGTGGCCCCGGTATCCAAGGGTGTGAGCCCAAGCCCGCAGGTGCAGGGGCGCGTACTCGGGCAGTCCGCCGAGGTTCCAGCAGGTCCGCATGAGCGTGCGCACGTGGTCCGTGACCGGAGCGGCGTCGATGTCGTCCGAGGTGGTGAGCCTGTGGTCGGTGCCGGCGCCGGTCTCGCTCGCTCCCTTGGTCACGCACTTCGCGACGTACGCGGCTACAGCTTCGTCATCCGGGCCAAGGCCGTCACCCCGCAGAGGACGGGCGTCGACCTGAACACCCCAGCGGAGGGCGAGTTCACCGACCGCGGGGCTGTAAGCCGTCCGGACCACGACCCGAGACGCGGACGCACGCACGGCGTCGGCCATCAATTCCGCGGTGCCCCATGCCGGGGGTTCGTCGTCCGGTCCGGCCGGGCCATCGAGGCGGACGACCGCATGCATAGTGGCGCAGGATCTCGCCCGTGGCCGCGTCTCGCGTGGTGGATGAGCCGGACAGGTGCACCGGGTGTGCGCATCCACCGGTGGCTGCGATCTGCTCCAACCAGCGGGAGAATTGGGGGTCTTGGGCAAGTCGGATCGCGTCGCGATCTGCTTCGGAGAGCTGACGCAGGCGCGTCGCGCGGTCGAGGGCGGCGCGCCTGTCAGCCGGAGCGGAGTTGGGTGTGATGGCGGGGACCTTCCGCGGTGGGCCGCCGAAGCGGCACGCTGGGTGGGTGGTGGCGCGCTGTCGTCCATGGCTTGTGCTCCTTTGCTTGTGTGGCCGGTCGTGTCGATCTCAGGTCAGCGGATGGTGCCGGTACCCCGGCAGACGCGGCAGCGGTGGCGCATTCCGGTCCAGGTCCTCCGGGCTCCTTCGCCCTTGCAGTGGGTGCACCTCACGCGACTCATGGGCATGTCTGTCCTTCCAGTTCAGGTGTGGGAGAAGCCGCTGATGACCCAGGTGACAAGGCCGTGGATGGTGAAGATCACGGGCGTCTGTCCGAGGTAGACCCCGAAGAGCCCGACGCAGACCGCTTCCCAGGGCCGTACCTCGCGGGAGCGGACGAGGAGGACGGTGATGATTCCGAAGATCACCGCGAGGCCGGACGCTGTACCTTCGTTGATCATTTGTCGTCTCCTTCCAGTGCCGCGAGTACGCGGTCTATGACGGGGAGTTCGGGGGTCATGGCCGAGTACTTCCGGGACATGGCCATGGCTTCGGCGGTCGTTGTCAGATGGGATCGCGCGCGGCTCCAACCGCCGTCCGACCCTGTGCAGACCGCCACGCCCTGTTCCTCAGCAGCGATCGACTGGGCCACGGCTACGGCGTCTTTGTTGAGGTCACCGAGCGCCATTTCCGCTGTGCCGGGGTCGTTGACCCGGTGGCAGACCCGGCCGCCGAGTTGGGCGCGCAGGGCGGTGACTCCGGGCCCGAGGTCGGAGCCGACGCGTTGCCCGGCAACGACCAGGTCCGAGCTACTGCGGCGGACGGATATGTCCAACATCAACAGCGCCGCTCTGGAGTCGATCGAGCAGGGCATCGACCAGTTGGCCCGCGCCTACCCGTACGCCGATGCCGACTACCTGCACCAGCGCACCCGGAACGGCTTGCAGTTCGTCACCAAACAGCTTGAAAGCCGGATGACGCTGCGCCAGCACCGAGAACTACTCGTTGACGCCGGGTGGTTGTTCCTCCTGAACGCATGTGTCCAGTACGACCGTGGCCAACGGGAGGCCGCTAACCTCAGCAAAGCCGCCGCGCTCAGGATCGGCGAAGATGCCGGGCACGGTGAGATCAAGGCTTGGGCGTGGGAGATCGAGGCATGGTTCTCCCTCACCCAGTGCCGATGGCAAGACATGCTCAACGCTGTGGAGGCCGGGCACGTCGCCGACCAGACGCACTCTCAGTCGGCGTGCAGTTGTATGCCCACAAGGCACGCGCCGCCGCCCGGATGGGAGACGCCCGCATGGTCCGCGACTCCTTGGACGCCGGGCGCGCACGGCTGGACCGGCTGCCCCGCCCGGATCACCCCGAACATCACTTCACCATCGACCCGGACAAGTGGGACTTCTACGAGATGGACGCGTACCGGCTCCTCGGAGACGACGAGCGCGCCGCCGGCCACGCCCGATCGGTCATCCGGATGAGTACCGGCCCCGACGGAACCGAGATCTCCCCCATGCGTGCCGCAGAAGCGCGGCTCACACTCGGAGTCGCCGCCGCCCGCACCGGTGAGATCGAAGAGGCCGTAGGCATGGGCACAGCAGCCCTCGCAGCCGATCGGAAGTCTCTGCCGTCCCTGCTCTTGGTCGCCAACGAGTTGGACAAGGAACTCCGCGCCCGCTTCCCCCGCGAGGCCTCCACTCGCGACTTCGACGAGCGGATCTTGACCATCACGCGTGGAGCGAGCTCGCCAGAACTCCCGTTCTGACCTGGCTACGCAGGTGAGTAGCCGCTCTGGTCCACTTCTTGTGGTGGAGTCGCAGTGCGTGATGGAGGCGGCATGTCTCCACCGAGGCTTTTGCGGTGGCGATCATGGGACTACGGTGCGGTGATGAGCAAGGACTCTCTCTCGGGCCGCGTTGTCCGCCTCATCCCGTTGTCCGCGGACCATGCGGAGGTGCTGTTCCCGTCGGCATCGGATCCCGAGGTCTGGCGTTGGATGCCTCGACCTCGCCCTGGCACCTCGGATGAGATGAGGGCGATGATCAGTCAGATGCTGGCGGATGGGGCCCGACGGTGTTTCACAGTCCAGCGTTTGGCAGACGGGGCGGTGGTCGGGTCAACCAGTCTGTATGAGCTGGACCTCCCCGAGGGCCGAGCTGAAGTCGGTGCCACCTGGTTCGACCGATCCTGTTGGGGCGGCCCCTTTAACGCCGAGTCCAAGCTCCTACTGTTTGGGCACGCCTTCGACGATCTGGGCCTTGCCCGGATCGCGTTGCGCACTGACAACCTCAACGTGCGGTCCCAACAGGCCCTGACCCGCCTGGGACTGGCTTATGAAGGAACGCTGCGCAGCCACATGTTGCGCCAGGACGGCACGCGTCGCGACTCGCTGTACTACAGCCTCCTTGCCGACGAATGGCCATCGGTGCGCGAATCGCTGCGCACCCGGGTCGCGACCAAGGCCGCTTCCTGACCTAGCGCCAGGCCGCGAGCGTGTCCGCCTCCCTTTTTCGGGCTACCGCAGCCACCATCACGAGAAGATCGGCAGTCACGCTGCGTACGCCACCACACGAAGTGGGCCAGAGCCCGCTTTCGCGTGCACGGCCACCGACCAACCACCTGCGGGATCAGGCCCATCTGCCGCCGGACGAACGACGCCGCCCGTACCCCCAGCTGACCGGGGACGCGGGCGGCGCTCATACGCGTGCCGCTTACGCAGCGACCGGAACGGATACCTTCTGCTCCGCCTCACGCACGTCGTACTCATCGTCAACCGGCGAGACCCGCACCGAGTTGAACATGTCTCGGTCCAAGATGTTCTCCCGAGCAGCCACAATCAACGGTGATACAACTTGTCCGGCGACGTTCGTGGCCGTACGCATCATGTCCAGGACCGGGTCGATCGCCATCAGCAGACCCACACCCTCAAGGGGCAGACCCAGCGTCGAGAGGGTCAGGGTGAGCATGACCGTCGCGCCGGTCAGACCGGCCGTGGCGGCCGAGCCGATCACCGAGACGAAGGCGATCAGGATGTAGTCGCCGATGGAGAGCTGCACGTCGAAGATCTGCGCGATGAAGATCGCGGCCAGCGCCGGGTAGATCGCGGCGCAGCCGTCCATCTTGGTCGTGGCGCCGAACGGGACGGCGAAGGAGGCGTACTCCTTCGGGACGCCGAGGCGCTCGGTGACCTTCTGGGTGACCGGCATCGTGCCGACCGAGGAGCGGGAGACGAAGGCGAGCTGGATCGCGGGCCAGGCGCCCTTGTAGAACTGCAGCGGGTTGACCTTGGCGACCGTGGCGAGCAGCAGCGGGTAGACGCCGAACATCACCAGGGCGCAACCGACGTAGACGTCGGCCGTGAAGGTCGCGTACTTGCCGATGAGGTCCCAGCCGTAGTCCGCGATGGCGAAGCCGATGAGGCCGAGCGTGCCGAGCGGGGCGAGGCGGATGACCCACCACAGCGCCTTCTGCAGGAGTTCGAGGATCGACTCCGAGAGGGTGAGGATCGGCTTGGCCTTCTCGCCGAGCTGGAGAGCGGCGATACCGGCGACCGCGGCCATGAAGACGATCTGCAGCACGTTCAGTTCGGTGAACGGCGTGATGATGTCGGTCGGGATGATGCCGGTGAGGAAGTCGATCCAGGAGCCGGCGTGCTCGGGGAGCTTGCCGTCCTTGGGGGTGAGTCCTGTGCCGGCGCCCGGGTTGGTGATCAGGCCGATCGCGAGGCCGATGGCGACCGCGATCAGCGACGTGATCATGAACCAGAGCAGCGTACGGGTGGCCAGCCTGGCAGCGTTGTTGACCTTACGCAGGTTGGTGATCGACACCAGGATGGCGAAGAAGACCAGCGGGGCGACGGCCAGCTTCAGCAGCTGGACGAAGATGTCGCCGATCTGGCCGAGGGTGGTGTGCAGCCAGCTGATGTCCTGGCTGCGGGCGAGCCAGCCGAGGAGCACGCCGAGGACCAGACCGATGAGGATCTGGGCCCAGAACGGGACCTTGGGTACTCGGACGCGGGAAGTTGACGTCACGGACGACACGTAAGTACTCCGGTGGGGACGGCGGGAGGGAAAAGACCGGGCCGGGTTCAGACGCGGCGGCAACAGACCGCGGACATGCAGCGGCAGAGATCGACATGCAGGCGCGCCACGAGCGCGGGGCTCATGGCATACGTGTGCGCAGCTGCAGTCTTCATGTCGAACACGTTAACACTTGCACTTTGAGAAGCTCAAAGCTTGTCTTGGGGTCTGAGACACAGAAACGCCGAAGCCCCTGGGCGGGACTTCGGCGTGTGTGACGAACCTTACGGCGCGCTTACTGCGTGATGCCGTCTTCCTGGGACCGGTTGGCCTCGAGCTTGGCCTTGGCACGGTCGACTCGGGAGACGAGCTGCTGGGACATCTGGTCACGCTGCCTGCGCAGCAGTACGAAGCTGAGCGGCGCGGAGATGACGAGCGCGAGCAGGATCGTCCAGACGAAGTCGGAGCCGCCGAGGCCCTTGGGGACGATGCCGAAGTGGACGAGGACAGCGACGAGGACGAGGCAGCCCATGAAGATGCCCACGCGCGCCATCGTGTACTGGATCGTGGCGCCGGGCTTGGCTACGGACACGGCTGAGGCCTCTCTCTTCGTACCGCTTCGGAACCTGCCCGACCAGTGAAGCATGCCCCACTATTGATCAGTTCAGAGGGGCAGCAGCATCGTGATGTCGTCGCGGTCGTCACCGGGGGCCACGCGGATGGCGTCGGGCACCCGTCCGTACTCCTTGTAACCGCAGGCGGCGTAGAAACTGTCGGCGCCCGTGCCGCCCCGGCAGGTGAGGCGGATGGCCTCGATCCCCTCGGAGGTGCGGGCCGCGTCGGCGGCGGCCGCCATCAGGTCGCGGCCGTACCCCTTGCCCTGGTGGGAGGGGTGGACCATCACCGTGTAGAGCCAGAGCCAGTGGGTCATCAGGCGGTGGCTGTTGTACGCGAGGAAGGCAGTGGCCGCCACGGTCCCGTCCGCGTCGCGCCCGACCAGCAGCCTGGTGCGGCCGTCGGCCATGGCGGCGAAGTGCTTGAGCAGCTCCGGGCGTATCGCCTCGGGGGTCACGGGCGGGACGAAACCGACGGCGCCGCCTGCGTTGGAGACATCGGCCCAGAGCGCGAGGACGCCGTCCCGCAGCTCGGGGTCGATGGACGGGTCCACCTCAAAAGTAAGGGTCATAGATAAAGATTAACTATTACTCTGCCTGGATATCAACCCCGTCTCGACACGCGAGAAGCCCCAGTGCACGGCAGGCACTGGGGCTTCTCGGGCGTTCGCTTCGCCGCGGTCGGCGCGTTCGCTTCGGTCAGAACCGCATGAGCTGCGGGGTCTCGCGGCGGGCCGCGTCCGGGCCCTCGAATTCGCGGACGATCTCGTAGTGGGTGTTCCGCTCCACCGGGCGGAAGCCCGCGTCACGGATCAGCTCCAGAAGGTCCTCACGGCTGAGCTTGTTGGGCGTGCCGTAGTTGTCCGCGTCGTGCGTGATCTTGTACTCGACGACCGAGCCGTCCATGTCGTCCGCGCCGTGCTGGAGCGCGAGCTGCGACGTCTGGACGCCGTGCATCGGCCAGAAGACCTTCACGTGCGGGACGTTGTCGAAGAGGAGACGCGAGACCGCGAAGGTCTTCAGCGCGTCGACACCGCTCGCCATCGTCGTCCGCGCCTGGAGCCTGTTGCGGATCTTGCCGTCCTTCATGTCCTCGAAGTCGTGCTGGTAGCGCAGCGGGATGAAGACCTGGAAACCGCCGGTCTCGTCCTGCAGCTCACGCAGCCGCAGTACGTGGTCCACCCGGTGGCGGGGCTCCTCGATGTGTCCGTACAGCATCGTGCACGGGGTCTTGAGACCCTTCGCGTGCGCGAGGCGGTGGATGCGCGACCAGTCCTCCCAGTGGGTGGCGTGGTCGACGATGTGCTGCCGGACCTCCCAGTCGAAGATCTCGGCGCCGCCGCCGGTGAGCGATTCGAGACCTGCCTCGATCAGCTCGTCGAGGATCTCGGAGGCGGACATCCCCGAGATGGTCTCGAAGTGGTGGATCTCGGTGGCCGTGAACGCCTTCAGGGCGACCTGCGGGAGGGCTTCCTTCAGGGCACTGAGCGAGCGCGGGTAGTAGCGCCAGGGCAGCGTGGGGTGCAGGCCGTTGACGATGTGCAGCTCGGTGAGGTTCTCGCCCTCCATCGCCTTCGCGAGGCGGACGGCCTCCTCGATGCGCATCGTGTACGCGTCCTTCTCGCCCGGCTTGCGCTGGAACGAGCAGTACGCGCAGGACGCGGTGCACACGTTGGTCATGTTGAGGTGGCGGTTGACGTTGAAGTGGACGACGTCGCCGTTCTTGCGCGTCCGCACCTCGTGCGCGAGGCCGCCGAGCCAGGCCAGGTCATCGGACTCGTAGAGTGCGATGCCGTCCTCGCGGGACAGCCGCTCGCCGTCCCGGACCTTCTGCTCCAGCTCGCGCTTGAGTCCCGCGTCCATCGTCGGCCGCCTCCCATTTCTCCACGTATTTCAGGCTCCGCCCACGGTACTCCCCCACCTTTCGGGCGAGCGGGGCCCCCTTTGACGCTCCGCGTCAGCTTTCTTCGGGCAGCTCCCCGACCCGGTTCTCCCACTTCGTGGAGAGCACGATGGTCGTACGGGTCCGCGAGACGCCCCGTGTCCCGCTCAGCCGGCGGATCGTCTTCTCCAGGCCGTCCACGTCACTGGCGCGGACCTTGAGCATGAACGAGTCGTCGCCCGCGATGAACCAGCAGTCCTCGATCTCGGCCAGGTCCTTCAGCCGCCGCGCGACGTCCTCGTGGTCGGCCGCGTCCGAGAGCGAGATCCCGATCAGTGCCGTCACCCCGAGCCCCAGCGACTTGGCGTCGACGGTGGCGCGGTAGCCGGTGATGACACCTGCCGACTCAAGGCGGTTGATGCGGTCGGTGACACTGGGGCCGGAGAGCCCGACGAGCCGGCCGAGCTCCGCGTAGGAGGCCCTGCCGTTCTCTCTGAGGGCCTGGATGAGCTGCCTGTCCACCGCGTCCATGTGCCTGAAGCCTTCCTTTGTCCACCCGTAAAGCGCCTGAGTAACTTAACCGGAGCCCGCTATGTCAGCTCCTGCGGGAGCCCCCGCCGAGCTCGCCCTCCCAGCGGCGGTACAGCTGGTGCTCCACCCCCGCCGCGTCCAGTACGCGCCCGGCGACGAAGTCCACCAGGTCCTGGATGTGCGTCGCTCCCGCGTAGAAGGCGGGTGAGGCGGGCAGCACCACGGCGCCCGCCTCGTCCAGCGCCACCATGTGCTTGAGCGTCTGGCCGCTGAGCGGTGTCTCGCGCACGACGACGACCAGCTTCCGCCGCTCCTTGAGCGTCACGCTCGCGGCCCGCTGCAGCAGGTCCTTCGACAGCCCGAGCGCGACCCCGGCCACCGAGGCCGTCGACGCGGGCACGATCAGCATTCCCCTGACGGGGTACGAACCGGACGACGGGCCTGCGGCGAGGTCGCCGGCGGCCCAGTGCCGTACACCCGAGATGTCCACGTCGAAGGTGCCCGGCTTGCCGTCCGCGCCCCTGGCCAGCCACTGGGCCAGATCGTCCTGCCAGTGCGCGTCCCGAAAAGCGATCCCGGTCTCGTCGAGCAGCGTCAGCCGCGAGGCCCGGCTGACCACCAGGTCCACCGTCTCGCCCGCATCGATCAACCCGCGTACGACGGCCGCCGCATACGGGGTCCCGGACGCCCCGGAGACCCCGACGACCCAGGGGATGCGCTTACCGTCGTTCATGGGTCCGAGCCTATCCGGCGCCTGTCCCCGGGAACCGACCACGGTGTGCCGCACGTTCTAAGGAACAAGGGGGGCCTGTGATGGGGAACAACGGGTGGGAGAAGCGGTGGGACGGCCGGGCCAAGGCCGCCGCCCTGTTGATGGCGGGCTGGGTGGCGCTGCTCTGGCTGCTCGAAGTGATCGACGTGTCGACGGGACACGCGCTGGACGCGGGCGGCATCACCCCGCGCAGGGCCGACGAGCTGCCTGACATCCTGTCGGCGCCGTTCCTGCACGGCAGCTTCGGCCATCTCGCGGGGAATACGGTGCCGCTGCTGATCCTCGGTTTCGTATCGGCGCTCTCCGGCATCCGGCGCTTCGCCTCCGTCGTGCTGACCGTGATCCTCGTCAGCGGCCTCGGCGTCTGGCTCATATCCCCCGCGAACTCCATCACGCTGGGCGCGTCCGGGGTCGTCTTCGGCCTCTTCGGGTATCTCCTCGTGCGCGGCTTCGTGAACCGCTCCCCGGTGGACGTGGTGGTGGGTGTGGTCGTGGCCGCGGTGTACGGCTCGATCCTGTGGGGCGTACTGCCCACCGACGCCGGCATCAGCTGGCAGGCGCATCTCTTCGGGCTCGTCGGGGGCGTGTCGGCGGCATTCGTCTTCCGGCGCCCGACCACCCGCGCGGCAGTGACCAACAGCACCTCGCCGCACCGCTTTTAACCATTTCACGGGTTGAACCTTCACAGATACTTTTCATCTGCATCTGTATCTCCATTCCGCCTGACGAGGAGCCAGACATCAACACGAAGCGCAGGGGCCTTGCCGCCGCCGGTTGCATAGCCCTGATCACCTCTCTGTCCGCCGCCTGCGGCACCGCTGAGAACATCAGCGCGGGCATGAAGGTGCAGAACGCCTTCGACAAGCTGAGCGAGCAGAAGTCGTTCAGCGCCGAGCTGGGCTTCGCCGGCAGCGCCGACGACATCTACGCCGCCATGAAGAACGAGGACGACTTCGAGCGCGCGGACGCCACGATGCTGGCGGGCCTCAAGGTCAAGTTCAGCGCCGCGTCCGACACACAGCTCAAGGACACCAAGAACCTGGGGAAGGGCTCCGTCAGCTTCGCGCTGAGCAACGGCTCGGCGGACCTGATCGAGGTCCGTTCGGTCGGTCAGATGGTGTATCTGCGCGCGGACCTCAAGGCGGTCAGCGCCCTGGACACGAGCAGCAAGGGCTCCGACTCCAAGGAGCTCGACACCATGCTCAAGCAGGCCGACCAGCTGCCGGCCTCGATGTCCGCCGTGAAGAACGCCCTCAAGGGCAAGTGGATCGGGCTCGACCCGAAGACCTTCGCCGCGTTCATCAAGCAGAGCGGCCTCGACAAGGAGGCCGGACTGCCCGACACGGGCTCGGCGCTCGACCCCGCTCAGCAGAAGAAGGCGATCGAGGCCGTCAAGAAGGCGCTCGGCGAGAACGCGAAGTTCAAGGACGCCCCGGGCAAGGACGGCGTCGACCATGTGACGGTCACCGTGGCCGGGCGCAAGGCGGCCCAGGACCTGGTGGACGCGCTGAAGCCGTTCCCGCAGTTCAAGGACGCCTTCAAGGACTTCAAGCCGTCCGACGTACCGGACAAGGACATCGCGATCGACCTCGCGGTCAAGGACGGCATGCTCTCGGGCATCTCCCTGGACGTCGCCCAGTTCGACACGAAGTCCACGGGCAAGCTCCCGCTCTCGATCACGATCGACGGCAAGGCCGACCCGGTCACGGCCCCGTCCGGTTCGGTGGAGCTGAAGCCGCAGGACCTGATGAGCGCGATGATGTTCCTGGTCGCGGGCCAGGAAAAGGCGTAAGCAGCAGACAGACGACGAAGCGGGGCCCGCACCTTTCGGTGCGGGCCCCGCTTCATGTCCGTAACGGCGTCGGAAACAGTGTCAGACCGTCAGACCGTCAGACCGTCAGCCCGCGCACCAGCAGGTCGAGCAGGGCGCAGACGAAGAGCGCGATCCCGATGAAGCCGTTGACCTGGAAGAACGCCCGGTTGAGGCGGGAGAGGTCATGGGGCTTGACGATCTGGTGCTCGTAGAGGAAGGCGGCTGCGACGATCAGCAGGCCCAGCCAGAGGAAGAATCCGCCGTCGGTGGCCAGGGCGTACCAGACGAGCAGGGCCATGGTGATCGCGTGGCAGGTACGGGCGCCGTAGATGGCGGCCGGGATGCCGAAGCGGGCCGGCACCGACTTCACGCCTTCGCCGCGGTCCGCCTCCACGTCCTGGCAGGCGTAGATCAGGTCGAAGCCGCCGATCCAGATGCCGACGGCGAGGCCGAGGAGAACCGCGTCCCACGACCAGCTGCCGGTGATCGCGAGCCAGGCGCCGATGGGGCCCATGGCCTGGGCGATGCCGAGGATCGCCTGCGGGAAGTTCGTGAACCGCTTTCCGTAGGGGTAGACGACCATCGGGATGACCGCGATGGGCGCGAGTGCCAGACAGAGCGGGTTGAGCGCGGCTGCCGCGCCCAGGAAGACCACCAGTGCGACGCCGGCGCCGGTCCACGCGGACCGTACCGAGACGGCACCGGTGACCATCTCGCGGTTCGCCGTCCGCGGATTACGGGCGTCGATCTCGCGGTCGATGATCCGGTTGCACGCCATCGCGAAGGTGCGCAGGCCCACCATGGCGATCGTGACCAGGAGGAGCCGGCCCCAGTGGATGTTGCCGTCCATCAGGAACATCGCGGTGAGGGCCGCGGTGTAGGCGAAGGGCAGCGCGAAGACCGAGTGCTCGATCATCACGAGCCGCATGAACGCCTTGGTCCGTCCGGGCTGCGGCACTGCTGCTGCGGCGCTGCTCACGAGAGTCCGTACTCCTTCCAACGGCGGTCGACCTTCGCCGCCGTCCGCGGGTCGGACTCGACCATGTTCGGCCAGCCGCCGTCCCGCGTGTAGCCCTCCTCGGGCCACTTCTTCGTCGCGTCGATTCCCGCCTTGCCGCCCCAGAACTGCTGGTAGGACGCATGGTCGAGATGGTCGACCGGACCCTCGACGACCGTGAGGTCGCGCGAGTAGTCCGTATTGCCGAGGGCCCGCCAGGAGACCTCGTGGAGATTGTGGACGTCGCAGTCGGCGTCCACGATCACGATCAGTTTCGTCAGGGACATCATGTGCGCGCCCCAGATCGCGTGCATCACCTTCTGCGCGTGCTTGGGGTACTTCTTCTCGATCGAGACGATCGCGCAGTTGTGGAAACCGCCCGACTCGGGGAGGTGGTAGTCCACGATGTCCGGGACGATGATCTTGAGGAGGGGGAGGAAGAACCGCTCGGTGGCGCGGCCGAGAGGTCCGTCCTCGGTGGGCGGCCGGCCGACGACGATCGACTGGATCAGCGGGCGCTTGCGCATCGTGATGCAGTCGATGGTGAGCGCGGGGAACGGCTCCTGCGGCGTGTAGAAGCCGGTGTGGTCGCCGAAGGGACCCTCGGGGAGCGTCTCGCCCGGCTCCAGCCAGCCCTCGATGACGACTTCGGCGTTGGCCGGGACCTGGAGCGGGACCGTCTTGCAGTCGACCATCTCGATCCGCTTGCCCTGCACGAAGCCGGCGAACAGGTACTCGTCGATCTCCTCGGGGAGCGGCGCGGTGGAGGCGTACGTCACGGCGGGCGGCGCCCCGAAGGCGATCGCGACGGGCAGCCGCTCGCCGCGCTTGGCGGCCACCGCGTAGTGGTTGCGGCTGTCCTTGTGGATCTGCCAGTGCATGCCGATGGTGCGCTTGTCGTGGCGCTGGAGGCGGTAGAGGCCGAGGTTGCGGATGCCGGTCTCGGGGTGCTTGGTGTGCGTGAGGCCGAGGTTGAAGAAGGAGCCGCCGTCCTCGGGCCAGGTGAAGAGGGCCGGGAGCTTGTCGAGGTCGACGTCGTCACCGGTGAGGACGACCTCCTGGACGGGGGCGTTCTCCGACTTCACCTTCTTCGGCGGTACGTGCACCATCGTGCCGAGCTTGCCGAAGGCCTCGCGGACCCCGACGAAACCCTGGGGGAGCTCGGGCCGGAGCAGGCCACCGATCTTGTCGCTGATCTCTTCGTACGACTTGAGGCCGAGCGCCTTCAGGAGGCGCCGGTCCGTCCCGAAGACGTTCATCGCGAGCGGCATCGAGGCGCCCTTGACGTTCTCGAAGAGGAGGGCGGGGCCGCCGGCCTTGTTCACCCGGTCGACGATCTCCCCGACCTCCAGGTGCGGGTCGACTTCGGCCTTGATGCGCTTGAGGTCGCCCTCGCGTTCCAGGGCGCGGAGCAGCGAGCGGAGATCGTCGTAAGCCATGGTGTCCAGTCTGTCATCCCCGGCGTACGCGACCTTCGGCCGCGTGTCCTCAATCGCCGGACGGGCTTGTTTTCCGAGCCCCTCCGGCGATTGAGGAGCGGGGGTCCGGGGGCGGAGCCCCCGAGAAGGCGGGGACCGCTACCCTGGCCGCGTCACCGGGGCGCTCACGCGTCCCGCCACCATCCCCGGGGGGATCGCTCGACCATGCTCAGGTACATCCCGTTTCTGCTGGTCCTCGCGCTCTGGATCTACGCGTTCATCGACTGTCTGAACACCCCGGAGGAGGAGGTCCGCGGCCTCCCCAAGGTGATCTGGGTCATCATCATCCTGCTCTTCGGCGAGGTCCTGATCGGCCCGATCGCCTGGCTCGTCGCGGGCCGCAACCGCCGCGCCCCGGCCGGCGGGTCGACCCCGTCCGAGTGGCACCGCAATCAGCGTCACACCATGACCGCCCCCGACGACGACCCCGAGTTCCTGCAGTCCCTCAAGTCCGACAACAAAAAGGACGAGGCGCTCCTCAAGGACTGGGAGGCGGACCTGCGCCGCCGCGAGGACGAGCTCAAGCGCCGTGAGGACGGCGACCAGAGCTGACGGAGGGCGGGACAGGGCACGACGGCGTACACCCTGTACGCCCTCGTGCCCCCGGAAGCGGACACTGCGCCCCTGTCCCCCGCCGCGGCACAGCCGGACACTTACGGGGCATGACGACCCTTCCCACCAGCGCTCCGGCGCCCACCACCGCCACCGACTACGGCGACAAGGTCATCGCCGTGGAGACGGCGGGCTCCGATCCCATCCCGCTCACCGAGCGGCACGGGCATCCGCGCCAGCTGCTGTGGACCTGGGCCTCGCCCAACATCGAGTTCGCGACCGTCTACATCGGCGTCATCTCGGTCCTCTTCTTCGGCCTCAGCTTCTGGCAGGCCGCGGCCGCGATCGTCCTCGGCACGGCGGTCGGCTCGCTCACCCAGGGCATCCTCTCCACGGACGGCCCGCGCTTCGGCGTCCCGCAGATGGTGGTGGGCCGCCTCTCCTTCGGCCACCGCGGCAACGTGCTCCCCGCCGGAGTGAACGCGCTGGTGGCGGGCGTCGGCTGGTTCGCGGTCAACAGCGTCAGCGCCGCCTTCGCCCTCAACACCCTCACCGGCCTGCGCCCCCTCCCGAGCCTCCTCGTCGTGGTGGTCGCGGAGATCGCGATCGGCTTCATCGGCCACAACTTCGTCCATGTCTTCGAGCGGTACGCGCTCCCGCTGCTCGCCGCCGTCTTCGTCCTGGCCGGCTTCTGGACCTTCGACCACGCGCACCTGTCCGCCCCCGCGTCCGGCGGCGGCTCCCTCGGCGGTTTCCTCCTGGCGACGAGCACCGCCTTCGGTTACGCGGCGGGCTGGAACACCTATGCCTCGGACTACACGCGCTATCTCCCGAAGTCCGCATCGCGCCTCAAGACAGGCCTCTACCCGGCGCTCGGCCTCTTCGTCTCGATCTCGGTCGTCGCCCTGATCGGCGCGGCCTCGGCGACGATCGTCGCCCCCAAGGACGCGACCCCGACGGCCGCCTTCACCGGCCATCTCCCGGACTGGCTCGGCAACCTGACGCTGCTCGCGATCATCCTGGGCGGCATCTCGGCGAACGCGCTCAACATCTACTCCTCGTCGATGTCCCTGACGTCCCTCGGCCTGAACCTCCCGCGCTGGCTGGGCCGCTCCACGCTGGTGGTGGTGTCTGGCGTGGCAGGTACGGCGGCAGCCTGGGCGTCGCTGTCGGACGCGGGCCATGCGTACGAGGCGTTCCTGCTGGTCATCGCGTACTGGGTGGGGCCGTGGCTCGGTGTCGTACTCCTGGAGCGGTGGCTGTCGGCGCGCACGACGCCGGACGAGGAGCTGGCGCTCCGTATCGTCGACCGCAATGCCGCCAACTGGCCTGGTGTGGCAGCCCTGTTGGCGGGCGTGGCCATCTCGGTCCCGCTCTTCTCGAACCAGGAGAAGTACGTCGGCTGGGCGGCCGAGCAGTGGCCGTCGCTGGGTGACATCACATGCGCGGTGGGCTTCGTGGTGAGCGCGCTCGTGTACGTGGGGACGACGACGCTGCTACGACGCCGCGCCTAGGCCACGGACCGCACGGCCCGCACCCGTGCCGCCCCCACCCCCTGCACGATGCGCTGCGCGCAGGCCGCGGCGAGCAGCTCACCCAGCAACTCAGGGTCCGCGACCTCAAGACCGAGCAGCGACTCGATGCGCTCAAGGCGCTGGTAGAGCGACTGCCGCCCGATGTGCAGCAGGGCGGCGGTCCGCGTGGGGCTGCACCCGTTCCGCAGGTGCACCTCCAGCGTCCGTACGAGATCCGACCCGTGCGCCGCCTCCCACGCCAGCAGCGCGCCCAGCGTGTCCTGCGCCAGATGCGCGAGCCGGTCGCGGTTGGCCTCGATGCCGCCCCTGGTGAGCTCCCGCTCCAGCGCGAGGGCGCGCGACGACGTGATCAATGCCCCCTGTACGACGCCCTGTTCGGCAGGAGCGACCGTCAGCGCCAGCTCCAGCGCGACCCGCGCGGCCCGCAGCGTATCGCTCCACCGCAGCCACCCGGCGTCCCCCGCCACGGCAGGCCCGACGGCGGCGACCACACCCGCCCCGCAGTCTCCCAGTGCCTCCTGCACGGCCCGCACCGGATCGCGCCGCCCGCCGGGGACGGCGACGAGCGCCAGCGTGTCCCCGGGAAAGGCGGCACACATCGCCGCATGCACGCCGAGCCGCCGCACCGCGCCCCCGAGCCCCGCGTCGACGCCCTGCGCGGACACCCCGACCAGTCGCGCACCGGCCCCAGGACGGAACCCGGCCAGCGCCGAACGCGCGGAAACCTCGGGCTGGTTGAGTGCCCGCCCGTCCGCCAGATCGGCGAGCAGCCCCGCTCCATGGTCGCCGCCCCAGGGCCGTACGGCAGGACCCGTCAGCCCTTGCGCGACGATGGCCCGGTTGGCGGCCTCGGTGATCCGTACGAAGGGAACGACGCGCCGCAGCGCCACGAGCGGAAGCCCCACTTTCCCCGCCTCGTCGACGACTTCGCCCGGCATGACGGCGAGCGCCCGCCCCACCTCGACGACGAGCCCGACCGCACCCCGGGCCGCGAGTTCGCGCACGTACCGCCGCCGGAACTCCTCGCCCACGTCGGCGAGTCCGAAGCCGTTGGTGAACAGGAGCTCGCCCCCGTCGAGGAAGTTCGCGCCTTCGTACACCTCACTGGAGTGCACCCACCGGACGGGCCGGTCCAGCGCGTCGGCCCCGGCGAGCAGCATCGGCGAGGCGTCGCGCACCGCGTCGAGGGACAGAATCTCGCGGAGGGTGAGCGCAGGCATTCGGGGCCTCCCGACAGTTCGTCCGGCTTCCGGCTGCCCGGAGAGTACTTTCCGCACGTTGCCCCGGTGTTTCCCCGCCAGGAGAGTGAGAGGCATGGCCCACACAGAACCCCGTATCCCCACGATCGACCTGAAGCCCTGGCTCTCCGGCGACGAGACCGCCCGCGCGGAGATCGCCGCGACCGTCGACAGGGCGCTCCAGACGGCCGGCTTCCTCCTGGTGACAGGGCACGGGGTCGACCCGTCCCTGCGTACCCTGATCCGCGAAACCGCCCGCGAGTTCTTCCGCCTCCCGCCCGCCACGAAGCAGCCGTACGCGGTCCAGGTCGGCGGCCGGGGCTGGCTGGGCCCTGGCGCGGAGGCCAACGGCTACTCGGAGGGCACCCCGACGCCGCCCGACCTGAAGGAGTCGATCTCCTTCGCGGCGGAGGAGGAGACGGGTGACGCGGAGATCGACGCGGAGTGGTTCGCCCCGAACACCTGGCCGACGGAGTCCCCGGCGCTGAAGCCCCTGGTCGATGCGTACCTGACCCGGATGCGCGCGCTCTCGGACCAGCTCCTGGAGCTCCTGGGCGTGGCCCTGGGCCAGGAACCCGACTTCTTCACACGCCACACGGCCCACCCCACCTGGGGTTTCAACATCAACTGGTACCCGGGCACGGAGGTGACCGGCACCCCGGAGCCGGGTCAGTTCCGTATCGGCCCGCACACGGACTTCGGGACGGTGACGGTCCTGGACCGGCAGGCGGGCAAGGGCGGCCTGCAGGTCTTCACGGACGAGGGGGGCTGGGAGGACGCCCCGTACGACCCGGACGCGTTCACGATCAACATCGGCGATCTGATGGCCCGCTGGACGGGCGACCGCTGGCGCTCGGGCCGCCACCGGGTGCTGCCCCCGCCGGCGGACGTACCGGCGGAGGAGCTGATGTCCCTCGTCTACTTCTACGAGTGCGACCCGCGCACGACGGTCGCCCCGGTCCCGGCGCCGACGGGCCGGGTGGCGCACGAGCCGGTGGACAGCCATGTGTACCTGCGGTCGAAGCTGGACGCGATCACGGTCGTCTGATGCGTCCGAGCCGTCTGATGCGTCCGAGCCCCGGCCCGGACACGCCGCCGATCGAGTGACGGTGCCGTTCCTGGGCGCCCGGATCCTTGATCGTGAGCCGCATGATCACGTCTCGCATCAGGCTCCGGTTCACGGCCGCCGCACTGACCATCGGCGCCCTGCTCGCCACCGCATCGACCACGGCCACGGCCACGACCACGACAGGTGCGGCGGCCGGGGCTCCTTCGGCTTCGTCGGAGTGTCCGGCGCCGCAGCCGCTCTACGCCGCCGCCGACAGCCGTGTCGACCTCGGCGCGCTCAGCCCCGAGCCCTCGTACCGCGTCAACTGCGCGCCGCTCTACCGCGCCGACGGCCGCGCCCCCGAGGTCGTCTTCGATCAGGGCTTCCGGCCCAAGGACGTGGTGCACGGGCAGTACGACCTGGCCGCCTACGTCGACAGGAACCAGCCCTCGCCGTTCGTCTCCACCTCGTACGACCACGACCTCTACAAGCAGTGGAGGTCGGCGTACAACTACTACATCGACGCCCCCGGCGGCATCGACGTCAACGAGACGATCGGTTTCACCCACCGCTGGGCGGACCAGGTGGAGGTCGCCTTCCCCGGCGGGGTGGCCCGTACCTTCATCGTCAAGGCGTGCCCGATCGACAAGCCCACCAAGACCGAGATCCTCGCCAAGTGCGTCGACAACCCGAACTACACGCCCTGGCGCGACTGACCTTCCCGGCAGATCGCCGGAAGCGAGGCCGCCGTGGAACCACACGGGCGTCCCGCACCACTCGGCACCGAGGGCCGCTTCCCCATACGGAGGCGGCCTTTTCGTCGCCCACCCCGAGTTGCATAATCATGTGGAGTCTTGCATAATATTGCCATGTCCAAGGTCCTCACCTCCCTCCCCGCCGGCGAGCGCGTCGGCATCGCCTTCTCCGGCGGCCTCGACACCTCTGTCGCCGTCGCCTGGATGCGTGACAAGGGCGCCGTCCCGTGCACGTACACCGCCGACATCGGCCAGTACGACGAGCCGGACATCGAGTCCGTGCCCGGCCGTGCCTCCGCGTACGGCGCCGAGATCGCGCGCCTCGTCGACTGCCGCGCCGCGCTGGTCGAGGAAGGCCTTGCCGCCCTCGCGTGCGGTGCCTTCCACATCAGGTCGGGCGGGCGTCCGTACTTCAACACCACCCCGCTGGGGCGCGCCGTGACCGGCACGCTCCTGGTGCGCGCCATGCGTGAGGACGGCGTCCAGATCTGGGGCGACGGCTCCACGTTCAAGGGCAACGACATCGAGCGGTTCTACCGGTACGGGCTGCTCGCCAACCCGCACCTGCGGATCTACAAGCCCTGGCTGGACGCGGACTTCGTCACGGAGCTCGGCGGCCGCAAGGAGATGTCGGAGTGGCTCGTCGCGCACGAGCTGCCGTACCGGGACTCGACCGAGAAGGCGTACTCCACGGACGCCAACATCTGGGGCGCCACGCACGAGGCCAAGACCCTGGAGCACCTCGACACCGGTGTCGAGACGGTCGACCCGATCATGGGCGTCAAGTTCTGGGACCCCTCGGTGGAGATCGACACCGAGGACGTGACGATCGGCTTCGACCAGGGCCGCCCGGTCACGGTCAACGGCAAGGAGTTCTCGTCCCCGGTCGACCTCGTCATGGAGGTCAACGCGATCGGCGGCCGGCACGGCCTGGGCATGTCCGACCAGATCGAGAACCGGATCATCGAGGCCAAGAGCCGCGGTATCTACGAGGCGCCCGGCATGTCGCTCCTGCACATCGCCTACGAACGCCTCGTCAACGCGATCCACAACGAGGACACCCTCGCCGCGTACCACAACGAGGGCCGCAGGCTCGGCCGCCTCATGTACGAGGGCCGCTGGCTGGACCCGCAGGCGCTGATGATCCGCGAGTCCCTGCAGCGCTGGGTCGGCGCGGCCGTCACCGGCGAGGTGACCGTACGGCTGCGGCGCGGCGAGGACTACTCGATCCTCGACACCAAGGGCCCGGCGTTCAGCTACCACCCGGACAAGCTCTCCATGGAGCGCACCGAGGACTCGGCGTTCGGCCCGGTGGACCGCATCGGCCAGCTCACCATGCGGAACCTGGACATCGCCGACTCGCGTGCACGCCTTGAGCAGTACGCGGCTCTCGGCCTGGTCGGCGGCGGCAGCGGCAACCACCCGACTCCGATCGGCGCCGCGCAGGCGGCCTCGACCGGCCTGATCGGCGCCATGGACCAGGGCGGCGCCGAGGCGATCGCCTCGCGCGGCGAGGCCACGGCCGAGGAGACGATGCTGGACCGCGCCGCGATGGAGTCCGGCACGGACTAGGACCGGTCACTGGTCGTACGCACCTGAGCGGCGGGCCCCGGCGGATTCACTTCCGCCGGGGCCCGCCGCGCTCCCGGGCGACTGCGTATCCTGCCCCGGTGCAACGCATCCTCGTCGTCGGCAGCACCGGTGCGGGCAAGTCCACGATGGCGCGTGGGATCGCCCGCCGGCTCGGCCTGCCCTTCCACGAGATGGACGCGCTGCACTTCATCGGCCCGGACTGGCAGGAGAATCCCGACCTCGTGGAGCAGGTCACGGGGATCGTCCGCGGCCCGGACGGCTGGGTCTTCGACTCCATCGGCCATCCCCGCGTACGGGACCTGCTCTGGGAGCACGCCGACACCGTGGTGTGGCTGGACTATTCGCGCCACGTCGTCCTGGCCCGGGTGCTGCGGCGGTCGCTCCGGCGGACCCTGCTCAGGGAGCGCATCTTCGGGGGCAACCGTGAGGGGGTGGCCGAGTGGTTCCGGGCGGACCACCCCGTGTGGTGGGCCATGTCCCAGTACAACGGCCGCCGCACGGAGATCCTCCGGCGCACCCGCGACCCGCGGTTCGCGCCACTGCGGGTGATCCGTTATGGAAGCCCGCGCTCCGTCCGCCGACCGGCCGACGCACTCCTCTGAGCTACGTCTTCCGAGCTACGTCCTCTGAGCTAAGTCCTCTGAGCTAAGCCTCCTTCGCCGCGCGCTCCACCCGGCTGCGGTACTCCGCCCACCAACCCGCGTCACCGGCCGCCATGTTGTCGCTCCCGGTGCGCAGACCCGTGGTCCCGTCGATGAGTTCGCGGACGATGTCCGCGTGGCCGGCGTGCCGGTCCGTCTCGGCGATCATGTGGACGAGGCTGCGGTGGAGCGTCACCTCCGCGCCGCTCCCCCAGGCGATCCGGCCGATCGCGTCGAGCGGGAGCGAGTCGATCGTCTCGTCCGAGTGGGCGCACACCCGGCGGTACGCACCGACGATCTGCTCACGCGTCTCGTCGGCCCTCGCCCACAGATCCGCGTTCGGCTCGGCGGCTCCCGTGATCCAGAGCGGCGGCGCCTCGACCGGGCGGCCGTAGGTCTCGCCGAAGTACATCGCCTCGGCACCCGTCAGGTGCTTGACCAGCCCCAGCAGGTTGGTGCCGGTCGGGGTCATAGGGCGGCGGATGTCGTACTCCGCCAGGCCCTCCAGCTTCCAGATCAGGGAGTCGCGGGCGTCCTGAAGGTAGAGATGAAGGTCGGCCTTGGGATCCGTTCCGGTCATTCGGTCAGTCTGCCGATCGATCGATTCCTGTCCACCGGATTTTGGATGATCCGAAAGCATGTACTGATCGCAACATCCCCCCGATAAAGTGATGTTGACGCAGCGACAGCTGCCTACCCCTGGCACGGGAGGTGCTGTGGACAGAGAGCTGTTCGGCCGCGAGGCCGTGCTCGAAGGGCTCGCGCCACGGCTCGTCGGGCTGCCGTCCAGCGGGTTTCAGCAGGTCAGGACCGAGCATGCGGAGGATCTGCCCGTCGTCGTCCTCACCGGAGGACGCGGTACGGGCAAGACCGTTCTGCTCAAGCAGCTGCGCACCCACTACCGCGGGCGCACCCCCGTCGCCCTCATCGACTGCGAGCACCGCGACTTCGCCGGGCTGCCCTCAGGGGATCCGCGCGCCCCGTACTGGTCGCCCGTGACCGAGGCGCTCTCCGTGCTCGGTGAGCAGCTCGGGCCGCCCGTGCACGGAGCCGGGCACATCGAATTCCCGCGGCTGGCCGCCGGGTTGGTGGCCATCGCCTCCACCGGGTGGGACCCGAACAACGGGCAGCGCGTACGCGACGAGGCGCTGCGGCTCGGGATGCTCGTCGAGTCCGGGTCGCGGCTCAAGAGCACGGGGCGCGGCTGGGTAGTCAAGGTCGCGGCCAAGTTCGCCGCGCTGTGGACCGGGGTGCCGCCGGGGCTCGACGTCATCGTCGAGTCCACCGTCGAATCCCTCCTGGAGGACCTCTTCAACCGGGGGCAGCGGCAGGCCGCCAACTGGTACGGGGAGTATCCCGGCGCCGGCGGCAACGCCAAACGCGGCCTCAATCTCCTGGCGCTCCAATTCCACCGCGAGCGGGACGCCGACGCCCGCGCCCTCGCCGAGCGGCATCTCGTCGGGGCGCTGCGCGCCGATCTGAAGTCCGCCTACGCGGGGATGGGCAAGCTGCGGCACGTCGGGCGGCCCCTCGTACTGCTCGACAACGTCCAGGCGCCCCTGGGGCGGCGCCTGTTGGAGCCCGTGCTCAGGGACCGCGCCGAAGGCCGGCTCGATCAGGCCGTCGTCATCGCCGCGTTCCGGGGTTACGACCATCCGGCACTCCGCGCCGCACGCCGCTGCCTCCTGCCCCAGGTCACCAACGCCACCCCCTGGACGCGCTCCACCGAGGTCGCCTCCGGTGCGCTCGCCGTGGAACTCACCGGGCTCGAACCCGAACACGTACGGCAGATGCTCGACCGCGAGGACCCCGGGATGCGCACCCCGCCGCTGCTCGCGCGCGGGATCCACCGGCTGACCGAAGGGCGGCCGCTCGGGGTCGCACTGCTGACGAAGGCGGCCGGGCAGGCGATCAGTCCGCAGGCCGCGCCGTCCATTCCCGTACCCGTACCCGTACAGAGCAGCTCTGTTGACCTCACCCCCGGCACGCTCCTCGGGCTGCCCGTCGCACTGCGCGAGGACACCCCGGGGCGCGAGAGCGCCGCCGAACTGCTCGGGCAGCTCGTCCACCCAGCACGCCTCGACCGCCTCACCGTGCTCGCCGCCGCGCACGACACCGCCGACGCCGAGGCGCTCGCCGCCGCCCGCCTCGACCACGACGGCGGCGCGGCCGGTGTACTGCCGATGCGCGCCCTGCTCGCGGAGGAGTACTGGGGCACGTCCCCCGACCACTTCATCGGCGACCCCTTCCTGCGGACCCTCCTCCTGCACCGGCTGCACGCCGACAGCCCGCGCTGGCGCGACGTACAGCAGACGATGGCCGCCCACTACCCGGACGGGCATCCACGCCGCCTCCACCACGAACTCGCCCTCGGACAGACCGCGTTCACCGTCGCCCGACTGCGCGACACCTTCCGCACCTCCGATGCCGCCGACTGGCTCCGCGCGCTGCGCTTCATCGCCTCCGCGCCGCTCTTCGGACCGTCCGACACGCGTCGCGCCGTCGCGCTCGGGCGGACCGACGCCGAGCAGGTCGCGCCCGACGGCACGGACCGCGTCTTCCACCTCCGCATCCGCCGACTGCTCTACTGCGTATGGCAGTTGACCGACCTGCTGACGCTCCCCGACGAGGACGTCACCGAGAAGATGGGCGACGAACTCGGGCAGCTCTCCGCCCTCCACCCCACCGGCAACGAAGTGCTCTGGCAGGCCTCCCGGAGCTGGCCGCAGGCCGTCCGCGAGTGGCGGGCACCGCAGACGGGAGACGGTTCGTGAACAATCGATTCCGCGAGATCTTCTGGTTCACGCGGCTGAGGCGGCTGCTCACCTCGGTCCTCGCCCTGGCGCTCCTCGCAGCCGCCGGGATCGGCGCGTACATCGTCTACACGCCCGATCTGCGCTGCGCGAAGGGCGTCGAACGCCCCGAGAAGGGCGCCGAGTGCATAGGCGTATCGGGCGAGGGTTACGACTTCGGGGTCCCCGCGCTGCACGCCGTCGCGCAGGCCGTCGCCCGCGAGAACAGGACCCTCAAGACCGGCGAGTACGCGACCGTCGCCCTGCTCCTCCCCCTGACCTCCACCGACAGCGGCACCGCGACCAAGGTCCTCAACGAGGTGCAGGGCGCATTCCTGGAGCAGTACCGGGCCAACCACGACAACAACGGCCAGGTCCCCAAGATCCGCCTCGTCCTCGCCAACTCGGGTCGTGGCAGCGAACAGTGGCGTCCCACGGTCGACCGGATCAAGTCCATGACCGGCGCCCCCGACAACCTCCGCGCCGTCTCCGGAATCGCCATCAGCAGCCCCAGCACCAAGGCCGCGGTGAAGGAGCTGACCGCCTCCCACATCCCTGTCATCGGTACCACCATCACCGCCGACGACATCGCCAACAGCCCCTCGGGCGACCCCTATCCGGGCCTCGCCCGCGTCTCGCCGACCAACCGGGACGAGGCCCGAGCGCTCGCCCAGTTCGGCAAGGTCGACGCCAAGAAGGCGCTGATCGTCCAGGACACTCGCACCAGTGACTACTACACCTCCACCCTCAAGGCGGCGTTCTCGACGCTGCTCAAGGGCGCCCCGTACGCACCGAATCTCTTCACCTCGCCGTCCGACTCGACCCAGGACGGCACCACCGCGAACACCTTCGACCAGATGAAATTCCTGATCTGCGACACCCGGGCCGACACGATCTTCTTCGCCGGACGCCACACCCAGCTGCGGCAGTTCATCAACGCACTGGGCTCGCGCGGCTGCCAGGATCGCTCGTTCACGATTCTCACCGGGGACGAGGCCTCGTACCTCGGCCGGGACGCGAAGCTCGACAAGAGCGCCCTCGCGAAGAAGATCACCGTCCGGTACGCCTCGCTCGCGCACCCCGACGCCTGGACCACGGGGACCCCGCCGAAGACCGGCGGCAGCGCGGCGGACTACAAGACGTTCACGGATCTGCTGGCGAAGGCGGCGGGCAAGGACATCGGCCCGATCGGCCCGTCCCAGCTCGCGGACGGCCAGGCGATCGTCGCGTACGACGCGATGACGCTCGCCGTGCACGGCATCCGCAAGGCCACGGTCAAGGGGAGGACGCTCCCCGAACTGGCCGATGTGGGGACCCAGTGGACGCTGGTCAAGGGCCAGCTGAGGATTTACGGCGCCAGCGGCTGGATCTGCCTGGACAACCACGGCAACCCGTACAACAAGGCCGTCCCGATCGTGGAGCTCACCCCGCAGGGCACCCAGCGCTTCGTGAAGATCGCCTGGCCGGAGGGGAAGCCTCCGGCTCAGGCGTGCTTGCCCCCGGCGGTCTCGTAGGCGGCGCGGAGCTCCTGCCAGCGGTCCGTGCTCCAGGTGGACCAGTCCTTGGGGCTGCCTTCGAGGGCGTCGTAGAGGAACTCGAAGTGGTCGTGCCAGCCGGCCAGGCAGTCCAGGCGCAGGCTGTCGGGCCCCTGGAACTCGTTGGTGAAGCGGACGACGGCGGCCTGCGCGCCGACCGGCTCCAGATGGAAGCGGACCCGCCCGTGCAGATCGACCGTGTACTCGGCGACGCGCTGCACCTCCCACGCGGTGACCGTGCCGCTGTGCACGTTGTCGCTCTCGCCGTTCAGCCACCGCAGCTTGACCGCCCCGCCGAGCCGCGGCTCCAGCACATCGGCCGCCGCCAGCCACCCCGGCAGCCCGCGCGGGGTGGCCACGGCCGACCAGACCTGCTCCAGTGAGTGGGGCAGATGCAGGGCGAAACGGAGCACGTGGGTGGTGCCGTGGGTGGTGCTGGTGCCATGGGCGAGCGCATCGGACGTCATGGCACCAGCCTCACCCGGACAGGGCGGTTCTGCACCCCAAAGGGGCGCTACGGCTGTTGTCCCGGCCTGTCGACCACCGTGCGGTTCATGATCGCGCTGGTGCCCGCGAGGTCGCCCTTCTTCAGACCGTTCGGGAGATCGCGCACCGCGACCTCACGCTCACCCAGATAGGTCTTGGTGTTCTTGTCGAAGATGAGCTGTTCCAGGATCCCGTCGTCCTCCCGTGCGATCGCGATCCCGTGCCGTCCGGCCGCGTCCACCACGTCGTCGACGACGGTCACACCGGAGATCTTCGCGGCGGCCCGGTAGAGCGCCGCACTCACCTTGGGCGGCATCAGCGACTCGCCCACGAGGTCACCGACGAGCACAAAGGTGTTCTGGTCCTCGCTCTTGCCGCCGCCGCTCGTCCTGTGGAGCCAGTCGAGCATCTTGGCGGGATCGGTGGGCAGCGTCTGGAGGTTGCGGTAGTTGGTGTTGGAGTCGAGGCCGGGCGTATCGGGATCGAGCTTGGTGGTGTCCGAGCCGGGACCGATCTCCTTCAGCAAACCCCACTTGGTGCCGTCCACCGAATGCCAGACCTCACGCCGGTGCACGGGGGTGAGTTTCGTCTTCATGCCCTCCCCGACCCGGATGTAGCCGCCCTTGCTCTCGATGTACACGAACTGGTCGTCGCGGATCTCCCCCGGCACCTCCGACTTCTCGGCAGCCAGCGCGATGTCGTTGAGCAGGCGTACCGCCTCGGGCGACGCGGTCTTGACACCACCCCCGTCCGGCCCGGTCACCGCGAGCCCTGCGACGACCGCCGCGGCGGCCAGGACGGCGACCGCGGGCACAGCGATGGACGGGCGCAGCCACCTCCGCCTTGCGGGTACGGAATCTTCGGTACGGATCTCACGCATCAGATGCTCCTTCAGGACACGGTGGCGGCCCGTCGGGAGCTCCCTCTCGGGGAGTTCGGGAAGATCGTTCATCGGTTTCCCTCCTTGACGGTCCCGGCCGCAGCAGTGCGGTCCTCTCTGATCTGTCCGCGCCCGCCGCCCGGTTCCAGTGCGCGCGCGAGTTTCGTACGCGCCCTGGAAAGCCGGGATCTGACGGTCCCGACCGGCACTCCGAGGGCCTGCGCGGCCGCCGCGTAGTCGAGCCCCGACCAGACGCACAGGGCCAGCACCTCGCGCTCCGGCCTGCGCAGGGCGGCGAGTCCTGCCCGTACGAGAGCGAGCTGCCGTGCGTCGTCGATCCGCGCCACGACCTCGTCGGCGAAGTCCCGCACCCCCTCATCGCGCGGCAGCCGGGACACGGCGGCCGCATGGCGGCGCGCGGCGCGGCGGGTGTTGCGGGCGACGTTGGTGGCCACGCCCAGGAGCCAGGGGCGCAGCGAACCGCCCTCCTCCCCGACCTTTCCGCGCAGCCGCCACGCCTCCAGGAAGGTCAGCGAGACGATGTCCTCGGCGAGCGCCCAGTCGCCCGTCAGCCGGAAGGCGTGGTTGTACACGGAGCGGGAGCAGGCGTCGAAGAGCACGCCGAAGGCATCGTGATCGCCGGCTCTTATACGGGCCCTGAGTTGTGTGTCCACACACTCCAACTGTCCGTACGGCAAAGGCCGGTTCCCGTGACCTGAGTCACAGGAACCGGCCCCGGCCGTTCAGCGCGCGGTGCTCACACTCCGGCGTAGGAGTGCTTTCCGTTGATGAAGATGTTCACGCCGTAGTAGTTCCAGATCCAGCAGCCGAAGGCGAAGAGCGCCAGGTACGCGGCCTTGCGGCCCTTCCACCCGGCGGTCGCACGGGCGTGCAGGTAGCAGGCGTAGACGACCCAGGTGATGAACGACCAGGTCTCCTTGGGGTCCCAGCCCCAGTAACGGCCCCAGGCGTCGCCGGCCCAGATCGCGCCCGCGATGATCGTGAACGTCCAGAGCGGGAAGACGGCGGCGTTGATGCGGTACGAGAACTTGTCGAGCGAGGCCGCCGAGGGGAGCCGCTCCATGACCGAGGTCATGGTCGCGCCGGGCTGCTTGCCCGCCGCGACCTTCGCCTCGTAATTGTCACGGAAGAGGTAGAGCAGCGTGCCCGCGCCGCCGATGAAGAACGTCGCACCGCAGATGATCGCGCACGAGACGTGGATCCACAGCCAGTACGAGTGCAGCGCCGGGACCAGCTGGTCGCTGGAGGTGTAGAGGACCGTGGTGGCGATGCCGAGGTCGAGCAGGACCGCGGTGACCAGCGGCAGGCCCAGCCAGCGGACCTTCACCTTCGTGGCCAGGAGCACCAGGTAGGCGGCGACCACGACCGTGGAGAAGGTGATCGAGAACTCGTACATGTTGCCCCACGGCGCCCGCTGCACGGACGTGGCGCGGGTGACCACACCACCCACCGCGAGGAGGAAGCCGAGGACGGTGAGCGAGATGGCGATCCGCCCGTACAGGTCGCCCTGCTCCGTGCCGCCGGCCGCACCCGGGCCGTCGGGGACGTCGCGCGACCCGGCGGCCGAGCGCGTGACGATCTTCGGCCGTTCCAGTACGGCGGTTCCGCCGCCCGCCTTCTTGACCTGCACCTTCGGTGCGGAAGCGGTGGCGGCGGCCGGGGCCGTCAGCGCGGCGGCCGTACGCCCCACCTTGGAGCGCGCCCCGAAGGTCCACTCCGCGATGTGCGCGAAGAAGGCCAGCATGTAGATGGCCATCGCGGAGTAGATGAGCACATTGCTCATGTGCGCGAGATTCTCATTGGTTCCGGCGGCGAGATTCACTTCTCGGCCCCTTCGGCTGTCTCTGCGGATTCGTTCGAGGGCACAGCAGGCGCGGAGGGCGCCACTGAATGGAGCGTTTCGGCCAGTCGGCCCAGTTCCTCGGGGAGCTTCGCGGACTCGCTGCGGCCGAGCCCCGCCATCTCGACGACGGTGGTCCCGTCCTCGCCCCGTACGGCACGCACCCACACCCGGCGGCGCTGGATGAACAGCGATCCCGCCAGACCGAGGATCGCCGTGATCGCGCCGATCAGCGCGAAGTCGTTGCCGGGCTGCTGCGAGATCTGGAAGCTCGCCCACTGCTTGACGCCCACGAACTGGATCGAGCCCGCGCCGTTCGGCAGCTTCATCGTCTCGCCGGGCAGCAGCAGCTTCTTGAGCAGATCGCCCTTGCTGTCCTTGAACTTGGTCATCTTGGAGGAGTCGAGCTGGTACACGCTCTGCGGAAGCCCCGCGTCGACACCCAGGCTGCCGTGGTACCCGGAGAGCGCGAGGACGGGGAAGTCCAGGCCCGGGTACTGCGACATCATCGTGCCGTGCCCCTTGAAGGTCGGCACGAACATCGCGTTGAAGCCGAGCTGCTCCTTCTTGCCCTTGGGGTCCTTGTAGCCGTCCATGACCTTGATCGCACCGGTCGATGTGACGTTGGAGTCGAGCGGCAGCAGCGGTACGGCCTCGCGGTAGATCTCCTTGCCGCTGCCGTCCTTGACGGAGACGACCGGGGCGTAGCCGTGCGAGATCAGATAGACCTTGGTGCCATCGACGATCAACGGCTCGTTGACCTTGATGACGCCCTTCTGGTCCTTGCCGTCGACGCCCTTGGAGTACGTGACGTGGGCTTCGTACTTCCGCGGGGTGCCGCGGTTGGGTCCCGTCCTCTCGTACGTACCGACGAACTGGTCCAGCGTGAAGCTGAACGGCTTGAGCTCGTCGGAGTCGAAGAGGGTCCCCGGCTTGAAGTCGTCGTACTGGGAGAGCGTGTTGGAGAACCCGTCACCGGTGTCCTCCACCATCAGCTTCCCGCCCTCGGACTTCCACAGCTGCCCGGCGGCGAACGCCAGGAGCAGCACGATCAGCGCGATGTGGAAGAGAAGGTTCCCGGTCTCGCGGAGATAGCCCTTCTCGGCGGCGACCGCGTCCCCGGCCGTATGGGCCCGGAAGCGCCGCTTCCTCATCATCGCGAGCGCGGCCTCGCGCACCTGCTCGGGCGAGGACTCGGTGCGCCAGGTCGTGTACGCGGGGAGGCGGGCGAGGTTGCGGGGGGCGCCCGGCGGGCGGCTGCGGAGCTGGCCGACGAAGGTCCAGGTGCGCGGCACGATGCAGCCGACGAGCGAGATGAACAGCAGGATGTAGATCGCGGAGAACCACACCGAGCTGTAGACGTGGAACATGCCGATCTTCTCGTAGATCGGCGTGAGGAAGCTGTGCGCGGACTTGAAGAGGTCGACCTTGTTCTGGTCGATGCTGGCCTGCGGGATCAGGGATCCGGGGATCGCGCCGAGCGACAGCAGGAGCAGCAGGAGCAGCGCGACGCGCATGGAGGTCAGCTGGCGCCAGAACCAGCGGATCCAGCCGAAGACTCCCATCGCGGGCAGCGAGGAGGGCGACTCCTCCCTGGGGGCGGTCGACAGCTGCGACCCGGCTGCGCCGAGGTCGTCCTCTGTCGTCTTGGTCTCGGTCTCGCTCATGAAACTAGATCCCTACCGTGAAGCCGCCGGACCAGACCTGCATCTGCTGGATGATGCGGTCCCAGACGCCGGTGACCAGCAGCAGCCCGGTCGCGATCATCATGATCCCGCCGATCCGCATCACCCACGCGTAGTGCTGCTTGACCCAGCCGAAGGCGCCGAGCGCCTTGCGGAAGGCGATGGCCGCCAGCACGAACGGGACACCGAGACCGAGGCAGTACGCGACCGTCAGTATGGCCCCGCGGCCCGCGGTCGCCTCCGTCATCGCCAGGCTGTTCACGGAGGCGAGAGTGGGCCCCAGGCACGGCGTCCAGCCGACCGCGAAGAGCGCACCGAGCAGCGGGGCCCCGGCGAGGCCGGTCACCGGCCGCTTGTGAATGCGGAATTCGCGCTGGGTGAGCCAGGGCATCATCCCCATGAAGAAGAAGCCGAGCACGATCATCACGGCGCCGAGGGACTTGGTGATGACGGAGCTGTAGTCCTGGAGGTTCTGGCCGAAGTAGCCGAAAAGCGCGCCGGTGGAGACGAAGACGGCCGTGAAGCCGAGAACGAAGAGGGAGGCCCCGGCGGCCATCCGCCCCCGCTTGGCATTCGCCAGGTCGGTGCCGGACACCCCGGTGACGTAACTCAGATAGCCGGGGACCAGCGGGAGTACGCACGGCGAGAAGAAGGAGACGAGACCGCCGAGGACCGCGATCGGGACGGACACCAGCAGGGCACCGCTGAAGACCGTGTGGTTCAGACCGTCGGAGGCTGCCGCGTCGGCAAGAGCGATCACGCGGTCACTTCTCCGCAACCAGCGGGTCGAGCATCTTGTGCAGATCCTCCTCGGACATCGCGGCGGCCTTGCGCGCGGCGATCTTTCCGTCCCGGTCGAAGACGATCGTCGACGGAATGGCCACCGGATTCAGATTGCCCTTGGGGAAGCGGAGAATGAGCTTGCCGGCCGGGTCGTAGAGGCTCGGGTACTCGACACCGAAATCCTTCTCGAACGCCTTTGCCGGGCCCATCGACGCGTCACGGGTGTTGATCCCCACGAACTCGACCCCCTTGGGCTTGAGCTCCTTGGCGACCTTCGCCAAATTCGCGGCCTCGGCGCGGCACGGACTGCACCAGGAGCCCCAGACATTCAGCACGACGATCTTGCCCTTGTAGGCGGAGTTGACGTCGAGCTTGGTGCCTTCGAGGGTTTCACCGGAGATGTCGGGGGCGGCCTTGCGCTCCGCCTTGGGAACGGTGGAGATCCCGCTGCTGCTCGTCACGAATCGGGAGCCCGACGAGCTGCTCACCTGGGTGCCCGAGCTGCACGCCGACAGCGTCAGCGCACCGGCCGCGGCCACAACGCCCAACTGGGCGGCGCGACGGCGGACGATGCGGCGGGGCAGGGCATACGTAAGTGCCATGTGAAAAGTTTCGCATGGCCCATTCCGGGATCTTGGGCACCCCCCTCACTGCCCGGAACGCCCGTTGTCAGACCGCCTTAAGGAAAGTGTTCCAGCCGCCCTCGGGGCGCTGGCCGACATCGAGCGTGCGCAGCTTGGCGAGCACCTTCGGGTCCTGGACGTCGAGCCAGTCGACGTACTGCTTGAAGGAGACCAGGCGCACACCGGGGCGGCCCGCGATCTTCTTGAACGCGTCCTCGACGGCGTCCATATAGATGCCGCCGTTCCACTGCTCGAAGTGGTTGCCGATGTACATGGGGGCGCGATTGCCCTCGTACGCCCTCTTGAATCCCGCGAAATACGACTCGGCCGCCTGCGTGCGCCAGCCCTCATAACGCGAGGTCATGCCCTTGGTCGAATTCCCCGACTGATTGGCGAGGATGTTGTAGTCCATCGAGAGCACCTCGAAGGAATGACCCGGGAACGGCATGGCCTGCAGCGGCAGGTCCCACACCCCACCGCGCTTGACGGGCCAGGTCTGGCGGCCGCCGGGCGAGCTCGCGTCGTACCGCCAGCCGAGCTTCTTCGCCGTCGGCAGCAGGTTGTCCTGGCCGAGCAGGCACGGGGTGCGGCCGCCGACGAGCTCCTTGCGGTAGTCGAAGGGCAGCGGGTCCTCGTCGTGCCAGCCGGTGTTGGTGCGCCACTCCGTGACGAAGGACACAGCCTGGTCGATCTCGCTCTGCCACTGCTCCGGCGTCCAGTGCGCCACCGAGCCGGAGGAGGTGCCGCAGAAGTGGCCGTTGAAGTGGGTGCCGATCTCATGTCCGTCGAGCCACGCCTGACGCGTATTGGTCAGCGTCATTTTGACGTGCTCGTCGGTGAGGTACCCGATGTCGCTGGCGCCGGTGGGGTTGTTCGGCGGACGGTAGAGGGACTTCTTCGACTCCGGGAGCAGATAGAGCCCGGAGAGGAAGAAGGTCATCTTCGCGTCGTGCTCCTTGGCAAGCTTCAGGAAGCGCGGGTACAGGCCGTTGCCGACCTCGCCCGCCCCGTCCCAGGAGAAGATCACGAACTGCGGGGGCGTCTCGCCCGGCTGCAGCGGTACGGGCCTGGCCGGCTGATGCGGCTGCTTGCCCGTGTCCGAGGTCGACCCGTCACCGATCGGGCGGCCCGCCGGCGCCTTGCTCGCCGCCGACCCCTTGCCCTTGCCGATGTGCCCCGGATCGGTCGTGTCCGACGTACCGGACGAACCGGAGCCGGAACTGCAGCCGGCGAGCCCCGCCGCGGCCGCAGCCCCAACCCCCAGTCCCAGCAGACCCCTTCGGCTCATGTTGCGCATTGCGCCACCCATCCCAGCTCGATTCCTTGACAGCCTATTCACAGCTGACAACGAGTGAGATGCAGGGAGGAACACGAGGGTTCCGGCTAATCTGCACAAATTTTGTGCTTATGCACCAAAAGCTTTTGCTTTACCTTTCACAGGCTTCGCGCCTGCCAACAGATGGGACGGCACCAGATCCCTCGCCGGTTCCGAATATCCCACGGAGACAATTTTGTCCCCCTGGTACGTGAAGGATGTCAGCGAGGCCAGCGTGCACTGCCGCTTCCGCGGGTCGTGCCACAGGCGCCGCCGCTCGGCGAAGCTCCGTACGATCCAGATCGGCAGCTGGTGGCTGACGCAGACCGCCTCGTGCCCGCGGGCCGCGTCGCGCGCCGCACCGAGCGCGCCCATCATCCGGACGACCTGCTCGATGTACGGCTCGCCCCAGGACGGCTGGAAGGGGTTGGTCAGGTACTTCCAGTTGGCGGGCTTGCGCAGGGCGCCGTCGCCGACCCCGAAGGTCTTGCCCTCGAAGACGTTGCCCGCCTCGATCAGCCGCTCGTCGGTGGCCAGGTCCAGGCTGTGCGCCTTGGCGACCGGCGTCGCCGTCTCCTGGGCGCGCTCCAGCGGGGAGGCGACGACATGCGTGATGTCGCGGCCCGAGAGGTGCTCGGCGACCCGGTCGGCCATCTGCCGGCCGAGCTCGGAGAGGTGGTAGCCGGGCCTGCGGCCGTACAGCACGCCCTCCGGGTTGTGGACCTCGCCGTGGCGCATCAGGTGGACGACGGTGATGTCCGTGTCTCTGGTGCTACTGCTGTCACTGCTGTTACTGCTGGTGCTCATGCGGTCGCCTCCGCGGCGGCTCGGGCGGCGGCGGGGAGCGCGGCCGCGATGCGCTCGACAGCGCGCTCGTCGTGGGCGGTCGAGACGAACCAGGACTCGAAGGCCGACGGCGGGAGATAGACGCCCTGCGCCAGCATCGAGTGGAAGAACGGGGTGAAGCGGAAGGACTCCTGCGCCTTGGCGCCGTCGTAGTCGCGGACGTCGCTGTCGGTGAAGAAGACGGAGAACATGCTGGACGCCGTCTGCACCCGGTGCGCGACACCCTCCTTGGAGAGCGCGGCGGTCACCAGACCGCGGATCTCGCGGGAGACCGCGTCGATCTTCGCGTACGCGGCATCGTCGAGCAGCCTCAGCTGCGCCAGACCCGCTGCGGTGGCGACCGGGTTACCGGAGAGCGTGCCCGCCTGGTAGACGGGGCCGATGGGCGCCAGGTGCCCCATGACGTCACCGCGACCGCCGAAGGCAGCGGCCGGGAAGCCGCCGCCCATGACCTTGCCGAACGTCATCAGGTCGGGCTTGACGCCGTCGATTCCGTACCAGCCGGCCTTGGAGGTACGGAAGCCGGTCATCACCTCGTCGGAGATGTAGAGGGCGCCGTTGGCGGTGCAGAGCTCGGCGAGCCCGGCGTTGAAGCCGTCCAGGGGCGGGACCACACCCATGTTGCCGGGCGAGGCCTCGGTGATCACACAGGCGATCTCGCCGGGGTACGCGGCGAAAGCGGCACGGACCGCCTCGATGTCGTTGTACGGAATGACGATCGTGTCCCCCGCCTGCGCGCCCGTGACACCCGGGGTGTCGGGCAGCCCGAGGGTCGCGACCCCGGAGCCCGCGGCGGCGAGCAGCGCGTCCACGTGGCCGTGGTAGCAGCCGGCGAACTTCACCACCTTCGCGCGGCCGGTGAAGCCGCGGGCGAGGCGGATCGCGGACATGGTCGCCTCGGTGCCGGAGGAGACCAGGCGGACCTGCTCGACCGGCTCGATGCGGGAGACGATCTCCTCGGCGAGCGCGACCTCTCCCTCACCGGGCGTACCGAAGGAGGTGCCACGGGCGACCGCGGCCTGGACGGCGGCGATCACCTCGGGGTGGGAATGGCCGAGGATCATCGGCCCCCACGAGCACACGAGGTCGACGTACTCGCGTCCGTCGGCGTCGGTCAGGTACGGACCGGTACCGGACACCATGAAACGGGGCGTACCGCCCACCGCGCGGAAGGCGCGGACGGGCGAGTTCACCCCGCCGGGTGTCACGAGGGACGCACGGTCGAAGAGCGTCTGCGAAACTGGGGCGTCGTATTCGTACGGATAGCTCACACAAGCCATGGTGTCAGAGCCCCGAGCACTCTTGCGGACAGGTGTTTCACCGCACGCACGTGGGGGAGGTCACTGACACGATGATCGGGTTGCGCGGCGGGGGCCGCGAGTGGTCGGGTGGAGATATGCATCGCGGTGGCGGACTGGGCGAGGGTACGGACGACCTCGATCCCGAGCGCGTGCCCAAGGGGAAACACCGGCGCGCGCGGGAGAGAGCTGCCTCGAAGCAGCCGGCCGCGCACTCGGGAAACAGGGCGGGCTCCATGGGGGTGACGTACAAGTACTTCGGTGCGCCCGACGGCGCCACCGCCGCGCGCGTGCCCGTCACCATGCGCCCCGAGGAGCTGGGCGGCGACGAGCTCGGCATGGGCGGGATGTTCACCAAGATCAAGCCGGAGACGATGGCCGCCATGGTCCTGACCGGCATACAGGGCATACCCCTGCACAAGGTCCCGCCGCTCGAACTGGTGGTGCTCCACCCCGACTATGCGGTGGTCAAGCTTCCGATGACGGTCGTGGACCCGCTGCGGGGGGTCGGCGAGGAGTCGGTGGGGGCCGCGGCTTTCATCTGGTCGACCGTGCCGGACCGGGGCGGGCCCCGGGATGCGTTCAATGTGTACCAACTCCTGCATGAATGGCAGGATTTCAGCCACCGGCTGCATGATGCGGGGCACCAGGCGTACTGCCTGGTCTGGCCGTAGTCCGGAATCCGGTGTCGGCGTGCTGACGCCGGTTGTCAGACCCCCCGCCTATGGTCGGATCCATGGGAAGCAATGTGCGGATCGTGCAGTGGTCGGAGGGCGACCTCGACCTGCTGCGGCGCGCCAATGCGCCGGAGATGATGGACCACTTGGGCGGGCCGGAGACCGAGGAGAAGCTCGCCGTCCGGCATGCGCGGTATGTGGCGATGAAGGACCCTGCGGCGGGCCGGATGTACCGGATCGTGCTGGAGCCGGACGGCGAGCAGGACGGCGAGCAGGACGGCGATGCGCCTGGTGACGCGTCTGGTGATGCGCTCGGTGAGGCGGCCGGTGAGGCGGCCGGTGAGGCGGCCGGCACGATCGGGTACTGGCAGCGCGACTGGCAGGGCGAGAGGGTGTACGAGACCGGGTGGGCGGTGCTGACCGCCTTCCAGGGTCTGGGCATCGCCTCCGCCGCGGCCCGCGCGGTGGCGGCCGAGGCCGCGGAGCTGGGCCGCAACCGCTATCTGCACGCGTTTCCCTCCACGGACCACCCCGGGTCCAACGGGGTCTGCCGCAAGGCGGGTTTCGAGCTGGTGGCGGAGTGCGACTTCGAATACCCGCCGGGCCACTCCCTCCGCACGAACGACTGGCGCCGGGACCTCCGCCCCTGAACTCCTCCTCTCAGCCCCTCAGTCGAGGTCCAGGTGCCGGTCGAAGTGAAAGGCGGTGACAGCCATCCGCTCCCGGAAGTAGAACCGGTGGGCTTCGACCCGCTGCGTACCGGAGTCCAGACTGAGCTGAGTGCAGCCCGCCTCCCTGGCCCGCCCTTCCAGGTACGCGAGCAGCTGCCGCCCCACCCCGCCGGACCGCGCGGCGGCGGAGGTGACCAGGTCGTCGACGTACAGCTTCCGCAGCGCACTGGTGTTGACGACGACGCGCCACCCGGCGGCGCCCACACACACCCCGTCGTCGCTGTACGCGACGGTGAAGCGCAGCCCCTGGCCGTGCCCCTCGGCGTACACCTCTCCCAGCAGTTCCTCGGTGAGATGCGGGCGGAGCTCGCGCAGGACGGGGAGGAGGTCGGTGGCGAGCCGTTCGTCGCCGGGCTCAAGGTCGATGATTTTCATGCGGGCACTGTACGAGCAACGACCAAAGCGTGCCCCGCCCACACCAGGCAAAATCAAGCCCCTCAAGGGGGTCCCCCCTGCTCCTTAAGAGCTTGGGGGAGATTGAGGAGCAGGGGTCCGGGGGCGGAGCCCCCAG